>JAJXRJ010000017.1 GCA_021629085.1 Oscillospiraceae bacterium | reverse complement strand
CGGTACGCGAGCTGGGTTCAGAACGTCGTGAGACAGTTCGGTCCCTATCTGTCGCAGGCGAAGGATATTTGAGAGGAGCTGTTCCTAGTACGAGAGGACCGGAATGGACGCACCGCTGGTGCACCAGTTGTCGTGCCAACGGCACAGCTGGGTAGCTAAGTGCGGAAGGGATAAACGCTGAAGGCATCTAAGCGTGAAGCCCCCCTCAAGATAAGATATCCCACACCGCAAGGTGGTAAGGTCCCATAGAGACTATGTGGTTGATAGGTCACAGGTGGAAGTGCAGTAATGTATGGAGCTGAGTGATACTAATAGACCGAGGGCTTGACCAAGGAGACTATGAGGAAAGGAATATATATCGTTTAGTGACTTAGTGGCGATGACATGGAGGGAACACCCGTACCCATACCGAACACGGCAGTTAAGCTCCACCGTGCCGACAATACTTGGCGGGCGACCGCCCGGGAAGATAGGTGCCGCTAAGGTAAATCAAACGCCGATACAACTGTATCGGCGTTTTTTCTATATTTGTCCTATTTTCCATTGACAATGCATACTCTATATTGATATAATAAGCTGGTAAATTTACGTTGGGAAGTGACGAATTGGAAAACCGCGAAAATCAGGCTTTTATGAAGGGTGCCCTGATTTTGGTCATCGCCAATGTCTTGGTAAAAGTCATTGGTGCGGCATTTAAAATCCCTCTGGCACGGCTTTTAGGCGAAGAGGGAATGGGCATCTTTTCAGATGCATATACCACTTACACCTTTATGTTTATCATTGCAACTGCCGGATTGCCGGTGGCAGTGTCCAAAATGATTTCCGAAAGCGAGTCGTTTGGGAAAAAAGAAGAAGTCCGCAAAATTTTGGGTGTAAGCTTACGGATTTTGGGTATCATAGGCGTAGTGGGCTCTGTTGCATTGTTTGTGGGGGCACAAGCCTTTGCAAATGCCTTGGGCAATCCCTATGCCGCTGCCGGTATTCGGGCAATCTCGCCCGCTGTGCTGTTTGTGTCCATTATGTCTGCATTCCGCGGGTTTTTTCAGGGGCATCAAAACATGACGCCGACTGCGGTTTCTGAAGTGATGGAAGCGCTGGGCAAGCTGATTTTGGGTTACGCCCTGGCATATTACTTTATGAAAACCGTTCCTGGCGACTGGGCCCGCATGAGTTTGGGCGCGGCAGGTGCGATGATGGGGATTTCCATCGGTGCACTGCTTGCCCTGCTGGTCCTGATTGTGTACTATTTGAAGTGCCGCCGTAGATTGTATGTGGGCGACACTTCGCTGACACCGCCGCGCTCCGCAAGAGAAATTGCCAAAAAACTCATCACAATTGCCATCCCTATTACCATCGGTGCGTCTGTGTTCAGCTTAACTAGTTTAATTGACATGGCGATGGTAAAGCACCGGCTGATGAGCGCCGGATTTTCCAACGGCGACGCGGTGGCAATGTATGGGCTGTATGCCGGGTTTGCGGTGCCGCTGTTCAATCTGCCGCCCACGCTTATTTCGTCTGTTTCCATCAGTGTGGTGCCGGTGATTTCCAGTGCCTTTGCGGCTAAAAAGACAAAGCTTATGCAGGATACTGCTGCAATCTCATTAAAGGTGACGGTGCTGTTTGCGCTTCCCTGTGCAGTGGGGCTGTCCATTTTGGCAAATCCCATTTTGGAATTGCTGTATAATAACACCGGCGCAACGCAAATTTTGTCCATTTTGGGATATGCAGTGGTGTTTGTGTCGCTGGTCATGGTGACCAACGCTATTTTGCAGGCCATGGGCAAGGTCAATTTGCCTGTGCGCAATATGCTCATTGGCGGTGTGGCAAAAATTATTATCAACTTTTTTTTGGTAGGGAATCCCCATATCAATATTGTGGGCGCACCCATTGCCACAAATGTTTGCTATATTCTCATTTTGGCACTCAATCTTTATGCAGTTGTGAAAACGGCGGGGATGCGCCTAAAGATTGGAGAACTGGTGTTAAAGCCGCTTTTGTGTGTGGCGGCTATGGCAGCGGTGGTTTTAACAGTATATGGGCTCACCCGTACCATGTCGGTATTTTTGTGCACCATGCTTTCCATTGGTGCGGGGGGAATTACCTATCTTGCCATGCTGTTTCTCACAAAAGCCATCACCTATGCGGATGTGCTTATGCTGCCCAAGGGCGAAACACTTGCAAATTATATGCTTCGCTATCATTTGATACAGAAATAATGGAAAAATACAATAAAAAAATGAAAAAGGTGAAAAAAATGCCCATAAAAGAAGGATTTTCCGGGACTTTCTAGAATATACAATTAAGATATCATATCTAAAACTATACAGAAGAGGTGAAAATGAAATGAACAAGGCAGAATTGGTTGCAACAGTTGCAGAAAAAAGCGGTTTGACAAAAAAAGACGCGGATAAAGCTTTGACCGCTGTAATTGACGGTATCACCGATGCTTTAAAGGCTGGAGACAAAGTACAGCTGGTAGGATTTGGCACTTTTGAAATTCGGGAGCGTGCTGCAAGAACCGGGAGAAACCCGCTTACCAAAGCGGAAATCACCATCCCCGCTTCAAAGGTTCCTGCGTTTAAAGCTGGCAAAGCGCTCAAAGACGCTGTTAAATAAAACCTGCAAAGCGAATATGGGCACGGCGATTTGGTTCGCTTGTGCCCTTTTTTTATACAAAAAAGGAGAGGTGCCATATGCGGCTGGACAAATATTTGAAGGTATCGCGGCTTATCAAGCGGCGCACCGTGGCCAATGAGGCTTGCGAAAACGGCAAGGTACTGCTTAACGGCAAGGCGGCTAAGCCTGCAGCGGATGTGAAGGAGGGCGACATTTTGGAGCTTTTATTCGGAGAGCGGACCATCAAGGTGGAAGTGTTAAAAATTGCGGAGCACACCTTAAAGCAGGATGCATCCGACTTATACCGCACACTGTAACCTTCGCTGGATTGCCGGCAGGCGGCAAGAGGCGACGGATAAAATTGCGGATTGACCGCGTATATTTGTAGCAAAAATCCCCTTCCTTTCGGAAGGGGATTTTGATTTACAAAATTTCAAATGGCACACAGGCCGGGAGCAATGCCTGCGGCGATTGCCAAACGTAGATTTTTATATAGGCGGTGCCGGCAGGCGGTTCAAGATGGTTGGGCAGCACAAACGTATCCCCCGTGTCATACGGCGCAGCATCTATGGACTGTGCGTTTAAAAGCGTTCCGCCGTTGTCGTAAGCGGCCATCATCAGCCGGGCAGAATCGCCGTTTAATGCCATATACTGCTTGTCAAGGCGGATTTCCCTTGCCTGGGCAAGGTTTTTGATGGTCAGCCGGTTCCCGGCCTCGTCTTTGGGCGGGCAGACCAGGATATAGGGGATGTCTTTATCAATTGCATATTGTTCTGCTTCCGAACCTTTTTCACAGTGGAGGATGGCATCTCTGGGAAGGTCGTTAAGAGAGACGGTTTTTACGCTGCTGGGGATGTAAAGGTGCTTTAAGCGATAGAGGACGCCTGTAAATGAATCGTCAATCTCCGTTACGCTGTGGGGGATATAGACTGATTCTAAGCTTTCGCAAGAGTTAAATGTGCCGTATTCCAGCGCGGTAAGCCCCTCGGGCAGCCGGATGGTTTTTAAGCTGGCACAGTTTGAAAACGCGCTCTCGCCAATGGCGGTCACGCTGTCTGGGAGGGTGATGGATGGAAGGGAATAACAGGATGAAAATGCCATCATGCCAATGGTTTTTAAATTTTTCGGCAGGCGGATGCTTTGAAGTTCGAAACAATTAGAAAAGGAACCAAAGGGAAGCTGCGTCACGCCGTCGGGAAGCTCTATGCTTATAAGGCCGAAACATCTCCGAAAGGCACTCGTGCCAAGGGTGGTCAAAGAATCCGGCAGAATTACAGTTTGTAAGTGTTCACAGCCTGAAAATGCGGCGGCGCCAATGCTGGCAATCCCCTCCGGCACAGAGTAGCTTGTGGCTTTTTTGCCGGCTGGATAGCCGATAAGGCAAGTTTTTGCCTTGTCATACAAAATGCCGTCTTGGCTTGTAAAATTGGGATTATCTGCTGAAACGGCAATGGACTGTAAGTCCGGGCATTCACAAAAGGCGCCCTGGCCTATGTGTGAAACTGTTTTGGGAATGGAAATCGAATTTAGCCAGGAGATCCCCGAAAATGCATAATCTTCAATGGTTGTCACAGAGTCGGGCAGCGAGATTTTATAAAAAGAATTGGAATTACAAAACGCGTAAGCGGCAATGGTTGTGACACCATCTAAAATTACCAGTTCGTCTTCGTCAATCCAGCTGCTTACCAGCGGCGGCACACAAACGAGCGTAGTGAAGTCTTTGTTGTATAAAATGCCGTCTTTGCTGGCGTAGCTGGGGTTATTTTCATCTACCGTAATGAAGCCCAAAGCAGCGTCGTAGATATCCGGGCAGGCTTGTACGCCGATTTTTGTGACAGACGCAGGGATGAACACGCTATCGATGCCTGAATATCCCACCAAGGCGCCTTCCCGAATCTCCGTTACCGGATACCCGTCAATCACATCGGGGATGACAACATCACCGGTAAGGTAAATCTCCGTGATGATTGCATTGCCGTCTTCTACCCAGTAGGCAAAATCATCTTCGCTCCACGCCAATGCCATAGAATCAGGGATGCAGGAAATAAGGAGCATACACACAGCCAAAATACAAACTTTTTTCATAGGATGTCCCTCCTCTTATTTGGTTCCATTATACGCTATTTGGAATTTTATGTCAATAAATTCCGCCTTTTGGTTTGAAGGGCATCTTCTTTTTTAAAATCCCCACAGGGAACCCCCTTTCATAGGGGCTTTTCCTGTGGGGATGCAAGGTTGTTTTTGACATACTGCGCGGGAGAACATCCAGTATATGCCTTAAACGCCCTTGAAAATACGGTATAATCCGTATACCCGCAAATGCGCTGCACATGGTTTGCCTGGTACATTCCAGAAAGCAAAAGCTGTTTTGCAAGTTCCATTCGCTTTTGCGTGATATATTTGAGCGGGGTTGTTTGATACAGCTCTTCAAACATGCGGCGGAAATAGGTATCGCTGACATTGCACAGGTTGGAAAGCTGCGCAATACTGATTTGCGGATCGGAATAGGAGGTGTTGATAGCATCAATGGCGGGTAGGATTTTGGCATACTTTCTTTGCGTGGGGTGGGGGGAACAGAGCATACTTAGCGCATACATCAGTTCATAAAGCAGAGAGATGAGCTGGAACTGCTTGCCCGTATATCCCGTCAGCCATATGGTTTGTGCGGTTTTAAAAATATCGTAGACTCGGTTGTTTTTATGCACATTCCATATTTGGGGGGGAAAGGTTTTATCTGTGGTGAGTTCAAAATTGATGGCATAGTAGTCACCGGGGATAACGTCTTTCACCACATAATTGGAACACCGCGGCAGATAGATGATTTCTCCGGCGTGCAGCTCCATAAACGATGTTCCGTCAAACAAAAATGTGCTTTTTCCCTTTGTTCTCAGCGCAAACCCGTGGTTTCGGCGGTTTGTATGCGTAGGGGCCCCGGTGCCCGCTTTTACGTTCATTGCTAAGTTGATTTTTTTTACAATGTTTGTTTCATCAAGAATCATATCCATCTTTCCCTTCGTTTTGATTATATGATTTAGTTATGAAATTGTCAAGTTTTTTGTTATTTTACCATTGTGATTTCCCAGCGGATTCCAGTATAATGGTTCTATAGGATGTGTTTGTTTATGTTTGGAAATTTAGAGGAAGATCGAAAATATATAGAAAATAAATATCACAAAACCGATGAACCATTCAATCCATATACAAGGATGGCCTATCACGGCTATGCCTATGACAAAACCACAGGCCTTTGCGACGGCCAAATCAAAGAAGGATTGGTGTTGTTAAGTGAGGAAAACCGTGATTTGCCGCATCCCATTGCAAAAGCGAAGGCCATTTCATATGTGCTTGCAAACACAAGGATTGATGTCAGCGAGCACGATTGGTTTGTCGGCATTTACAGCTGGAACCGGCTGATAAAACATACAACCGTCCACAAATGGAAAGAAGAAGTATTTTGTGACATTCTACCCGAAACAAAACAAAAGATGAAAGATTTCAACGATTCCGGCGCCATCGCAATCTGGCCCGACTTTGACCACGTTGTGCCCGATTGGCAGGCCATTTTACATCTTGGATTTTCGGGGATCAAAAAGCGGGCGGAAACCTACCGGGAATGGCACATTAAAAATGGCACCATGACGGAGGATATGGCAAGTTTTTTTGCGGGTATTGACATAGAATATTCTGCCATTTTGGCAGTGATTGACAGAATGTATCAGTATGCGTTGACAAAGAAACACAAAAAGGCTCAAAAAATTGCCGCTTGCCTGAAAAATATCCGGGACGGCGCGCCGGCAAACATCTATGAAGCCATGCAGGTGATGTATCTTTATTTTATGATTTCAGAATCTGTCGATTATTTTCAGGTGCGGTCGCTTGGAAACGGACTTGACAGCGCTCTTTACCCGTTTTACAAACACGACATGGAAACGGGGACGTTTACCAAAGCGGAAATGAAAGAATATCTTGCCTATTTTTTGCTGCAGTGGTCGGCAATCGGCAATTATTGGGGGCAGCCGTTTTATATGGGCGGCACAAACGAGGATGGCAGCACAAAGATGAACGGGCTTTCTTATGAGATTATCGACGTATATGACAAGCTGAACCTATATAATCCCAAAATCCAGATCAAGGTAAACGGGAATATCCCGGAGAAGTTCTTACGAAAGGTGTTAGACATGGTAAGGAACGGGAAAAACAGCTTTGTTTTTTGCTGTGAGCCGGGAATGATCAAAGCCGTTATGGGATATGGCGCAACCTACAGCGAGGCGCTCAGCATGGACATCCGCGGCTGCTATGAAACGGGCGTCCGCGCAAATGAGGTTTCATCTACCACAGGATATGTCAACGCGCTAAAAGCGGTGGAATATGTGTTTAGCAATGGATATGACAAAGGGATCCAAAAAACAATTGGGTTAAAAACTGGAAACACAGAAGATTTCAACACGTTTGACGGCTTTTATTTTGCCGTGCTGCGCCAATGGAAACATCTAATAGAAAACACAATTTCTATGGCAAATGCATATGAACCATATTTAGGGGTGATAAACCCATCCTCTTTGTATTCGGCAACCGTGGAGGGATGCTTAAAAAGGGGGTGCGACGCATATGCGGGCGGTGTGAAATTTAGCACTTCTTCCATTTTAAACTGCGGGTTTGCGAGCCTGGTTGACGCAGTCATGGCAGTCAAAACGTTTGTGTTTGATCAGAGGGAAATCGCCATGGCAGATTTAAAACGGGCCCTGGATGCAAATTGGCAGGGATATGAATGTTTGCGCCAAAAAATCAAAAACGCGCCATGCAAATATGGATGCGGCCATGACGAAACCGATCTGTTCGCGGAAAGTATGGCAAGGTTTTTTGCATTGTCGGTCAATCACCGCCCGAATGCACGGGGCGGGTTTTATAAGGCGTCCATGCATTCTGCCATGGAATTTGTGTGGCAGGGCGAAAAAACCTTTGCCACGCCGGACGGAAGAAAAGAAAAAGAGGAAATGTCAAAAAATGCGTCGCCGGCCCCGGGCATGGACAAAAACGGCGTGACGGCCTTGATTAATACGGTTGCAAAACTAAAACCCGATTTATATCAGGAGTCGTTTTGCGTGGACGTGATGCTGCATCCATCTGCAGTTGCCGGCGATGAGGGGCTGGATATCATGCAGGCGCTCATATTCACCTATCTAAAAAGTGGCGGCATGGCCATCCAATTTAATGTCCTTAATGCAAAAACACTGCTGGAAGCGCAGAAAAACCCAGAAAAGTTTAAAAACCTCCAGGTGCGCGTGTGCGGCTGGAATGTGCTTTGGAACCATTTGAGCAAAAAAGAGCAGGATGCGTACATTGAAAGGGCAAACAACATAGGCGAAGGGTAATTTTTTGATACGTGCGCAATTACCGCGATCAATATAAAACGAGATTAAAGGAGAGAATGGAATGAAGAAACTGTGTTGCTTGTTTTTGATGGCTGCCATGATGCTGGCGGCAATGGTGCCTCCTGTCTTTGGTTTGGTGCAGGAAAATTCAATTCTGCTTACATTTGACGACCGATCCTCGTTTGAAGCCGGCAAGGATTTTCAGGTTGGCGGCACGCTGAAGGCAAGCCAGGTGTCTTTGTCAACGGAAAAAGACAACACCACCGGGACGGGCAAAAGTTTAAAGCTTTCAAACCTGGCAAACTACTATGACAGGATCAAGCTTCCGGTTTTTCATGAAGTTGGGAAAACCTATATTGTGACGCTTTGTGTCTACCCGCTTGTGGATACCAACCTGATGCTTGCGGGCATTGGGAAATCCGGAACCGATACCTCCACCACGCCTTATACAGAAAAAATCTATCCCATAAAAGCAAACCAGTGGACGGAAGTGGAATATGAATACACCTATGCGCAAGAAACCCGCCCAATGCTCTCCATTGAGCAGGCCAAAAACGATGTGTTTTCCGATACGCTTTACATTGACGACATAAGCGTTTCCATAAAAGGCGAACCCGCCCCTCAAAAGCCGGAAAACAACGGGGGCAGCGGTGAAAACAGCAATAACGCCGATGCGGTAACTGTAAACATCTTTGATTTTGACAACATTTCGTCGTTTCAAGAGGCCAATATCACATCGGGCGGCGCAACCATGGAAGACGGGATGCTGGTGGACGACACGCTTTTTTACGGAAGCAGCGGAAAAAGCTTAAAAACCGATTACAGAGATATTCACTATAACCGCTTAAAATTTAACAATGCATTTGAGAATATGGAAATGGAAAAAGGGGCCATTTACAATATCACATTAAAGGCGATGGTAAATCCCAAAAGTAAAATTGACGAAGGCTACTTTTTTATTTCGCTCATCACCTTTGAAGGCACCGCCGGCGACGGCAAAGAATACTACTCCAACTCAAAATACAGATACCTTGTTACAAAAGATGGCTGGTCTGACATTTGCCTTTCGTACCAATCAGACGGCTCTCCCCTTTATGGGGTTGCTGTGGAGCAGGTATCACCGCAAAACGACGTATATTTAGCGGAAGATTATGTGGTACGCTGTGTCAATTACGACCAGCTCGAAATAAGGAAGGCAGACACCATGCTTCCGGAAAACATCCTCCCCGGATCTGTGCCCCCGTCCATATCTGAAAAACTGGAAAATGTTGTGGCGGTGAACATTGACGGGAAACGGGTGCTTTACAGCGATGTGCCTGCACAGATTGTCGGTGAAAGAACGCTTGTCCCCATGAGAAAAACCTTTGAAAAACTGCATGCTGCAATTTTGTGGGACGGCCCGACACAGACTGTAACCGCGTTTCAGGGAAAGGATGAAATCAAGATTGCAATCGGTTCCAAAACCGCATATGTAAACGGGAATCCTCTAGAATTGGATGTGCCCGCGCAGCTTGTGGACGACAGAACCATGGTGCCTTTGCGGTTTGTGGCAGAATCGCTTGGCGCACAGGTGGAGTGGAACGAAGAAACCAAACATGTGGATATCAAAACCACGCAAAAAAATGAAATCAATATTTATAAAACCAGTTTAAAACAAAAAATTGAAGGGTTTGGCGCAGCAGCAAATCACAATGCGTGGTATTTACAGAATAAAACCAAGCCGGAAATCCAGACCAAGGTGCTGCAGTCGCTTTTCGGTACTGAGGGCAAAGACATTGGACTTACGCTTTTGCGGCTTGAGGTAAATCCTTTTAAAGAAGGGGACCAATCGAATTTTAATCCTGAAATGCAAATGACAATCAATCCTGCAAAGGATGTTTGGGATTTTAACACAGATATGCATCAGCGCTGGATGGCGGACGAGGCGCTCAAAATTAACCCTGAAGTGAAATTTCTCGCCAGCGTGTGGAGCCCGCCTGCGTGGATGAAAACCAACCAGTCGGTTGTGGGAAACACACAAATCCCCAATAAACTCGACCCCGCCCATTACGAGGATTATGCCACCTATATTTCCACATGGGTGGACAGATATGTAAATGAATACGGGTATGATATCAAATGGATTGGCCTGCAAAATGAGCCCATTGTAAACACAGACTATGCAAGCTGCATCTACACCCCTGTGGAAGCGGAAGCAATGGCCATGGAGGTGATTGACAAGTTTGAAGAAAAGGGCCTTGAACCCTTAATCGGCGTTGTGGAAGGGTGTAATCTTAAATCAGAAGACCGGTTTTTAAAAAGCTGGTCTGATGAGCTCATCAGCCGCATGGGCTGTATTACGGTTCACGGGTACGATTATGAAGATGGGTATTTTGACACCTATGATTTTGAGAAATACAATCTTCCCATGATTCAAACGGAAATGAACGAGGGCGCGAAGGTTGCCAAGGACTATTCTATCATCAGCGGGCTTAAAACAGCGACAAAGGTGTGGGATGCCTTGGAGCACGGCTACAGTGCGTGGTTTTATTGGTACGGCTCCAGGCTGATAGACGGGGATTTGCCCAGCAACTGTGAGTCCCTCATCGATTACAACAACGAGACGGGAACCATCCTTTACGGCAAAGAATATTATACGATTGCGCAGTTTTCCAGATTTATGCGCCCCGGCGATTACAGGGTGAGCTCTTACAGCGATACCGACGATTTGCAGGTGGTGTCCAGCATCAATCCAGACACAGGCAAGCTGTCTGTGGTGGTCATCAACAACACCGACAGCGCGGTTGAGACTGCCATAAACGGCTTTGGCGCACAAAGTGCCGCGGTATACCACACAACGGAGCAGGAAAATTTTGAAAAACAACCAGATGTTTTAATAGAAAACGGAAGCTTACAGTATACCTTCGGCGCAAGAAGCATCACAACCTTTGCGGAACAATAAAAAAACACCTCCCACCACATTGTCCATTTTGCGGTGGGAGGTATTTTTAAACCCTATTTTAAAACGGTGGGGTAAGATTCAATGGCGCCATAGGCCTGCACGCTTTTTTCGCAATAACCGTTGGAACATTTGATAAAGCCAAGCAGCTGTTGCTGGGAGAGATGGTCTAAATTTTCGAGATTCGTGCCGCTTCTGTAAAGGCTGTACAAAAACGAACCGCAAAATGCGTCTCCTGCCCCGGTGGTATCTTTTACATCCACCTGTTTGGAAGGCGCAAACACAAAAAAACGCTCTGTAAACGCATAGGAGCCAAGTGCGCCACAGGTACAGAGCACCAGTTTTGCATGGTTTAAAAGCATGCCGCAGCCTTGTTCGATGTCCGATGTCCCAGTGACCAGCGGCAGCTCTTCCAAAGACACCTTGATGATATCGGCAAACGGCAAAAATTCGTCAACCGCTTTTTTCAATGCCGCCGTATCCTTCCACAGCGGCAGCCGGATGTTGGGGTCAAAGCTTATGAGCGCGCCGTGCTGTTTGGCATATTTGATTGCACGTTTGTGCGCGGCTTTCATGGGCGTTTCGCCTAAGGAAACCGAGCAAAAATGCAGCGCAAAGCAGGGCGCAAACCATTCTGCTTTTAAGTTTTTTGCGTCATACAGCATATCGGCAGACGGGTTCCTGTAAAAAGAAAAGGTCCTGTCACCCGTTTTATCCAGGCTTACAAATGCAAGTGCGGTGTTTGCCGCATTGGTAAGCGTTATATATTTTGTGCCGATGTGATAGCCGGACAGGGCACGGATGATTTTTTGGCCAAACGGGTCTGTTCCCAGCTGGGTGATGAGTTGGGTTTTGCCGCCAAGCTTTGCAAAGGCGCCCAGCACATTGGCCGGCGCGCCGCCGATTTTGGGGGAAAAAGACGTTACGCTGGAAAAATCACAGCCGGTTTCGTGCGGGATAAAATCAATGAGCGCCTCGCCGATTGCAAATAAGGTGTCCTTTGGCATGGGAAATCTCCTTTTTCATTCTTTGTTGGGCACAATAATGATTTTTCCGTTTCGCATTTCTTCTTTGTTTGCAAGGATGGACGGAAGCGCTTCGATCGGCGCCGTTTTGTGGATCATGGAGCGCACGTCAATCCTTTTGGAGTCAATCATCTGGACGGCCCGCTGCTGGGTATATGGGTTAATAAACGAAGCTTTTATCTCCATTTCTTTTTTGAAAAGTTCAAAGGGGTTTATGGTGATGGCGTCGTTTGGCGCGGCCAGCCCAAAGAACAGGACAACCGATTTTTTCCCGGCAAGATGGATGGCCTGCTCCATGGTGTCAGGCTTTCCAACACACTCCATCACCTTGGAGATCCGGGCGATGTGATGCGCGTTTAAAACCGTTTGGGCATCCTCGCTTACAGGGTCGATGCAAATATCCGCGCCTAAGTTTTTTGCAAGCGCCCTTTTTTTCGGTTCCGGTTCTATCACAATCAGGTTTGCCGCGCCTGCTATTTTTGCGAGCTGGAGCATGATCATGCCAATCATGCCAGCGCCAAGAATCACAACAGTGTCGTCTGTTTTGATATTGCACAAATCTATGCCGTGCATACAACAGGCAACCGGTTCTGCCATGGCCGCTTCCAAAAAGGTTGTGGTGTCGGCGATTTTGTATACCTGGCTTTGTGGCACTGCGCAAAACTGTGCAAATCCGCCATTTACAGTTGTGCCGATCCCCACCATGTCTTCGCAAAAATGCCCAATGGCATTTTTGCAGTAATCGCAGCGGTTACAAAGCTTGTTTGGGTCCACGCATACTCTGTCGCCCACTTTGATGTGTTTCACGTCCGTACCGGTTTTGGTAACAACGCCCGCAAATTCGTGCCCCAAAACAGTGCCAACAGGCGTTTTGGCAGCGCCTTCATCCCCTTCAAAAATATGAACATCGGTGCCGCATATACCGCATGCCATCACTTTGATAACCACTTCATCCGCTTTGGCAGTTGGCATTTGTATTTGTTCGCATTTGAGCTGGTGTTTTCCATAAAATACCGCTGCTTTCATTTTGTATCGCTCCCCATTTTAGTTGATTGCGCATGGGATTGCACATCTGTTTTTGTAAAAATAGCTGTTTTTAAAACCATATGTTTTGAGCATGGCATATAATTTGTCAAAGCTGTTTGCCGCGTTTTTGGCGATGTGGGCATCCGAGCCGGTTGTGATCAGATACCCGCCCATTTGTTTATACAGTGCAACAATCCATTCTTCCGGCATCCATTCGCAGTAATTGCTGTTTGCAGACATACAGGAGGTGTTGATTTCAAGCGCAATCCCGCGCGTTATGATGGTATGTAAAATTTCTTTGATTTTATCCTCATATCTGTGGCAGTCGGCGCCAAGGTTATATTTCCCGTTGATATAGCGCAAGGGGCAGGTTAAATGTGCGAGGATATCTATATCGCACATGTTTAGCATAGAGAGAATATCGTCAAAATATTGATCCAGATATTGGGTTACAAGCGCCTGATCCATATTTGCAAAATCAATTTGGGAATATGGGATGGTATACCCGTCCAATAAAACGGTGTGCACAGACCCCAACACCACGTCAAATGCATGGCGGGAAATGATTTCTTTGGCTTTGCCGGGATGCCAAAAGCCTTCCCCTATCTCAATGCCTTTTAAAGCGACGACACCCGATACCGACTGTGCGTCGTTTACCGAGCGGTCAATCGCCGCATAAAAGCCTTTTTCGGCATAGCATGCAATGTCGCAGTGGTCCGTAATCGCAAAGCCGCATACATTGTTTTTTTGTTCTGCGCTTGCCATGTCGGACACGTCGCACTGTGAGTCGTGGGAATTTTGGGTGTGGGTGTGCATATCAAACCGGCAGTTGATGTTTTTTGGCGGCTTGATGGTCCCGTCGGTTTCTACGATGTCGGCACCAAGCCGGTTTACCGCATCTGCAAAATCCGGCTCATTGGAAATCAGCCAAATCCCAAGCTTCGCATACTTATGAACCAATGCAGACAGCGCCTCGTCTGCAAACGGGATCTTGACCCACGCGGTTCTTGCGCATTTATATGGCAGCCATACGGTAAGGGTATCACGCTGTCTGAGTGTGCTTAATTCTTTGAGCACGGTTTCATTTACAACGCCGTCATAGTCGATGGCAATGTCCGGAAAGCGGGAGAGGCAGTTTTTAATAAAGTCTAAGTGCATAGAGGTAATGGACACCCATTTGGTATAAGGCTTGATTTGAGAAAAGAACAAGGAGAGCATGTGGGGCGGAAAGCGTTCAATTTTGTTGTCAATTTTAAGCCTGATTGCGTGTTTCTTTGCAAATTCTAAAACCTCGCTTAAAAGCGGAATGCGCGTGCCACAAAACTTGTTGGAAAAAGAAATTCCAAAATCATAGTTCAGCGCTTCCTTGTACGTGATATCGGTGATGTTTCCGCTTTTGCCAAGTGGTTCGCCGGCGTTTGTCCGCGCAGTGCGGTTGATGGTAGGATCGTGCAGGACAACGATTTGGTGATCCTTCGTGTATCCCAGATCCAGTTCAATCACGTCGTATCCTTGTGTGAGCGCGGCAAAAAATGCGGGCATTGTATTTTCTGGGCATTCGGTTGCAACGCCCTTGTGTGCTTGCAGCTGTACCTGTTTCAAAATCAACCACCCCGCCATATTGACAAATTGTCATCTAAACATTATAATAAATGAACGTGATTATTAAGTCAATGTATATCACGTAAAATGATAAATTAATCATATTATTGAATGTTTTTTCAAAAACAGAGGGATATATGAACAAAGAACGCGAAAAGCAAATATTAAATACGCTTCTTTCAAAAAAGAAAGTGACGGTAAAAGAGCTGGCAGCCCAGCTGTTTGCAAGTGAAGTATCCATCCGGCGCGACCTTATAAGCCTTGAAAAACAGGGGCTGATAAAACGCATGCACGGCGGGGCCATGATTGAAGAAAACAGTGTTTCCACGCTTAAAATCCCGTTTGTGATACGGGAGCTGGAACAAAGCGACGCAAAAATCGCAATGGGCAAGCAGGCCATCCATTTTATAAAGGATTACGATGTGATTTTCCTTGACGCTTCTTCAAGCGCGTATAACGTTGTGCCCTATCTGACCTTGAGAAACCACCTCACGGTGATCACCAGCGGGATCAAAACCCTTTTAAAGCTGGGGGAATATGGAATCAAAGCCATCAGCACGGGCGGTGATTTGTTAAGCGCCTGCCAGTCTTTGGTGGGCGAGCCGGCGTATAAAACCATTTGTGATATCAATGCGGATGTGGCGTTTTTTTCGTGCAGAGGCCTTTCTGACGACGGATTTTTGACAGATATCTCCATTCAGGAAAATTATGTGCGGCAAAGAATGATTGCGCACGCAAAGCGCGCGTTCTTGCTGTGCGCAAGCGAAAAAATAGGGAAAAAATACGTTCATAACCTCTGCTCTGTAAAAGAGATCAGCGGCGTTATCAGCGAAAAACCGCTTCCGGCCCAGTTTGCAGAAAAGGACGTGTCTGTGCGAATCCTTTAAAAACAGCCAAAAAATATACGCCCATGCAGATGGGACATTTACCGTAAACATGCGTGAAGCTGTTTTACAGTTCCCAGATAGGACGATCTTGTGTTTTCCGAATTGCTCTCATTTTGTAAAATTCTTTGAAACCTTCCATGGCTTGTACCACCCGTATTATTTATGTGTAACTCATTTTTTGAGAGGCAATCTCATTTATGTGTACCTCTCTATCTAACTAATACGCTTTAGAGGGCCTAGAACAACCTCAGAGCAACATAAGATACGTTATGTGTAACTCAAATTTTTATATTTGGAAGGTATGTGGCCATGTATATCGTGAAATTGGAAGAAGAACTATCCAAAACGGAAACCGAATCCACGTTCATTGCGGATATATTTGGAAGAATCTGGAGGAGAGCCGATTTTGGTACGGATGCGATGGATATATACATCCAAAGGATCGTTCTCCGGATCGTAGTCCAAACGCCAGATGTGTTCATAAATTTGTTTGCGCGTCAAAACATATCCTTTATTTTGAGCCAGGTAATATAGGATTTTGTATTCTGTTGGGGTTAGCGGGATCCGTTGATTGTCTACAAAGACGGCACGGCTTTTGTGTGCGATAAGCATGCCGTTATATTCAATGATATTCCTTTTACTGCGCACGGAATTATATTCTACATAGCGCCGAACCATACAGGTAATCCTGCTGATAAAGATATCCTCATTGCCGATATCTTTCTTAAAACAGTCATCCGCACCAGCCCGCATGTACAGGATTTGATCCCGAAAATCATTGGTGTGCGAAATGACGATAATCAGTATATGCGTAGCTGCCCGCAGTTGTATCACGGTATTGACACCATTGTCATGATCAAAATAGAGCAGCATTAGGGAATAGGGCACTTTGCGCAGGCAAATACCGATATCCTGTATCTGGACAACATCAAAAGACAACATCTCATACATTAGTTTTTGTTTAATTGAGGCCAGAGGGAATTGCAAGCCTATTTCATCAACCGCAATTAAAATTCTTTGTTCCATCATAAGATCAGCTCCTTGTGCAGTTCTATGATTAACACAAGTGAACCGAGAGTGGAAAAGCACCTATTCACAATTATTTAATCACTTCGCTGCAATCCTTCCATTAACCGAAACGCATAATGAAATTTGTAAAATGCGCAGCTGTATCTGTGCGAGCTACGGCTTTATATTATATTTTGCAGTGTTAAGTTTCGGCATTTTATTCACTCTAATTATACCATTTTATTGTAAAAAAGTCGATTAGTTTATTTACGCAATGATACAAATTATACTATGATTCTGCTGCAATGAAAAAACAATTTCAGGTATATCTTAAAAAATTATATTATCTCCGTTGTTTTTTAGATATAATTTTGGCATAATAAAAACAAGCTATTATGAGAGGGAGGGCTTGCGATGATTCCAAGGGAACGATATATGAATAAGATCCGTCCGTTTTTTAATAAAGAAATTGTAAAGGTGCTGGTTGGGATGCGGCGCTGCGGCAAATCGGTCATGCTGCAGCTGATTCAGGAAGCACTCAGGCAGCAGGGGGTATCGTCGGAACAGTTTATCACCATCAATTTTGAGTCTGCTAAAAATAAAGAGCTGAAGGATGCAGAGGCGCTCTATGCGTTCCTATCTGAAAGGGCGGGGCAGATCAACAAAAAAGTCTATATCATGCTGGATGAGATCCAGGAAGTGGACGAGTGGCAAACCTGCATCAACTCTCTGTTGGCCGATATGGATGTTGACATCTATATTACCGGTTCTAATGCCAAATTGCTGTCTGGTGAGCTTGCCACTTACCTGGCTGGCCGGTATGTAGAAATCAAAATTTATCCGTTTTCTTTCCAGGAGGTTTTGATGGTGGAACCCCAGGCAGATGAACGGGACCTGTTCATGCGTTATCTGCAGTGCGGCGGTATGCCGTTCCTTTATTCTGCCAAACTGGAGCAGGAGAATGCGATGACCTATCTAACGGATATTTATTACTCAGTTGTGCTGAAAGACGTGGTGCAGCGAAATAGCATCCGGGATACGGATCTGCTGGACCGTATTATTACCTATGTCATATCCAATATTGGCGCGGAATTTTCTGCCAAAAGCATTTCGGATTATATGAAAAGCGAGAACAGGAAGATAGCCCCCGAAACGGTATATAACTATTTACAGGCATGCGAAAATGCTTACCTGCTGCATCGGGTAAAGCGGCAAAACCTCATTGGCAAAACGATATTGAAAACGCAGGAAAAGTTTTATTTGAGCGACCAGGGACTGCGTGAAGCGCTCTACGGTTTCAATACCCGTGATATTGAAAAGGTGCTGGAAAATATCGTTTATATGGAACTGCTGCGCCGTGGCTATACCATTACAGTTGGGAACATTTCCGGCAAAAAAGTGGATTTTGTGGCCGAGCGGCGGGAACGGAAGCTGTATGTACAGGTAACATATGGAATGGCGGATGAAAAAACACGGGAACGTGAATTTTCTTCCCTGTTATCCATTCCGGACAATTATCCGAAATATGTGGTTTCCCTGTTGGACGAGGCGGACTTTAGCCGGGACGGGATCATTCACAAAAATATTCGGGAGTTTCTGAAGGCAGAGAATGATTGATCCGTGCTGACAAAACGAAATTATATGGAATCAGGCGCTGGCTAAAGGGCTGGACTCCTGCCGTTACAATTCTGTATATTGAAAATAAATCAAAAAGGCTTTTATCAATAAAATTTAGGAGGTCGCATTATGAAAAAAATAACAGCTTTTTTCTTATCCTTCTGCATGTTTGCCGCGCTGCTTGTTCCTGCAGCATCGGCTGAAAGTGTCTGGGAGACGTTTGAAAACGAGGACGGGACGCTTACTGTCACCGGCTACAACGGCCCGGGCGGGGATGTGACCATACCGGCTGAAATTGATGGGAAACCGGTCGGGCTGATTGCCTCGGAAGTCCTTGTGGGGATGTCTGAAAGCGTCACGTCTTTTTCCGCAGAGCCGGGTTCCGCGTTTTATACTGCGGAAAACGGTGTCCTTTACAGCGTGCCGGATCCAACATACCCCGACTGGAAATTCGTAGCCGCGTATCCCAAGGCGTCAACGGCTGAGGAATTCTATATCCCTGACTATGTCTGGCAGTTTGATCCCCGGGTATGCGCCGGTGTGGACGCTCTTAAAAAAGTGTCTTTCCCGCAGGGGATCACAAGCATCGATTCAGAAGCCTTTGCCGACTGCAAAAACCTGACAGAAATTGAATTCCGGGGTGAATACAGCCTGCCGCACGGCACATACATCGACGAAGAGGGATTTTACCACGACGAAAGCGGAAGCTATATCAGCGGCGGGCTGTCCGTTGGGGACGGTGCTTTCCGCGGATGCTCCTCATTAAAAGCTGTTACGCTTCCACAGGGGACCAGCGTGATCGCTGAAAATGCTTTCCGGGATTGCTCCTCGCTTGAAGCAGTACTCATTCCAGACAGCTTGGAATATTTCACGGATAACCCGCAGGGTTCCGGTATCTTTGACGGATCCCCGCTCGTTACCGTATATGGCCTGGCGGATTCCAAAGCGCAGGAATTCTGTACCTTAATCGGCCTGCCATTCCAGACGATATCCAGCTATGAGGAAGGAAAGGCTCTTGTTGAAAACCATTCCTCACAGACGGCATCCCCCTCAGAAACGCCATCCGCATGGGCAATCCCGGAGGTAAATGCCGCACGCGCCAACGGTTTGATCCCATCAGAGCTGGACGGCAGCTATACCAGCCCCATTACCCGGCGGGAATTTTGCCTTTTGGTGTGTGCCTATGCGGATAAAATGGGGATCAGCAGCACAGGCAGTTCCGTTTCGTTCAGCGATACAAGCGACCCGAATATCCAGCGTGCCGCTGCACTCGGCGTCATCAACGGCTATCCAGACGGCACCTTTGCGCCGGACAATTCCATCCTGCGCAGCGAAGCGGCCGCCATGCTTGCGCGTACTGCAGCGCTGACAGGCAATACGGCGAACGCGCCCTACGAATCTTTCAGTGATGAGGCGATGTTTGGCTGGGCACAGGAAAATATCGAATTCATTTCCTCCTGCATCGACACGCGCACGGTTACGGCCATCATGGGCGGCGTGGGAGACAATCTCTTTGATCCGAACGGGAATTACACGCGGGAACAGGCAATCCTGACCTTCCAGCGGCTGTACCGTTACTGCACAGGCGTTATCCAGCCGCTTTATCCCGGCAATGTCCCGGTTGAAATCAACGGCGGCGTGATGGCAAGCCTGGAGGGCGGGCAGCTCCGGTTCAGCAACCTGCAGGACGCCGAATACAGCATTATCGTGGGCGTAGGCTTAAATTATCACAGCTACACGGAAATGACCAAAAGCGATATTGTAACCGCTGTAAATTCCGAAATCACATATGACATTTCAGACATTGCCAACGGGCGCTATACGGTCGTTCTCCGTCCATCTACCTCCGACAGCTTGGCCGTCGCATACACCGAAATGCCGGAACCGCCGCAGGACGGGCGGATCCTTTCCGCTGCACCGGCAACGGTGGAACCGCCGTATGTGGATATTATCAAGGACAACGATCATGGCTATTTGATCCCCTACCCGGCGTATGAGCACAACAAGGAAGTATTTCAGGAGACACAGGCTCCGGCTGAGGGGGAATATTTAAACGCCACGCAGGAAATCCAGTCGGACAACCCGGAAATACGTGCCCTGGCGGAAAGCATCACCGCAGGTCTTTCTTCGGATTATGAAAAAGCGTCGGCCATCTATGACTGGATGGGACAAAACATTGCCTATGACTACGAAACCTACCGTGCGGTAGATGTAGAATCCCAGCGCCCGCAGGATGCGGTGTCGGTCATGAACCAGCGCTCGGCGGTGTGCGAGGGGTATTCTCAGCTTGCGGCAGCCCTGCTCCGCTCGATTGGCATCCCCACAAAATATGTGCTTGGGTACCCTGTGATTGATTACGGCATCGGAGAAACTACCGACGACTGGATCAAAATTTTGATGAACGGCGGGGACGAAGAAAACGGGATTTATCTTGTCGTGTGGCACGCATGGAACGAGGTCTGGGTCGGCGACCGGTGGGTCATTATGGACACGACCTGGGGCCGCATGCAAAATGAAGAAAATTGGGATGACTTCCGTACCCAGCGGGACTATTTTGATCCATCACTTTGGAAGTTCTCCTATTCACATATTATTCTTGAGTATCCGGATGAAATATAAATGAAGCTGCTTGAAAATAAAACCAATTTATATAATAAGCGGGACGCATTTTCGCGTCCCGCTTATTGTATAAGGGAAGAATTCTATAAAAAATCTCTATTTCAACCTAAATCAACCTAAACGTGATACTTGACGAATCGTTCTTAATTATCTTCATTTTTCTATTCGTTGATCAGCACCACGTTGCCGTTACCATTCCAGAGCACTTCTGCGTTAAACGCCTCGGCGATAAACCTTACCGGGACCATAGTAAAATCCCCAATGAGCTGGGCGGGAACATCTACCGGAATAGCCACGCCGTTTTTATACATCTCTGACGCGCCAATGCGAATCTGTATGCTGGTGTCGCCCCGTGTTGCAGTTACGGTGCTCGTTGCTCCATCCCAATCGACTGTGGCGTTCATTGCCTCAAAGATGGATCTGAGCGGTACAAGCGTGCGGTCGTTAATCATTTCCGGATTCTTTCCATATTTGTCAAAAGAAATTCTTTTCCCATTATAAAGCACATTGATTAAGGTATTTACGGAACTGTCCGTTAAGTATGAAATGGTATTTTTCTGGCAAACCTTTGCGGCTGCAGAATCCGCAGTGCAATAGATAATCGCGTTTGGAGACCCATCCAATATGCCAAGGCTAAAATAGGCTACCGTGTCAGGGACATAAACCCCTTTCAGCGACGTACATCTTTCAAACGCCGCATCGACATCCTCCACGCCATACGGCAAGATGACCTCTTCTAATGAGGTACATTCTGAGAACGCATGGTTTCCTACCTCTTTCAGCGAAATCGGCAGGATAATGCTTTTAAGCGATGTGCAGCCGTAAAACGCTTCCATCCCTAAGGCGGTCACCGTCGCAGGCAGCTCTACGGACACCAGGGAAGTGCATCCGCCGAACATAAAATCCTTGACCTCGGTAAACCCATAGGGCAGACGGGCGGTCTCAAGTGACGCACAGTCGCGGAACATACTGGTGTCCACCTTCTTCAGGTTGGTGCATGCGCTCATATCTGCGTTTACAAGGCCGCTTTTGCCAAAAACACCGCTGCCCGTGGTTTCAAGCGACGCAGGGAAGTTGATGCTTGTCAGCGAACTGCAATTGCTAAAGGCGGCAAAGCCAATCTTTTTCAGCGTCGAAGGAAGCGTAATATTTTTCAGGTTTTTACAACCGGAAAATGCCTGATCCGCAATCTCTTCAACCCCTTCCGGCAAAACCACTGTTTCCAGCGTGTCCGACCCGTAGCACATTTTATGGATCTCTTTGACCGTTGCCGGGAATGTGACAGATTTGATGATGCCGTTATTAAAATACTCATCGGCATTATTATCACAGGTTACCTCCGTCACCGGCACACCGGCAAGCGTATCGGGGATGATGACGTCCTCAGCACTCCCGTTATATCCCGTGATAACAGCGTGGTCTTCCACAAGCTGATATTCCCAGTCCCCTGTATATTCCCGTTTGTTTTCGTCTTTCATTGTATCTACTGAATGACATGACGGGACATGGAACTTTTTGCAAAACGGAGAAACGGCATAGCCGAAGCTACGCCGTTTCCCGAAACAATCTTATGCTGTTTTATGAGTGCCGCCCGTAATGGACGGCTTTTTTGTTGGCCGAATCGTTGTTACTTGATTTTGCATTGAGAACGGCTGAAATCTTGGCGAGATGAAGTCTACTGTTAACAAGTAGTAAAAGAAGATAAAAAAACATACTTAGCAAAAAATGTAAAGGTTTCTACAAGGGTATCCTAAGGGGATTGTTAAGAATCAGCTTATCCGCCATATAGGGCATATCAAGCTCACAGAGCTAAAGAAAACAGACATTGCAAAGGTACCCACATTAAATAGTACACAGACACAAAACAAAGAGATTGAAATACTTTCAAAGCATGAGCAGCAGGCTTTAATGGCGGTATGTGGTAAAGATACTTACAGCACAGGAATTATTACCGCATTGCTTACAGGCGTGAGGATAGGCGAATTATTAGGTATTATGTGGAAGGATATGGACTTTACTAAAAAGACCATTCACATATCCCGACAAGTCAACCGCCTGAAAGATTACAGCGAAAACGCAAAGGCAAAAACAAGGCTGGGTCATGCAAATACTTCCACAACATTGAATGTGTACGCCCATGCGTTGAAGTCAAAGGATTTGGAAGCGGCAGATAAGTTGGAACAGGCATTAGCGATATGAGATATGAAAAGAAGAAAAAGGCCGTCATGCTTATTTTATATAAGTGCTGGCGGTCTTTTATTAACGGCGCATAATTAATTTTATCTGTTTTTTAGTTACCTCAATTTGTTGTTTCTTAATTTCGTCATCTATATCATCCAGAAAACAATTCTGAATAAGTAGCAAATCATCAGGACCGATTGAAAGCATTGCCCATTTTTTATATAATTCCCATCTAAGTATAAAGTCCAAATCTTTATCATAATCTGCATTAAAAGACAAGCACCAGTAATAATTATAATTTTCCAACGAATACAATTCTGCTATAATATCAATTAATAATAGGATTCTACACACATTGTGCATTCGTTCACTAGGGTTCAATACACCTTCTAATTTATGCAATGATAAATTCCTATTAAAAACCTCGGAAAAGTTTTTGTTTTTATAATCATTAAATCGTAAGTAACAAACTTCATCCATGATATATCCAAAATAGTCAATTTCAGAATCTATGCACTTTTTCAAGTTTTCATTACTTTCCAATTGTAATGACCGAGATTTAAAATGGTTTTTCCATGCGGGAATAGATTGTTTTATTCTTTCAAAAGATAGTTCTGGATTCATTTCACCCCATTTTCTAAGGACAGCTTCAACAATGGGTAGTAAGCTAAGATATGCGCAAGTCCAATTTCCTTTTAAGGCGTCGTAAGTAGCATATTCTAAGACTGATATAAAAGGCTTAAATATATCCATTTGTTTGAATTTGTATTCCATTTGATACGCTCTTTGCCACGGAAGGGATATTTTTGCAAATATTTGCGGAGCAAGATTTTTCTGATTTTTTATACAATCCATTAACTCGTTTATATCGGCTCTATTAATTCCATAGCAAAACGGGTATACAAAGAAAATCTTTTTTCAAATGTTCATTAATTATGCTCACATCTTCCCACAATCCCATATACGCTCTCTCCTTATACTACGGAAAAATAATTAATATACTTAACATATTCCAGCCCAATCTCACCCATTTTAGCACAATCGGAGGGAATTCGGAGGGAAATACCATTGTCTTTACAATTCATGAAAGAATAGCAAAAAGCCTGTAACCGTTGTGGCTACAGGCCTTTCATGTGGTTGCGGGGGCCGGAAAGATGTGGTATGTACAACGCTAGTTTTTGTGCCTAAAAAAGTCCAAATGCTCAATAGCTAGAGCATTTTAAAACCATAAAATCAAATAAGCCCCTCTTTTGAGGGGCTCTTTTTAATGGTTCTAGTATGCTTCCCGCAAAAGTCCACGTTGCCGCCTGTGCTGTTAAGCGCGTTTCACATATTCCCCCATCTTCCGAAGCAGCCACTTAAAGTCGTCGTCCGTCCACGTGCCGGCATACCATTTTTCCGGCTCTCCAATAATGCCCGCTTTTTCAAGCACCGCAATGGCCTCTGCCGCGCTCATGGGCTCTTTTTGTGCCAGCCCAAACCCTGTGGCAATCCCATTTGCAATTGCGTCTGCCACGCTTTCTTTTGTGCTTTGATATAATTTCATATCATCCACATCGTCAATAAAGCACGTCTCAAGCAACGCATAAGACACGCCGTAATTCTTCTTGCACACATTCATATTCCGCAAATCTGAACGGCGCTTCACGCCTCTGTTGTGAAACCCAAGCGCGGAAATCCTGCTCACAATCTCCTGCTCCACCTTTGAACCGGTTTCTGTGGTGTGTATCAAAATTTCCGTCCCTGTCGTCTTGCCGTTCCCGTTTGCGTCGTTTGCCCCCGCATTAAAGTGGAGTTCAAACACATAGCCGTAATTCTTAAAATTACAGCTCCCGCCGTTTTTCAAATACGTATACATGTCCTTGCTTGTGTCAAACAGTTCCACTTCTGCATACTGGGAAAGCTTTGGCACAAGCATGTTTGCAAGCTCCCTTGTAAGGTCAGCTTCTTTATACCCGCTCGCACAAGCACCGGGGTCACCGCCCCCGTGCCCGGCAATCAGCAATAGTTTCATAATATCGCCCTCCTCACTTTTTTGGTGTAGTATATGTAAGCGCCTGCTTGCTGTCCGAATCCCCGGCGGTGGTAGGGTCGCCAATCGCATTCCACACCGAAACGACAACCGACACCAAAACAACGGGATTGGATGCCGCCTGCACAAATAAATCACCAAACGCCGTCCAGGTTGTTATCTCGCCCCAGTTCAGCCCGAAATACGCAAGCATGGGTGCAACAACCGCAATGGCAATATTTCGCCAAAATACAGGATTTTTAAATCTTACTGTCCAGTTAATCTTCATAACGTTCTACCTCCTTCTTAGACCGCTCCACGCTGAAATTCCGCTGTGGTTTTTTGTTTTCCAGCCGCCTGTATGCATCCTCCGATATCAGCGGCTGGATGACCGTCAAAAGCGTCTCCGCATACATTTCCAGCTCCCGGATATAGATGTCCGATTTTTTGTACGCGTCAAGCTCCAGGTTCATCTTTGCGATTTCCTGTTTTAAAGAAAATACCTCTGTGCGCAATGTGGAGTTGTCTTCCTCCTGATTGTCCAGCCGCTTGCGCATCTCGTCGTACAGCGCCTTCCATTCCAGCACGGATGACGCCCGTTCCTCTGTCTTGCCCTTGCTCCGCGCGCTGATAAAGGTTAAAATCCCGCCGCTGCCCACAAGCAGGGTTGCAATGGATGTGATCAGCACGGTTACCACCGCCTCACTCATCTTGCATCCCCCTGCCTTCTTTTAACAGTTTTGAATAGGTCTCGTTGGACAGGATGATCTTGTTTACCTTTAAAAACCGGTAAATGATAAAGGCAAGCTTGAACACATGGATGGAGATATAGTCAATGTATACCCCAATAGACAGCGCCTGCGAATACAGATGGAACGCAAGCGTTTTTTCTAAAATCAACAGCGAAATGGCCGCGATCCCCATAATCAGGCAAAACAGCTCCATTGTGCATTTGCGCCGGATGCAAAAAAAGAGGCAGACCGCCATGTTTACCACTAAAAACCAGGTCAGCGTTTGAAAGATGACGTTTAACCTGCCCTGTACCATTGTATAATACTTGTTGTCAAATATTACCATTGCCGTGGTGCACAGGATGTAAAAGCTGTAGATGGCAATGGCATAGCTCCTGTCGTCGTCATAAAAGCTTGGTTTGCCGTTTGGTTTCCTGCTGCACATGGTTACTCCCCCGCTGGTGAATGGTTCTCTTCGATCGGTTTTAACAAGGCCTCCACTTGTTCCCTTAACACTTCGGGCACATTGTCAAGGGTTGTTTTGCCGGTTTTTATGCGGTATGCATAAAACTGGGCCATATCACACACCTCCCAATACCACGCCGATGAGCTCTTCTAACGCGCTTGCCGTCAGCTCATTTTCCCGGCGCAAAAGTTCGTTTTCCGCCGCCAGTTCTTCGATCCGCTCCTCGGGCGTCTTTTCCTTTGGCGCACTTTCTGCTTCCTTTGCCCGCAAAAGCCAGCTTGCATACCCCGACCATACATCCATTTCCAGCCCCTCGCGCCACGGCACGGTGATGCGGTGCTCGTCGTAGGTATACACGGTGACGCCGTCCCGCACCTCCTCCTGCACGTCCTCATACAGCGCCACCTCTGCCAGATGCCCGCACCGCTCCACGCTGTACGCGCCCGGATTTTTGTTGCTCTCTGCTCTCATCATTTTTACCCCCTCACATATGATAGCCGTGCACAGCGTTTGATATCCACGCTGGTCGCCCCAATACAACTGACATTCAGCGGCCCGCACGCACCCATCCCGTGCCACGGCCCGCCCACGCTCGCCGCTGTCACGGCCCGGTTGGGCAAAGTGTAGCTGTCCCCGTAATATGTGGTGGACATCCCGCCCACCTCTGCCGGCATGCGCACCCACGGGTACCGGCTGTCATACCCCAGCCGTTTGACATACCCGTTTGCCCCCGGCAGCGGGTACTGTATCTTTACATAATCGTCTGTCACCGTGCCGCTGTTGTAGCTTGCCGCGTCCGGCAGATAGTAGATATCGTAAACATATGGGTCATCGTCTGTGCCTTCCCCTTCCCGTTTGAACAACAGGTCGCAAATCCACGTGTACGCATTTGCATAGGGCGATTCTATCCCCCGGTACACACAGGTATATTTCCCGCTTGTGTTGGAAACAGGCGAACCCGAAGAAGATAAAACGCTGTCGCACGAGCCCGTCTTCCACGCAGCCGCGGACACCACATTCCCAACCGCAATGTCCACCGGCGCGCCGTCAAATTCCATTGCGCTGTTGACATCGTCGTAGCTTTCAATTGCCGTCACCGTCCGGTTGCTGGCAATATCACAAACGCCCAGCGCCGTCCCTATGGCAATGGTGCTTCCAACCACATACTCCGCCGCCCGCGCAGACGAAATCACAATCCGGTTGGCCGCCTGTTCTGCAATCTCCGCCGTATGGCTTGCGGCATACGGCAGGGTCGAGCACCCCGCCATCACCGCCTGCAAATTGCGCGTGGCAAACTCCACCCACATCAGCAGGCACAATGTGTAGTGCTCGGCCGCTGTGGTGGTTGCATAGCGGCCGCCCAGCATCCGCGCATTGGTCATGGCCTGGTTGAGCGACACGGCAGGCGGGTATACGCCGCTGCGGGAGGTGGGGCTGCCGCTTTCTAACCCCATCGGGTACGCCGCCACATACGCCCGCTGCAAAAGCGTCCCTTCGCGCGTGACAAAGATGGGCGCCGGCAGGTAGCCTGTGATGGGATAGGGCGAAATTTCAATGGTTTCGCTCCCGTCCGCGCCGTAGTCGTGGCGGTAGTAGAAGAGCGGGATCTCCACCCACACCTCGCCGCCTGTGCCGTCGGTTGCATAGCCCGGCTCGCCCGCATAGGCATTGACCAAAAAGTTCCCCGCGCTGTCAAACTGCCCGCAGCACCGGCGCATGCCCCGCCACGGGTAGAGGTCGTCAAAATCGTTTGTGGCAGTTTCGGTATCTGTGCCCACATTGGCCACAAGCCCCGCCGCGTCATACAGCCGCGACACCGTGCCGCCGCTGTTGGCGCTGCCCAAAAACCGCACGCCGTACCGGGTAAGCGCCGTCTCGGCCTGCTCTTTTAACAGCGTGTCCAAATCCAGGCTGTATTCCATCCCCGCCGCCGCCAGATCGGTCGACAAAAACACGTTGGTTTCCGGCTTGTAGGTGGTAAGCGCAAGCAGTGCCTGCCCGGCGCTGGTCTGGGTGATATCGGTCTGGGTGGGCGTATCTAAGATGAGGTCCTGATTGCCGTAAATGGGCACCGCCTCGTCAAACTGTGCGCTGTCCACCGTGCGGGTGAGCGTCACGGTCCCGCGCGACACGGTCACATAGTCCCGCGAAAGATACCCGCCATCCCCCGGGATGCCGCACAGCGCAATGTCCACCTGCGCGCTTTTCCCTTCATACGGCACATATTCCGGCACAATCCCGCCCCGCACCATCATGACCTCGGAAAAGTAGCCATAGCCGGGGTAGTTATATGACAGCGCGATGGCCGAAACCGTCTTGCCCGCATCTGTCGTCACGGTGTAATACCGCCACTGTTCGGTGTTGTCAATATATTGGGAGTAGGAGCTGCCGTCGGTGTAGCGGATTTGGATGCCGGTGGAACGTGCGCTTGCGGGGGTGAGCAGGGTTTCCTGCCTGCCCCAGTAGCCAATGGTGTACTGGGTGTTTTCGGCAAACGCACCGTCCATAAAGCGCGATCCGCTGTACGACCCGGGGTGGATTGCAATGTAGTCATGCCCCTGGTCGGTGCCGCGCTTTGTGGGCAGCGCCGAGGCCTGGATGGAGACAAGGTAGGTGTACCACGCGTCTGTGTCAAACAGATTTTTGGCACAGGCGGTCACAGAAAAGTTCTGTGCGCTCAAAATGGCGCCGGTTGCGCCGCTCGTGCCGTCGCCCTGTGAGCTGCCGCCGTAAAGCACAAGGCTGGAAAACCCCGCGTCATCCACGCCCGAAATATGGACGTCCTTGTCCGGCCCGGCATACCGCTTAATGGCCCCCGCACAGTCCTGGCGGATGTACTGCACCGTTGTGAGCGCATCCGATAGCCCTTCCGCGCTCTCTTCCGCCGCCTGGGCACTCTCCGCCGCCGCCTGGGCGCTTTCGTCAGCCGTCACATTTAATGCCTCCACCTGGTCGGCTATCTGCTCCACCTGGGCCATAAGCCCCTCTAACACCGGCAGCCGGTCGTCGTCCTCCACTGCATCGTCCGTGCCAATTTCCGGCACCACCACAAAGGTAAACACGTTGGTGGTGATGCGGGCATCGTCCTCGTAAAAGCTGATTTCGCCCCGCACCTGCCCGCTTTTTTCAATCACGGCGTTTTCCACCGCATAGGTCACAAGGCCATCCTGCACGCTTAAGCTGTCGGACACCACCACAAGGCCGTCCCCCCGCTTAAATTTGATGAGCGCATAGTCGCACGCCGCGCCCACGCTGAACAAAAACGTGTGGCTCCCATAGTCGTTTTGCTTGATTTTTATTGCAGTGTCTACCGCCGCATAGTCCGTGGTGGACAGTGTAATCTCATATTCCATGCTATCCCTCCTTTTATGCTGAAACATCAAATATAAGTTCTTTTAATGTTAAAACATGTTCTCCATGCGCTACTATCATCCGTATCGTCAACTCTCCCGGTATCGCATACCACGACGCGGGCAAGGTGATCTGTGCACAGCCATTCTGCCACTGCCCATAGCCTTCAAACGCTGTACCGTTGCTGTGTCGGGCAACCGCGCGTACCTCGGGTTCCGGCGGTGGATATGCCTTGCCGCATTGCACAGACACCAAGTATGCGCTGTCGTCTCCGGCAATCAGCGGCCGGGATACCTTGTCACAAAAATTCTTTGGATTGGCCGTAATTGTATATTGCATATGTACCCCCCTTATGCGTCCCCATCTGCAAATGCGAGATAAGTATATTGCTTGCCGCTGGCGTTAAGGCCAACCATTGTGCTGTAAGGCGTGAAGTTTCGCACCTCAAACTTGTTGACACCCAGCTTGATGTTCCAATTTTCAGGCACATCCCCCTGCACACCCAGCTCCACAGCATAGCCTGCGGATGAGCCGCCTATCACCGTCACCAATACGGCAGCAGGGGTAAAGGGCAATGCAATGGTATTTGGCGTGTGGTCGGTAGGGCCCGCCGTGCCGGAATATCGCCCTGCACAAAACACTGCACTGTTGTACAGGATATTGGCGCGCGCAAACACGCGTTTGTCGGTCACTGTCCCGGTTTTGCTCACCTCTGCCAGCATTACATGGTCACCGGCCGGCTTCGTGGTAGTACACATCGGTTCACACGCCGCTGCGTCGCTGGGATTGGATATGTATACATAGTTGACGCTCCCGGATTGATAGGGAAGGCTGACGCCATCCGTATCTGCCTCAAACGTACATCCGTCACCCATTACCGCCGTGCCGGGCGCAATGCTGACCTGTCCGCCCGACACAGTTACCGCAAGGGATGTTTCGGGCAGCAGCACCCCGCTTCCTATGAGCCGCCGCGAAATGGTGTTAATGTCTTTTGCACCATATACGACGCCGTCTTTAAAACTGCTTGTGTATCCCATTATTCCTCCTCTACCTCCTCAAAGATTGGTTGTTCGGTGTAACCGCCGTGCTCATAGGCAAGGTTGACGCCGGTAATGCGCGCTTTTGTCGTGTGTTTCCAGGTTCCGGCGCTCTTTTTTAATGTCACGATGTCGCCCAGGCTGTAATCATTGCCATAGGATAGCCGTCTTGCTTTTGCGGTTACGTCGCGTGTGCGCTTGCGCTTTGCAAGGTCGCTTTTGGCCTCACTCTCGTTTTGGGCCGAAGCAATCGCTATAAACCGGTAAATCCCGGTCTTTGTGGATGGGATCTCCCGCCATTCTGTCGCAGGGGCGTCCCCGTCCTCTGTGTTGTCCCCAGCCTGTGTTGCGTCTTCCTCCAGCTGCACCTCATAATAGCACCCATTGTATTCATTCAGCCCATCCTCTGTATACTCAGTCTGATAGGCGTTTTTGGTATCCTCAGAAACTACAAGTCCGCTATCATTGCCAATAAACGGTACAAACCGCCACACATTTACCGCCGTGTCAAACTCCACCCGGTGTCCCGCGCCGTCGCGGGAAAGAGCGTCTGCCACCACTTCGTCGGCGTAGTTGTAGGTGTTGCGCCAAAACGGCTCTGATGTGGTGAGCTTTAGCGTGTTGTCCACTGTAAAATTGTCCACATCAAAAAATACCTGTGACACCACCCACCGGGCAATGTCCGCGCCGTTTTGCGGGATGCCAAGCTCGGATGTTTTAAAATTTTGTATGACCCGGCGGCTCAGTATCCAATTGACCGTGCGTCCATACAGAACAAATTCAGTGTTGGCCTGCCGGCCGGTGATGATTGCCTGGTTGTCGCCCTGTATCGCCACAAGGTATGGATACTGCATGATTTGCGCTGCCGTGCCGTCTAATGGCATATGGCATTCCCAAGTTCCAATGCCGTTGTATTGTATCGTCCAGTTGGAGGATATATATTTGTGGATAATGCACACAAAATCAAACGCAAACGTGTAAATGCGGATGTCCATTAATATACCGCCTCCCTGTAGTATGCGGCAAACCGGATGCTTGCGGTAATCTCCACGCTCTCATCCAAATTGGTCACGCCCACATCGTTGACGCCGGGTGACAGCCAAAAATCGCTTAAGTAGGATTCGGACGTAAGCTTGCCCAGTAAATTGCCGTTTATGTTGCTTGTGACAGTGCGGTCGGGGATATCAATGGTAATCGTTTCGTCTTCTTCCACTGTGCAGGCAAGCTTGATCCTCTGGCCCGTAGTGTAATTTTGCACAACAATTCCCTCTTCTGTCTTGGTGTGCCCGGTATCTCCCCGGTATTGGATGGAAATGACAGGCTCAGTCTGCTGATCGCCGGGATTATCCACGTCGCATCGCGTTACGCGCCGCGAAAACATCGTGGGCAGTGTAAAAGATTCGCCCAGCAGGTTGTATGCATGGTATACCTGCTCTACCGCCTCATCAAACGCGCTAAAATATGGATTGTCGCACACCAGCTGCAAAGTAAATCTTGCGTATTGCCTGTCCCGCTCCCCCAGCTCAAACGAGGCCTGGTTACACGTGATTTTGCGGCGGCGGTTGCCAAAGTATACCCGCATTACACAGGGTGCGTCAAATACTGCCAGCGCGCGGGAAATGCGGTATTGCAGGCTGTCATACCCCAAAATATCGCCCGCAATGGTGATGGTGCGCGCGTTTGGCGTGCATAAGACCGTTTCCTGCCCCGCCACGCCTGCGTAGCTTACGGTTGTGTATGCTTTTCCACTAAGGCCCAGCCCGTCAATCGCCCGTATCTTGTATATGTCGCTCTGTCCACCGCCCATATCAATCTTGCCGTTGTCGTTTTCAAATATGATATGAAACAATTAAACACCTCCCAGCCTGCGGATGGTTTCATCTCGCCGGATTGCTTCAAGCCGTTCAGTCGTCGTCTCGCCGGAACTGCCCAGGTTATATACCGTGTCGCCGTTGTTGTATACCACGCTTTGGCTGCCCGTGCTTGCATACCCCGGTGTAATGGACAGCTCAAACCCCGCAAACGATTGGCGGATTTCGGCCATCTTTTCATCCAGCGCGGCTTGAAACCCGCTTGCAAAGCTGTCTGCGCTAAGAAAACCGCAGTCGTAAAACCCATCCGGCACATCGCCAAACCAGGCTTTTAAATCGTCGTCCATCTGTTTAACGGCGTCTTCCCACTCGTTGTTGACGTTGTCAAGCTCTGTCTTAAGCGTGTTCAGTTCACTGTCAAGCGCTGTAAATTCGTCCTGATACAGGGTGCCCGCTGCGTCTGCAATGTAGGCCTGTGTCTTTTTGTATTCCTCTAAATATGCGTTGAGGTCTTCGTCGCTGTAGCCAAGCAGTGTTTGCCCCCAGCGTGTACCCTCTTCAATGCTCATATCACGGATGAGCGCAAAGATGTCCGCACCGCCTGTGCGCTGTCTGACTTGTTCCAGCATGGCGTTGTATTCCCGCAGGCCGTCAATGGATTTCGATAGGTCAGGCAGGGCATATCCCAAAAGCTCGTCACCGTCGTAAATGCCAACGGTGGTGGGCAGGTAGTCCCTCATCTTTTGCGCGAACGTGTCCTGCTGGCTCATAAGGTCATCCCGCGTCTGTTCAAGCTCGGTCAACTGCTCATGCAGCTCGTCTGCTAACGCCGAGTATTGCTGTGACACGCTGTCTTGCAATATGGTGTACGCCTCAATGGCCGCGTCAGTGGATTCGTCAAGATACTCCCGTGCAAGCTTCTTTCGCTCGTCGTAGGATATCTGCTCCAGCTGCATAATCTCCGCCGCGCTCTCACGGTACCGGGCTGCTTTGGATTTTAAAATGGCCGCTTCGTCGTTTGCAGAAAGCTTGCCCAGCCGCTTTTTAAGCTCGTATTCGCGGTCGTCCAGCGATTCGCGCTCCTCCACGCTGGACGTAAAGGCTTCCAGCGCCGCCTTAGCCGCTTCCTCATCCGCCTCTTCGGCCTCTTCTGCCGCCTTTTTTTCATAGTCAATGAGTTTTTTGGTGTAATCCCACCACTGCTTGGTGCCCGCCTTGATGTGCTCGTCGCGCAAAAACTCTAAGCGGCGGTAGTATTCCGCCTCGTCAATGGCGCCCACATCCAGCTCCAAATCCAAGTTGTCAAACAGGTTCTGGATGGCGTCAGACACCTTGTATTCGTTGTCAATGATGCCCACCGCAATGCCGTCCACCAGTGGTTTTCCCACTTCGTCGCGCATCAGCCGGGAAGGGGAGCGGATGATACCGGCTTCTTTGGCCGCATCTACTGCGCCGACAACAGCCCCCGCCGCTGCATCTTCTGCCAGTTTAGCGTTGTCCGAAATACCAATTGCCACACCCTGTGAAAACGGTTTTCCAATTTCTCGCGCGGTTTTTTTGGACGGGGAACCACTTTCTTCCGCTTTTTTACCGGCTATAACTGCCGCCAAAGCCAAATTTGCCGCTGCAATCTTAACAGCAGGAATACCAGAGTTTATTCCGGCAACATAGCCGGTCGAAAAATCAACGCCAAGTTTGTGTGTTTCTCTGGATGGAGAATTTGAATCCTGCGCTGTTGCAACTGCGCCTAATGCGCTGGTTGCCATTTCAGCACTCGAACTGTTTACCTCGTCTTGATTAGAGGTTAGTCCAAATTTGTACCCTAACGAAAATTCGGAACCAACTTCTTTGCCGCCTTCATACCAGGGCTCTTTGTCTATGGATTCAGCCGCATTTTTCATCCATACACTCATGTCATTCCCGGTGCCAGTCACAGAGTTTACATCAAATTCGCTCAAAAGAGCATCTTTACTTTTGCCCGAAATTTCTGACAGCTTGTCAATAAGCATGTATTGCTTTCCGTCGGCATCGGTAACAACAGTATAAATAATATTTCCGCCCATATCACGGAATTGCTTGGTAAACTCTGTTACGCTATTTTCGGTGGTTTTTAAAACCTCTTGGGTTATTACGCCATCCTCAAAATGTTTTTTTGCGTTATCCCATGCAATTATTGATCCTTTTAAATTGTTTTCTATGGCGGAATACTGGTCGGTAAAACCATTCTCGGTCTCAGTTGTAGTTGTTGCAAGTTGCACAGAATAATCTTGCAGAGCTTTTTCAAGTTCAGGAACAGAATCAGACGCAATGGCACTTGTGAGATCATTTGATGTTTTAATCTCTTTGTTATATCCGTCAAGCTTATCGTCGATTGCTTCGATTTTATCTTTTTGGGCGGAAATTTTAGCTGTTAGATCTTCTGTTGTTTCTCCCATTTCTAAGTTTCCATCTTTAAGCCTTTGTTGAAGATCGCTCAGCTTTACCTGTTCTGTGCCAAGCTCTTGGTATGTGCTTATCTGTTTTGATAAAGCTTCTTGATAGCTTGCGCTGTTTGCTTCTACAATTGCAGAGGCACGTTTTTTTAGAAGCAACAGGTCTATCGAATCACATAACTCCCCATATTTTCTAATCACGTTATCCGTCATGCTATACTCTGTACCAAGAGCAGTGTTTAATTCCGTAAGAATATAGTTTGCACGTTTTTTGTCGGATTCTAAAACCCTACCGTTTTCATCAGCTAAACTTTTAAGTTCATCCGCCAAAGCTTCCGTTCTGTCAATTTGCGCCATAGAGGATGAAATGCTTTCGTCTGCTGTTTTTTTCCTATCATCAAAGGCTTTTGTTTCGGCCTTTATGGCTTCTGTTTCAGATTCCGTGATTTTTATATGTTTTTTTGATGCCTCTTGTCGTTTATTTAATATTCCTAAAAAAGCTTTTATTGAAGCTATAATCGCTGTGATTGCGGCAACCGCTATTGCAAACGGATGTGCTTTTACAGCTAGATTCCATGCTTTTTGTGCTGCCGTAGCAGCCTTTACTACAGTCGTTGAGATTCCAACCGCGGCAGAATATGTTGCCCATGCTATTCCCGCCGGAAGTAACACCGCTGATATTGTTTCAATATTTGTGCCCAAAGTCCCCAGTGCAGCTATGAGCGGCGGCAATGCTACATTTGTAATTCCCACCACCACGTCTACAAGCCCTGCCAAGAGCTCACCAACGCCCTCTACAGCAGGCTTTAAGCTCCCGTTTTCCAGCTGTTCGCCCAGTTCATTTACGTTGCCGACGCTTTCGTCCACCGCGTCGCGTATCGGCCCGCTGATTCCGTCGTAAAAGGCAATCCCTGTCTTGATTGCCGTATTTTTTAAAATCCCCAGCTTGCTTTCGAGGGTTTCATACCTCTGTTCCGCCTCTTTTGTAAGCGCGGTGTTTTCCTCCCACGCATCCTCTGAAAGCGCGAGGGCATCCGTAAACACATCTGCCGCACCGGAAGCGCGCAAAAGGGCATCCCGCATTATAATTTCTGATATGCCCATGTCATCCAGCATTTTAATGGCGGAGCTTCCTCTTTCTTCCGCCTTGCTTAATCCACGGATAAACTCTGTAAGCGCTCCAGCGGCATCTTTTTTAAATGCCTGTGCAAATTCGTCCGCACTCATTCCGGCGACCGCCGCAAAGTTTTGCAAATCCTTGTTTGCGGTTTCCACCGCTATCTGCATGTTGGAAATCACCCGCGAAAATGCGCTTCCGCCCGCATCCGCTTGAAGGCCCACAGAGGATAACGCCCCTGCAATCCCCATTATCTGCGCTTCGCTTATGCCGGCCTGTGTTCCCGCACCGGCAAGCCGCAACGCCATCTCCGCTATTTCGGCTTCTGTAGTGGCAAGGTTGTTTCCCAGTGCCACTATGGTTGCACCCAGCCTGTCAAAATTATCTTGCGGCATTTGCGTAATATTCGCAAACCGTGCCAATACAGTCGCCGCCTGCTCGCCTGTCAGATTGGTCGCAACGCCCAAATCGGCAATCGTGCGGGTAAACTTCAGTATGTTTTCCGTCTTTATCCCAAGCTGTCCCGCACTTTCAGCAATTTGGGCAATCCCGTTTGCCGCCATTGGCATTTCTGACGACATGTCAAGTATCCCGCGACGCAGCGTGTCAAGCTCTTCCACCGTTGCATTGACCGTTTTTTTCACTCCTGCAAACGCGCTTTCGAATTTTATCCCCTGGTACACTGCAGCACCAATGCCAGCACCAATCCCGGCAGCAGTTTTGAGTGCTGTGCGCTTTAGGGATTGCAAGCCCTTTTCAACGCCGCTGTTATCCACTTTTGTGTCCAGCCGGATAGAACCGTCATACTGTGCCAATCTATTTCACTCCTTTTTGTGAAATCTATCGGCACATGGGCACACAAAACAGATTTATGGAAGTTTTAATTCAAATATTTTCTTGCACTTTTTGTTTTTGCATCTCATAAAAACACCGCTACACTTGGCGTATTTGCCAAGCATAACGGTGGACATCTCTTTTTTACAGTATGGGCATTTTACTTTTTCAATTTTGCACGCCCCCAATCAAAAAAGCACCCCATATGGAGTGCTTTAAAAATAAAGCCTATTTTTGATTTAAATGCAGATACTCCATCAACGCGTTTTGCAAAACCTGTGAAAAATTGATATTCGCTTTTTCCGCCTCATAACACAGCCATCCGGGCAGCGTACAATTTTTTTTAACCGCCCTCACTTCATTTTTTCTTCGATATTCATCGAAATCAACATCAACAAGCGTTGCAATTCCGCCTTGTGCGTTTACGGCAGAAATATCCGTTGGTTCCGGGATTTTTTCGTGGTCGTCCTGCATATCAATCCCCACAAGCCCAATGGCATCCCTCGCCATTTCAATCGCTTCTGCAACGTCTTTTCCTTGCGTATTGATATTAAAATCGGGTATATACACTACAACATGGCTTTCGCCTTTGGTTAATACAATCGGATACACTGCTTTCATAAAATCTACCTCCAAATACATATAGTATGCCAAAATAAAAAGCATTATTTCAGCCCGCGCCGTTTTATAATTGCTTTTGCAAGCTCTTCGTCGGTTTCCCGATGGCGTACAATCGACTCCCTTTCGCCGTTTTTTATATAAATGTCATGGTTTGCGCCGTGTCTCTTAAAAGTCCATCCGTTATTTTCCAATAACCTGATTAAATCTTTTGTTTTCACCGCTGCGCCTCCTTACATTTATATTATACGCATTTTATACGTATTTGTCAAGAGGTAAATGAAACATTTTACATCAAAAAACGCCTGCCATTTGGCGGGCGTTTCTCTTTTATAAATCTGAATCTTTGTATGCTCTGTTGTCTTGAAACAATGGTTGTTCATCAGGCTCTTTTGCTTCTTTTGCTGGCAATTTTGAACGATAGCTTGTACCAAATGATTCTTTGGCTTTGCTTGGAATATTATCGCGAATCGCGCTCAAGTTGAGGCACAGGTCTTGCAGGCACTCAATGATTTCGCCGAATAGGTGTATTATAAAGCCCAGCAGCCCAAAGCTTATCCAGCAAGATAACATTAAGCTAAAATTAAAAGAGCCTTCTGCATCATCTTTGGAATACAGGCTGGGATATTCTAGCATTTTTTCCAAATCGTCGAGGTCTATCGTTCGATACGAAAAACCCATGATGATCCCAACTACAATGCCCAAGCAAACAATTCCAATCGCCACATTTTTTACAGTAGAACCTTTCATTCCCCATCCCCCTCATCTTGTTTTGTTTATTCTTATTCTTCCAATTTGTCTTTTTGCAGAATGGGTGCAGTTAATACCTCCAAATGCCGAATGATTCTTCCGCCGGCAAAAATGAGCAGAGCCAAAATAAATGTTGGCAGCCAAACAGCAAATATCATACCGACGTTTAATATTTTAAATTCTTTTTCTTCTCTGTACTTTGATAGGGCCTCCTCATCGTAACGATAGTGCCCGTCTGCCTGATATGCGTCAAAATCAGTTGAATATTTAGTATCATATGTGGCAAACGTGTTCCCAGCAACAATCCCGGCGATAATTCCGACCACAAAAATACAGATTGCTATAATCTCAATGTTTTTCCCAACGTTATTCATTCCCCATCCCCCTCATCTGATTGGTATTTGATACCATCAATATACCATATGTTTGGGGGATATGCAAGCACAAATTTTCGACAATTAGAACACATCCGACAAAATATCCACCATGTCATGTTCCTGCTGTTCTGGTGTGCGGCGGTCAGGCAGGCGGTATTGCTCTTTCATGCGCCGGTAAAATGCGCGCTGTTCCTTGTCCTTGATTTTGCCAAGCGGCATCCCCCGGTACTGCATAATCTGTATCAGGCGGCAATCCTCAGACAGCGCGTTAAACAACGCCAAAAACTGCCACCAGTGGAGGTCATCCCGCATCAAGTCTATATTGTACTGCGCCATAAACGCCGCATAGATATAATCCGCATCATATACAAAATCATATACGGGCACGCCGCCGCGCTTGCCGTTTTTGCTGCCCTCACGGCCTGTGTAAAACGAAAATATGGCGTTTAATGCTTCGTTTAGGGTAGGCGGGAGGGTAACATAACACAGCTGTAACAACTGTACCGCAATATGCAAAATATCGCTCGCCTGTTTGACCAGCGTTCCCACCTGTATCCACACGCGGAAATCGGTATGGATCGCATATTGCTGCCCCTGTATGGTCACAGAATCCGGCAGCTTGTCGACAAGCGGGTTCATGCTTTGTTTTGTGCCCGCCGCTGGGCACGATTGAGCTCCTGTTTTATTTGATTTTTTGTCACGCCATATTCCTTGTTTTTCTTTTCTAAAAACGCGTTGTTTTCGCCCGATATGTATGTCCACACATCCAAAAGGTCGTAAACGTTTGCATCCCGTCCGGAAAAGATTGTATCAACCGCACCCGCGCCTAAGATATCATCAATATTCTCCGAAATTGCCCGGCATATTTCTTCATAATCCATTGAAAGAATCAGCGTATCAACCTTTTTTCCCATTTGCTGTATTTTGGTTGAGGAATTTACAGGGTCAACCGTAAAGCTGTGCCCCGCAATATCAAGCTTAATTGTATTATCTTTAAATTCAAATGCCGCCATACGCGCCTCCTGACTGTAAAATAAAAAGCATACACCACAGTGGTATATGCTTGACATTTTTTTGCCTGTTGGATATAATGGGTTTCGCAGATAATAGGGTGTCAGGACGGTTGGCCACGCTCCGGAAGGAGGTGGTTCTATGAGACAATACATAAGGATTTTCATTCTTACGCTTGTTTTCATAGCACTTTTTACTCTAAAAGTGAGATAACCGTCCGGGCTAAGGTAACGGTTATCTCTTAATCAATATCCTTGGCCAACCGTCTTTTTCACGGTCACCCTTTATCTGCCTTTATTATATCCGCTTTTTTACGCTTTGTCAACCCTCAGTCTCTTGCTGTTCTGATGTAAACTCACAGGTTTCCCACCCGTCTTCTGTCGTTGCTGTGCCAAATACCTTTTCACCCTTGACTTTAAATGTACCGCTGTAGGTATATGCCTCCATCTCGCTGCCTTCTGCGTCGGGAATCACAGAAAATTCGCGCAAAATGGCTGGGCATGATGCGCTTGTGCTTTCATCCGATAAATCCACAATCACAATGGATCGCACCGCCCCGCTGCCGATGAGCTCGTTGTCCGTAATGCTCACCAAGTCTTTATGTACCGCGCTTTCCGTGTACCGGTCAAAGGCATAGGAAAACGACGGGGAGAAGCCCACAACGTCCGTCTGTTCAAAGTCCTCGTCCACGTATTGCCGGCTGTATTCCTTTGGGTTTGACGAGCGTGAAAACTCCGTAAACCCTGTCATACGCGTGTAGGTAACCCCATCACCTGCGCTATCCGGGACACCCAAAAACGCAACTTTATCACTTCTTTTTACAAGTGCCATTCTTTCTCTACCTCCTGTTTTTTACATAAATTAGTCTTAAATTGATCTGGTATTCTGCTGTGGTTGCGCCCGCGTCGTGTAAATACCCGTCGCTTAACACCTCAACCTTGCACGGCTCCAGCCCGGCATCTAATGCCGGATAGCGCCCCTCCTCGTTTTGTGATTCAATCCAACCGGAAAATTTTTCAAAAAATTCTGTCGAATCCACATTTTCAACAATGTTTTCGCTATAGGGAAGCCTTGCCGCAAACACAAACAAAAACTGCCGAAGCGTCCCGCCGTCCACGTATTTTTTGATAATGGGGTCACCTGTGTTGTTGTAAATGGTATATTTCGCCGGCTTTTCGTCCAGATAGTTTGCGTTTACCTTCCCGCCCTTAATGTATGGGCACGCTGCAATGTACTTTCTAACTGCATTCAAAATCATTTTTCCACATCACCCCCTGCCACGTCTGCCGCCCCGCGAAGAATTTGTCCAAGATGCGCCGCTTTCATGCGTTCAAACCACTTCGGCCCACGTAACCCTTTGCCCTTGTGGGTGTAATATTGCCGCCTTGCATACGGCGCTTCATATACCACCAGGCCAGAGCCAATTTGTGTACCAATTATGGGACTGTCATTTTTTAAAAATCCCGTTTTTAGAGGCACATACGGGTCGCAAAGACGGATGACCTCACTGTCAACATACTGCTGTACTTTGCCGCGCGCATCCAGCCCTCTGCGTGCTAATATCTGATCCAGCCGGTCAAACTCAATTTTTACGTCCATTGTCACTCCACATCCAATCGCCAATGCCATAAAATTTTGGGCCCGCGCCGGTTGTCAGTCACTTGCCGAATGCGTCTCCGTATATTACAGTCGGGGATCTCCTCCTTGCATACGCCAAATACCACCCAGTCACCGGGATGTATGTTGATGTCATCCGCACACAAAATGCGTATCACTGCTGCACACGCGCTTGTTTCACCGTCTTTACTCTGGCTTGTGCCGTCCCGATAAAACACGCTTACGCCCCCAATTACAGCTCTTTGGTACGTCTCACAATCCTCGTTTTGGTGGTATAGGGTGATGGTGTTGCAAAAGAAACGCTCCATGCTATCCAATCCCCCTATACAGCAGGCCCAGCGGCGCAAGATACAGTTCCGCCGCGCCTAAAAGCTCCTGTTCCAGCGTCTTTGACGTGTCAAGCGTAATGGACAGTCCGTCATTGCTGATGGAAGAGGCGTCCCCAATTCCTGCATCCATGCCGTAGCACTCGGCAGCTGCACACAAAAAGTCTTTGACCCGGGATTCGTCCAGATAATCCTGGACACGCCCCATTGTGATGGTGTCCGCATAGGTTTCCGCCCGTTTTTCTGCCCGGTAAAATTCCTCGGTGCTTAATTTGTCCCCCAAATACGCATCGGCGTAATACTCATAAGACACCCACGGCATCGTTACCACCTCACATTATGCAGATTATTACGACGCATTGGTCGTATAGCGGCATACAAGCACTGCTGCAGCTTTGGATACTTTGAGGCCAAATACTTTCCGACCTTGTACCGCAGACGCACCAATATATGTATTGGTAAGATTTTTAATCTCTACCGGCACACTCCATTCTTCCACGCGGTGACACCAGTTGGGATGTCCTGCAATCATGTCAGTAGTAGACTTTTTGCCGCTTACTTGCGTAGTGTTGTCAACGGCAAGATGATTGCTTTCATAAACTGTAAATCCCGCAACCTGTCCAACTGCACCTTGTTCAATCAATGTTTGTGACAAATCGCCCTGCCGAATAAAATTTGTGGTGTCCTGTAATAACAGGCCATACATATCTGGCGACACAATTAACCAACGACCGTCCCCGGGCACATTTGCTTTTGAAAGCTGCGTGCGCATCTCCACAATCTTTCCGTAGATGGTAGATGCGGTCAGTTGTGTGGTGATTGCAAGAGATGTGCCCTCTTTTTCCAGCGTCTCAATGGAAGCTTTGTCGATTACCTGGGACAATGCATAGCCCGCGCTATCCAAACGCTCTGCTACAATACCATCTGGAACCGCTACTGCATCGTAGCCGTCAATAATCTCATTGACTGCTTTGTCCTTGTCAAGTAGCAAGTCCAAGTAGGTAGTGGTTCCGGTTTGCAGCTCCAACCCATTTGCCTTGTCGTAATCGCCAACCACAACCTCTGTATCCCGTACCGGAATTTTTACCTTCCCAGCCTTAGGATCGCCTTCGTATGAGGTGTTAAAAATTGTGTGGTCTTTCGTAACTAGCGACGCCCTTAATTTTTTGTCTACCAGTCCCGAATATCTGTCTTGTAACGTATGTGCCATTTTTGTTTACCTCTCTTTCATTTTTTTAAATTTGGATTTTTTGCGTAAAACGCCTGTTCTACACCGTTAAACTGCTCAGCTGTGCCATTCATATCAATGCCGGTTGCCTTTTGCTTTGCGAGGTATTGCGGATTATCTGCTAAATATTTGTCCAGTGCCGCATCAAAACTGGTCTGCTGATTAACAAGCTTTTGTGCCGCAAACTCGACAAACTCCATAAATTCTTTGCCGACCCCCTTTTCCCGCATTGCGTCACCACGGTCTCGCTTTTCAATTTGCAATTTCAGCTCTGCAATTTTGTCATTTACAATTTTCTCCACCTCGTCTTTGGTGTAGCTTTTCTTTTCTAAATTTGACGGGGGAGATGCCGTCGCTGGTTTTTCCAACTGTGCTTTTGGTGTGTTAGGTTTTACCTGCTCTTCCTCTTTTTGAACCGCCGCATCCAATGTAGCCTGTGGCATCTCAGGCGCGACCGATGTGTTGGTCTCTACTGTTTTTTCTGGTTCCGCCATTTTCATCATTCCTTTCCTGTTTTACTATTAAAAAGACCTCAAAGGGTCAAGGATTTCTATATCTTGAATATATGGATACATTTTTTAACTTGCATCCCTATTTTGTATCCCCTTTTTGCTTGCCCACACGGCCTTTTGGCTCATGCTGCGGCCAAAGCCGTATACCTGTGTGCGGGCCGTATCGGTGTAGGTGCCTATTTGCTTGCACAGGTCTTTTAATGCCGCCTCTTTGGATTTAAGCCGTATGGATTGCGCAGCAAACTCCTGTTTTTGCGCGGCGATAAACGCCTCATCCTTGCTGCCTTGGATCGTGCCGTCAATCGCGGTCAGTCTGCGTTTTTGTGCCCGGATGCCGCGTTCCATTGCCCGCTGCTTCTCATATGCCTTGTATAACGGTATTTTCTGCCCGTTGTAGGCGACCGTCTCACTTTGCAGCCTGCTAAGTTCTGCTTTGGTGTACATCGGACGGGAGATACCTTCAAAGTATGGATGCCAGGTATGCCGGCAGTTTGCGCCCATAAACCCGCGCACATCGCCATAGCCAATGTCGGATAGGCTTAAATATCCAGCCCGGCCAGACAAGCTGACAATCCGGCCCTGCCATACTGCATGCTCCGGCCGTGCGCCTGCATGCGCGGTAATCTCCATCAGGTCACAGCCCTTGTCCTGCGCGCGCGATATCTGCATCTGCCCGCATGTCTGGTTGACGCCGGTCAATACCGCACGCCTTGCGGCAACGTCAATCTTGTCGCGGTGCCCGGTCTTGTAGTTGACAACCTGCAATCCTTTGTCCGCCAAATCCCGTACTGCAAACCGTACCGCTGTGTTGTAGTCCAGTACGCCGGTGCGCACCTGCATGTATGCCCGGGTGGCCGCATCAATAAACGCTTGTTCTGATGCCGGGGCTGTGGTGCTGGTGAGGTTTTTTAAGTTGCGGTTCGTTTTTTGCGCCTCTGCACGCAGCACGGAAACCATGCGCGCGGTGAGCACAACAGGGGCCGCGTCTTTTCCCGCCAACAGATAGTAATACTGGTCTTCGGAAAGCGTTTCCACCGCTGCATCCTGCAGCATTGTTTCTATCTGTGGTTCTGTCTTGTTTAAAAGTTTGGCAAGTTTGCGTTTGATGGCCTCTCTATGCATGCCCGCCTGCTGCAGCACCTTTGCCTGGTAGGCGGCTGTGTCAGTCACATAGTCCATCTTGGCAATCCGGCGGGCAATATCCTCTACGGCAAACGTTTGCAGCTGGTCATACAGTGCAACGATATCTGCTTCCAAGCCTTGAAAACCGGTTGGGGGCACTGATTACACCCCCTTAGATATCACCGTGTTCGTCAAAAGTTTCTTTCATACCAGCTTCTGCCGCCGCTACTTTTTGGCGTGCGGCTTCCTCTGTCAATTTGTATACCCGCATCAAATACTCCACCTTGTCAATGATGCCGCTTTGCAGTTCCAGCATAGAGCGCGTCGCAATTGCATTGACATCTTCAATAATGGAATCGTCAAACGATACGGATACCTCCAGGCTGTCGCCGTCCATGCCAGATAGATTGACAACTGCCCGTACAAGATTTGTGAGCGCGCCCGCCAAAGGAATTTCGTGTTTTTTCAGGTTTTGATACAGGTCGCTTTTTTCGCTGATTACCTCAGTCGCAGTTTTTGCACCTGCACGTTCAAACAAATAGCGGTCATTACCCAATCCGCACTTAGCTGATAATAGGTTAAGATTACGTTGTAGTCCCGCTTCGTGCTCAGACGAGCGCAGCGTCATATTAATCTCTTTGATATCATTTAGATGCTCATCTGCTTTGATTGCATAAAATTCCGTATCATTGTCATCAAATACCGGGGTAAGTCCTGTTGCATCGTTTGCAAGCTGTGCCATTCCTACCGGAACAATGATGCGCTTTTTACCAAGCCGAAATTCGTTGCAATAACTGTCATATACCAAATCAATGCCCTTTAATATATCAATTGCATTGGCAAATACGGATATCCCCATTGGGCAATTTGTCGCATAATTGTTAACAATGTTGGGAGAAATCACCTGATACATTGGGCTTTTAGAGTGTGTTTCCACAATATCTGCAAGCTCAGATTCTACTGCTTGCCCTGTTTGTTTGTCGTATGTCTTATTGATGATGACATATTCGCCAGCCTCGTTTTTTTTGTGGATGGATAGGATTACCACATCCCTTCCATTGATTCGTTTTTCGCATCCAAACGCACATTCTGATATTACGTTTGCCCGCCATGACAGCGGGAAAATATGCTCTGCACAAATGTAATCAATCATGATGCTTCCATCGTTTGCAATGTACTCCGAAAATGCGCTTGTGCCATGCGCAAATGCAAGCTCAATCATACGATTTGCCATAACAAAAAAATTGTTTTTGATAAGCACATCGTGGACACGCTTGTTTACCGTATCATCCGCAACAGAGATTGTAACCTTTTCGTTGAGCAGCAGATTCGCCCAGTCCTCACATATCTTTTTGGCCATGCCCAGCGTCGCACGCTCGCGGCCAATTAATTTTTTACCATTATACTGGCGGTAGTAGTGAAAACTCTCCACCTTGCCTTTGTACCAACTATCCCACTGGACAATTTTGCTATATATATCGCTTGGTACTGTGTCATAACCCAAATTTTTTAGGCACTCCCGTATCTGTATCACTCATATCGCCCCCAAATCTATCATGTCACGCATGTAGGCTTCCGCCGCATACTCCAATGCGTCTAAACTGTCCACGTTGATTGTGCCGTCGTCTTTCCGTTTATCCTCAATACTTTTGTCGTCCCACACAGCGTTTTTGAGTGCCTCTTGCACATGGATACAGTGGCGCATAATGCGGTACCGGCCTTGGCTCATAAGCGCGTTGTAAAACCTTATGCGGTCTGTAATCCGTCCTTTTTTTGCAAGCCGTACATCCACTGCAAGCCCTGCCCGTGCCGCCGCAGCCCGCAACCCCTCTATGAGCGTGGTCTCCGCGCTGTCGCAATACACGTCATACACCTGATATTGCTGTTTTGCCCGCCGCACAAACGCGATAAATTCCGCTTCCAGTTCGGATGGCGATATCCGATCTTTGCGGTAATACTCATCCAACGTCACAATAGAGCGCAGCCCTTTTGTGTATCCATTTAACACAAACGCGTGTGCGCTCTTGTTGCCGCCAAAGTCAACGCCAATGGTCGCAAACGCAATGTCGGATGCGGTATCGGTTAAAAATGGCTCCGGGTTATCGGCAAACTGCTGATAAATGACCCCTTCTGCCGGCTTCCACAACCCCAAAATATACCGGTCATAGAACACGCCGGTGTATTCCTTTTTGAGGTTGGACACGTAATCAGGGGGCAAAAATGTGTTGTCGTCAATGAGGAACTTTACCGCCATCATGTCCAGCTCGTCTTTGCGGCTGATATATTTTTGCATAAGCCAGTGGCCGGGATTGTCCGGGTTCGTGGTTGCTATAAGCTTTGCACCCGGCTTACGCAGACGGGAGAGAAGCATCTCAAAAAAATCCTCTGTAAACAGTGTTACCTCGTCGCAGTATGCACCCGTAAGCGTCAGCCCACGGATTTTGTTTTCTGCACGCACATCGTTGACACCCTCTAAATATACCTTGCGTCCAAAAAGCGCCGCCTCCTTGCGCGATATGCTGTAGGTAAAGTGCTTTGTGCCCACAAGCGCCTCCAATACGTCCAGGCAGTTGCGCCGCAAGGATGTAAGCGTCTTTGCCGCCATGAGGTAGCTGCCGTCGCCCGGCATCGTTCCCACCCAGAACGCCCATAGAACCAGTGATATCCACGTTTTCCCGCTGGATACGCTGCCTTCTAGGAGGTTGATGCGCTTTAACTTGTCGTCCTGCCACAGCCGCAGTAACGCGCGTTGTTTTGGCGTGTATACGTTACTCATGTTTGAGCCCCTTTAACAACGCCGTAATCTGCCCGTCGTTCGTGTCCGCCTCTTTTTCACCGAGTAGTTCTATAAGTTTTTCAAATGCCTTTACATCTCCTGCCATAGCAGCCTGTACAATTCCCATAAACGAAAGTGTTTTTAGGTCAATATCACCCGATAGGCCCAGCCGTTTGGCGTGCGCTGTAATGTCATCGTCCGTGACAATCAGCGGCATAATTGCTTTTGCAATCTCCTTGTATGTTTTCGCTTCCTGCCGTTTGCGCCGACTTGCTTCGGTGCCTTTTTTCTGGATTGCTCGTTGCTCACTCTTTGGCCGCTTGTTGATGGGTATTAAATTTTGTTCGTTGGCCATTTCGTTCACCTCAATCCGCCAAACAATAAATTGCGCCGTCGTCGTCAAGGCCATGAAAGCAGGACAGGCAGTCTATGTCCGTCCGCTCCTTGCCGCACGGATGGGCTTGCTTGCGTTCTCCCTTACGCGGCGCAAATTTGCACTCGTTAATCCTGCATCGGTTATCCTTGCC
>JAJXRJ010000016.1 GCA_021629085.1 Oscillospiraceae bacterium | reverse complement strand
ATATATTTGAAATACATATTGAAAAAACAAGGCCAAACATTTATAATAAATATGTATAAGTGTCGAATTTTTAAAATCATCATAAGCAAAGGAGTGGTTTTTGAAAGAGGTTTGGTGGTTTGGCTGGGCAAACGCCCAAGTTGTTGTTAAAATTTGGAAGGAGATGGAGAAAAGATTATGAGAAAAATGATTACAAGAGCCATTGCATTGACGGTAATCGCTTTAATGGCAGCCCTGCCCTGCATGGCGGCCGGCGACATCAGTGTTACGGATGCAACCTATGCCGATGGTATCCTGACCGTTGAAATTGATGGATATGAGGCGGGAGAAGAAGCTTCTGTCCTGGTTGTGGACAGCTCCATTGCCACTGCGGAAGATCTTGCAACGCTTGCTGACGATGACATTGTCTATGTTGATCAGGTTACCATGACCGAGGCAACCTACACGTTTGAAATGCCTGTGGACGCCCGTGCAACGGCCGTTGGCAGCGATGCTGTAAACGTGTTTATTGGCGGCACCAGCTCTCCGGTTGCTGTAAAATTTAGCGAAACGGTGAACCTGGATGGTTCCACCCCGACCCCCTCGGTTACATACAGTGCGGAAATAACCGGCAGTGTGTTCGCGTCGGACGCAGATGCACTGGCGGCTGTAAAGGTTTATAAAACCACCGATGGCGTGAAAGAAGATATCACATCTGAAGTTTCGGCAGCGGGCGGCATTGTGCAGGATACAACCGCAAAAACCATCACCGTAACGGTAGATGGCAGCGTTATCGAGACATTTAACTATACCATCGCAGTACCCGGCGGCAAAACCGGGATTGCAGGCAACATAATCACAGAATATGACTTCCCGGTTGCACATGCGGCAGTGATTGCCTGGGATAATGCCGCTAGCCAAATTGCCGGTGCAGCGATGGCGGATGAAAATGGCGACTATGAACTGGAAATTGCGGCTGGCTCCTACACCATCATTGTGGTTGGTGCAGACATTTATGAAGATGGCGGCGAGCTCTATACCGACCGGCTGACAACCTATACCGCCGGCGCAACAGTTGTAGACGGTGCAATGATTACAAAAGACGTAACCATGACCTATCCTCTAACTGGTGATGCAAATGGTGACGGCGTTGTAGATATGAACGACTATAACGACGTAACCGGTGCTTTGGCAGCTTAAAACCAAATGCTTACGGGAGGGTAGCTCCTCCCGTAAGATTATCTTTTACTTCTCAGGAAGCGCGCTCAGCTTGTTTGGGCGGTTACAATTTTAATATCGGATATAGGAGGAAAAACATGAAAATGTGCAAAAAAGCAATTAGCTTAGCGGTCATGTTTGCGTTCCTTGTGTCTACAGTATGCATTCCGGCAGTTTTTGCTGCGCCCATAGAAGGTGTAGTAGAACCGACGGGTGATGAGCGTGTTGTAATCTCGTTTGTAGATGACCAAGGCACGGAGCTGACCAGCTTTACCGCAGGGCAAGAGGCGTATATGGTTGTTTCGTTAAAAAATGTTTCAACTTTTGCTTCCTTTAATATGGAAGTTGACGCGTCTAATATGACCTTTGTCGGCACAAAAAGCGATATTACTGCTCTGTTTGCAGAGGATTCTGCGATGAGCAAATTTGAAATTCCGACGAACGTTATGAAAGAAGTAACATCTACTCACGCACAGTTGTCGGTTTCGAAAGACATCTCTAAGCCAGAGTTAAATGGAATCAATAAAAAAGCCCCATATGAAAATTTTGGCGAAGTAAGAGATGTAGATCTTTTAAAAATTGAAGTAAAGGTCAATGATGGCCTTGCAGATGGAACTTCTGTTGGTGTAACACCTACTTTGTCAGAAGTCCGTATTGGCGAAGCGTCCAGAAGCGGCGCGCCGGTTAATTCTAATATTCCCATGGAAGGCGGCACGCTCACCGTTGGCGCAGCCGGCCCGGTTGTTACATATGAATACGAACTTTCGTTTGCGGGCGGCACCAGCGAATTTGCGACCGATGCAGAAGCGGAAGCGGCTGTTATCGTAACCAAAAAGACGCTGACTGACGGCGAAGTGACTGCTTCTGAAGATGTGACGGATGAAGCGACCTCTATCGCTGCGGAAAACGGCACTGTTACCGTTGTCATTGACGGCGAAACGTTAACCATTCCTTACACGATTACACAGGCGGTTACCACTTATGATAACTTTAATGTGACGTTAACCGAAAATAACTTCCGCACAGACGTGACAGACGACGTGATTCTTTCCTACCTCACCGTTACGGCGGAAAAATTGGTTGACGGCGTGTCGGAAGGAACTGTAACGGTTCCTGCCAGCGGCTATGAGGTAAAGGTGACCAGAGATACCGACGCAATGACTGGTGAGGTTGTTGTTACCTTTAAAGATGTCTATGCGGCCGGCGGCGAAATGACGGCAAACTTCACCCTCTATGAGGATGTGGAATACGTCAATTACAATGCCACGATGGATCCGGAAAAATTCCCGGACGGTGTGGACGAAGCAACCATCCTGGCAGCTGTGAAAGTGACCGCTGACAAAATGGTGAACGATAAATTTGTAGCCACTGAATCCATTGACAATTCGGAATGCACCATTTCGGTGGATGACACGACAAGAAAAATCACTGTTACCTTCCCGGATGGCTCCGGCAAAGTGCTGTCCTACAAGGTTGGCGATCAGATTACGCTGGAAGTGAAAGCCAATGCAGAAGAAGTTGCGGTTGGCGAAACCATCACTGCAACCGTGTATGCAGACGGAATTGATCCTGATATTCTTGTTTCCGGCGGTAAAATTAAAGTGACCTATGAAAATGTTGCGTTTGTATCGGCAGATGGCGGCGCGGGCTATACGGTGCTGGATGCGGATACATCCACCGCAGGTGAAGTTGTGGTTGACTTCTCCTTCTCGGGCGAAGCGGGCCGCAATCCTGGAAATGAACTGTTTAAACTGACGTTTGACACCGCTGCAAGCACAGCAGGCACTGTTGCTGCAATCGAAGTGGTTGAGGCAGTGGATGGCACGCTTGAAACCATTGAAGGCGACGACTTTGGCCCCTTAAACGCATACTATGGCAACCCGGTTGAAGTGGACATTGTAGAAATTCCCACCACGGGAAGCGTAAATGCGGCGTTCAAAATTTCGACTTTGGGCTCTGTGAGCGATGCAGCAGATAAGTTTATTGATGGCTTGACCGTAACCGATGCTGACGGTGCAGCAGTTGAACTGGATAGCACTGTTTCGGTTGACAATAACCACAAGACCATTAATATCACAAATTTGAGACTGCCGGCAGGCACCTATACCATCACATTGGATGTGGCGGGCTATACCAAAGCGGCTGTAGAGGTTACCGTGGCGTTTGACGCTGAGAACAATGTCTTTACTGTGACCGGCGGAACAACCTATGAAAACGGCCAGCCGCTCAACACCATCTATGCGGGCGATAACAACCGTGCAGAGAATGCACTTTCTGAAAACATTATCGATATGGATGATGTTGCAAACGTCATTGGCGCATATGGCGATGCGGTTTCGGATGTGTATGATATCTACACGGCAGACGGTGCTGGAACCATCAACCGCTATGATGTTGGAACCGTTGTTTACAACTTTGAACTGTTAAAAGGACAGAAAGTTGGCGCAGACGGTTTGCTTGCTGAGTAATTTCACACGGTTTTGATACCGCTTTTCCAAAAAGAGCAGTGAGATCTGCTCTTTTTGGCTAAAGGCGGCAAACTGTCAATGTTTAACAGATATGGGAAGGTGAACTGCACATGAAGAAAATAATTTCTCTTTTATTGACTGTCATTTTAATATTTTCTGCCACTGCTGTTTTTGCCGCTCCGGCATCCACCTCTTACAGCGGATATGCGAAGATATCCGGTGTGATTTCTGCGAATGAAACAGAAGTTGAGCGGGGCGATACATTCCGCGTATATTTTTCTGTGGAAGAGGATTCGGCTGAAATCATCACTGCATTTCATTTGCTGGGCGGGTTTAGCGACAATCTGCAAATTGTGGATTCCGGATATTTGGGCAATGCCGATTTGTCACAGCTGCCCGACCCCGGTTCGGCAGAAGATGCAGATCAGATGACCGACAGTTTGATATTTGAAAATAACGGCGATCAAATCATTGATTTTTCAGTTGCCGTTATGAAAAATGACAATGACGATGCAATTACAAAAAATGAGGATACTGGTTTATTTGAGCTGATTTGGATTGACTTTGAAGCAACTTCTTCCGGTAACGCGGAAATTTGGCTGGACGACAGCTATGTGCGGACTGGGTTTGAAAATGTTGCGGATAACAAGTTCTGCTTAAATGCTGATACGCTGGAAATATATGTGGATGGCTCTTCATATAACGGCAGCGGCTCGGGGTCCACTTCATCTGTAAAGCGTATTACCTATTTTGCGTTTGAAAACTTAAAGCCTATTGCAAAGGGAACGATTGATGAAGCATCCAAAACGGTGTCTGTTACCGTGCCAAAGGGGACGGATTTGACCAATCTGAAGCCTACCATTCGTTTTACGGGCCGCAGTGTTTCGCCAAGAAGCGGCGAGGAGCAGGACTTTACAAACCCGGTTGTTTATACTGTAACTGCTTCTAACCGCACAACGCAAGATTATACGGTGACGGTGAAAGAGCAGGTTGATCCGCTTGTGCCCCCTGTTACGGGAAGCAATCCTTTTAGCGACATTGCAACCAACGATTGGGAATATCCCTATGTGCGTGAAATGTACGACAAGGGCATCATCAGCGGGTATTATAAGGATGCAAACGGTAAAGCGGTGGTGCTGCCGGATGGCTATATCACCAGAGAAGAGGCGGCAAAAATTTCGGTTGGCGCATATGGTTTAACGCTGCCTACCACGTATGACATCCCGTTTGCCGATGAAGCAGACATTGCAGAGTGGGCGAAGCCCTATATTTCTGCCGGCTACAATCATCAAAACCAGATGGTGCGCGGCTATCCGGAGGACAACACCTTCCGGCCGAAAAACAATATGAGCAGGGAAGAGCTTGCCGCTCTGATTGTCAATACCTTTGGGTTTGGCGCGGCAACCGATCCCGATGTTTCGGGATTTAGCGATGCAGATCAAATTACCTGGTCGGCGCCCTATGTTGCAAAAGCAGCAGACCTTGGCATTATCGTCGGCTATGAGGACGGCTCTTTCCGGCCAGGCCTGGCAGTGAGCAGGGCAGAGGCTATGACCATGTTCTACCGTGCGCTTAGTATCTACCAGAACTTAACAAACTAGCACAAAAAACCATCCAAAAAGAGCAGAAATTCTGCTCTTTTTTGGGTAATTACACATAAAAGGTGATACAATGAAAAAAATTCTAACCTTGGTTTTTGCAATTTTTGTGGTGCTGGCCGCCATACCGGTTGTCGCGGTTGACATTGATTATTCCGGCAACAATCCGATTACCGGCGGGCTGGAAGCGGATACGTCGGATTTAGAGGTGGGCGATACGCTTCGAATCCATATTGTTGTGGATATGGAAGATGCGGAGTATGGTTCTCCCATCACCGGCATTGCGCTTTTTGATATTCTTGCCAACTGCAATGACCATTTGGAAATTACTGACGTTGGCACAGATTCAGCTGAACAAATGGTGGAATCGGGCAACAACGAAGTGACAGAACGCTCCATTTGGTTTGGCGCCATGCAAGAGGTGGAAGGCATGCCGCTTTTTTCCGGCAGCGGGACGGTTGAAATCTGCTGGGTGGATGTAAAAGTGCTTTCGGAAGGGGAAGCTATATTTACACTGGAAAATTCGTATGTGCGCGGGCTTACCACCGATGCAAGCGCGAACCGCTATATCAAAGCGCAAACCCTGCGTTTTGATGTTGAATCGCCTGACGATTCCGGCAACGGCGGATCTTCACGGCCATCTGGAAATGGCGGCTCCTCGCGGCCATCTGGAAATGGCGGCTCCTCGCGGCCGTCCGGAAATGGCGGTTCTTCGCGGCCCACAGGCAATGGTGGTTCCAATACAGGGACGGACACAGAGGAGGACGGCGAGCAGACCAATCCGCCTGTGACAGTGCCTGACGACGAACAAGAGCCTGCACAGCCTGAAAGAAAGAACGTGTTTGGCGATTTGGAGCAGTCACATTGGGGCTACCCCTTTGTAAACGACCTGTTTAACGCTGGGATTGTGGCAGGCAGTGACACGGACGCTGCGGGAAATCCCTTGATTTGGCCCAACGACACCCTCAGCCGGGAAGAGGCTGCCAAGCTTTCGGTTGCCGCGGCCGGCGTTGCGGTTCCCGATACGTTTACGCTTACGTTTGCCGACATGTATTCTATTTCAGAGTGGGCCCACCCCTTTGTATATGCGGCTGTGACCAATGGGATGGTGCGCGGCTATGAAGATAACACGTTCCGGCCGCAAGGCAATATTACGCGGGAGGAGCTTGCGACACTCATTGTCAATACCTTTGGATTTGGGCAGGAACAAGACCCTGATGTGTCTATGTTTGGGGATGCGGACCAGATTACCTGGTCGGCGCCCTATGTGGCAAAGGCGGTGGAGCTGGAAATTGTCAAAGGCTATGAAGACGGCACGTTCCGGCCGGGCGACTGGGTTACCCGTGTGGAGGCCATGACGATGTATAGCCGCGCGCTCAAAATTTATAACCTTTTGATGGAAAATATGGAGTAAATTTTTTAGAAAAAAGCCGAAAAAGGGATGTCCCTTTTTCGGCTTTTATTTTTTTAAGGATGTGGTTCATTGGGAAATTCCAAATTCCGGCGCGTATTGCACCACGCCGCTTGGCAAGGAAGCCGATGGATCAAACGCACAAACCATAAAATTTTCGGGTGGGACGTCAAACGGCGCGAAAATGCCATAGCCGTTTGCCGGCCGGTATCCTGCACGCGGATAATAGTGCGGGCTTCCCAGCACGACCGCGCAATGGTATCCGAGCATTTTTGCAATGGCATGTCCCTGTTTGATTAAGGCGGTTCCAATGCCTTTTTTCTGATAATCCGGCAAAACGGCCAGCGGCGCCAGCGCCAGCTCGGTTTGATTCCCGATTTTTATTTTGGTAAATAAAATGTATCCTACCAGTTTGCCGTCTTTTTCTGCAACGAGTGACAATTCTTTTATAAATGCAGGCCCGTCCCGCAAAGCGGCAACCAAATCCTGTTCTGTTTTGTCGCTGTGTGCAACGGTTTGAAATGCGCTTTGAATGAGCGCATACACTTCTTGATAATCGGCTTTTGTTTCCTGACGGATATGCATAGTGCCTCCCTTCCAATCACACAATGCTTGACGTTAGAATAGGCTATTTGCTTTTTTGCAAAAGGGCTTCGCCAACTAAATATACATTGCCTGCGCCCATCGTGATGACAATATCGCCCGGCCGCACCTGTTTGGCTAAATAATCCACAATTTCAGAAAATTCTTTAATGTAAATGCTGCCCTCTATTGTATCTGCCAAATCTTTGGCGTGCACAAGCCCTGTGTCCTTTTCCCGTGCTGCGTAAATATCGGTGATAATCACCCGGTCAGCATAGCGAAGGGAAGCGGAAAAGTCGTGAAACAGCGCCTTGGTGCGGGTGTAGGTGTGCGGCTGGAACACGCACCACAGGGTGTTGTGCGGGATTTTCATGGCAGTTTTGAGCGTTGCCTTAATCTCGGTGGGGTGATGCGCATAATCGTCAAACACTGCAATGCCGCCAAATTCCCCCTTCTTTTCAAACCGGCGTTTGGCGCCGCCAAAGCTTTCCAGCCCCTGTTTGATATGTTTGGGCGAAAACCCCAGGCACATGCCGCAGGCAAACGCTGCCAGCGCATTGTACACATTGTGCTTGCCAGTGACGTGCAGCGTGAGTGTGCACAGGGTTGTTTCTCCGTTTACCACGTCAAAGGTGGGATGGCCATCCGAGTCGTAGCAGATGTTTTTCGCCAGATAGTCCGCGTCTTTGAGCCCCACGGTCACCACCGGGCATTTTGCGCTTTTTGCGGCAATTTGATTGTTCTTATTGTCGTTTGCAATCACCAGCGTGCCGTCTTTGGGCAGCCGTGCCGCAAAGTCGGAAAAAGTGTCCACAATTTCATCCAAATCTTTAAAATAGTCCAAATGGTCTGCTTCAATGTTTAATATTATGCCGATTTTGGGGAAAAACTCTAAAAAGCTGCGGTGATATTCACAGGCCTCGGTTAGAAAATACTGCTTGCCGCCCTTGCGCAGATTGCCGCCAATGGCGTCCAGCTCACCACCCACCATAATGGTCGGGTCGGTGCCGGCTGCGAGCAAAACGTGCGCCAGCATGGAAGTGGTGGTGGTTTTGCCATGCGTGCCCGCCACTGCAATGGCGGTTTCATACGACTTCATCAGTTCGCCCAAAAGCGCCGCGCGCTCAATAGCCTCAATTCCCCGCCGCCGCGCTTCTACAAGCTCGGGGTTGTCATCTTTGATGGCAGCGGTGTATACCACTAAATCGGGGTCGGTGATATTTTGCGCGCTGTGGCCAATGGAAATGGCTGCGCCGTGTGCACGCAATTCTTCTACAAGATGCGAATCTTTCATATCAGAACCGGAAACCTCAATGTGGTTGTGCAGAAGGATTTGTGCAAGCCCGCTCATGCTGATGCCGCCGATGCCGATAAAATGGACGTGCCGTTTATTCATATATCGTTCAGTCCTTTTTTGCGTAGTCAATTTCAAAGTCTATTTTCATTATACTACAAACATTTGAAAAATAAAATAGAATTGTCTGATTTTTCTTTACAAAAATTAAAAAAATAGTATAATAGAAGTAAGCGAATTTTTGGAAGGGAGGGCACGTATGGCAGACTTTAAACTGGTTTCTGACTATCGGCCGATGGGCGACCAGATTACAGCGATTGATACCCTTACACAAGGGATTTTAGCAAACCAGCGCGGGCAGACGCTTTTGGGCGTCACCGGTTCTGGCAAAACGTTTACCATTGCAAATGTGATTGAAAAGGTGCAAAAGCCCACCCTGGTTTTGGCGCACAATAAAATTTTGGCCGCACAGCTTTGCAGTGAATTTAAAGAGTTTTTCCCCGAAAATGCAGTGGAATATTTTGTCTCCTATTATGACTATTACCAGCCCGAGGCGTATATCCCGGGCACGGATACCTATATAGAAAAGGATTCTTCCATCAACGACGAGATTGACAAGCTGCGCCACAGCGCCACCGCGGCGCTGTTTGAGCGGCGGGATGTCATCATTGTGGCAAGCGTTTCGTGCATCTACGGCCTGGGCGACCCAGAGGACTATAAAAACCTCATTGTGTCGCTGCGGGTGGGCAACACCATCGAGCGCAACCAGCTGTTAAAAAAGCTGGTGGACATTCAGTATACCCGAAACGACATGAACTTTGTACGCGGCACCTTCCGCGTGCGGGGCGACGTGGTGGAGGTGTTTCCCGCAAGCTCCAATGAACACGCGGTACGCATTGAATTCTTCGGCGACGAAATTGAGCGGCTGTGCGAAATTGACGTGCTGACCGGCGAGCTGATTGCCTACCGCAACTATGTGGCCATTTTCCCCGCGTCGCACTATGCCACCACCAAGGAGAAGATGCAGCGGGCCATTGTGACCATTGAAGAGGAGCTGAACGAGCGGGCGGCCTGGTTTAAGCGCCAGGACAAAATTTTGGAGATGCAAAGGCTTTTGCAGCGCACCAACTACGACATTGAAATGATGCAGGAAGTGGGGTTTTGCCAGGGCATTGAAAACTATTCCCGCCACATCAGCGGCCGTGCGCCGGGCAGCCGGCCCTACACGCTGATGGACTATTTCCCGGACGACTATTTATTGGTAGTGGACGAGTCGCACGTGACCATCCCGCAGGTGCGGGGCATGTATGCGGGCGACCGCTCGCGCAAGGAGACGCTGGTGGAGTATGGGTTCCGCCTGCCGTCCGCGTTTGACAACCGTCCGTTAAATTTTAACGAGTTTGAACAGCTGATCAACCAGGTGGTGTTTGTGAGCGCCACACCCGGGCAGTATGAGCGGGAGCATTCCCAATCGGTTGCAGAGCAGGTCATCCGACCCACCGGGCTTTTGGATCCTGAAATTTTTGTCCGCCCGGTCAAAGGGCAGATTGACGATTTGATTGGCGAGATTCACAAAAACGTGGAAAAAGACCAGCGGGTGCTCATTACCACGCTGACCAAAAAAATGGCGGAAAGCCTCACTGACTATATCCGGCAGGCAGGCATCAAGGTGCGCTATCTGCACTCGGATGTGGAGACCATTGAGCGCATGGAAATTGTGCGCGACTTACGGCTGGGCGTGTTTGATGTTCTGGTGGGCATCAACCTTTTGCGCGAGGGGCTCGACATTCCTGAAACCTCGCTGGTTGCCATTTTGGACGCCGACAAAGAGGGCTTTTTGCGCAGTGAGACGTCGCTGATCCAAACCATCGGCCGCGCTGCGCGGCACGCGGAGGGCCGGGTGATTTTGTATGCCGACAATATGACCGATTCCATGGCGCGCGCCATTTCTGAAACCGAGCGGCGCAGAAAAATCCAGCACGCCTACAATGTAAAACACGGCATTACGCCAAAATCCATCCAAAAGGATATTCGCGAAATTATCCAGACCTATGCGCAGCAGACGCCGGAAGAGAGCGCCGGCAAGAAAGAGAAGCTCTCCAAGGAAGACCGCATCACCGCGCTGACCGAGCTTATGCGCAAGGCGGCGCAAAACCTGGAATTTGAGCAGGCGGCCAAGTTCCGCGACGAAATTGAGCGGCTCAAAAAGAAGCTGTAGAGCCGGATAGAGAAGGAGTTTTAACATGGCAAGTGATTTTATACGCATCAAGGGCGCACGGGAGCACAACTTGAAAAATATCGACATTACCATCCCGCGCGACCAGTTTGTGGTGCTCACGGGCCTGAGCGGCTCAGGCAAGTCGTCGCTGGCGTTTGACACCATTTATGCGGAGGGCCAACGGCGGTATGTGGAGTCGCTGTCGTCCTATGCGCGCCAGTTTTTGGGGCAGATGGACAAGCCGGACGTGGACTATATTGAAGGGCTTTCACCCGCCATTTCCATCGACCAGAAAACCACCAGCAGGAACCCGCGTTCCACTGTGGGCACTGTGACTGAAATTTACGACTATCTGCGCCTGCTGTATGCGCGCATTGGCATCCCGCACTGCCCCAAGTGCGGTAAGGTCATCCGCCAGCAGTCTATTGACGAGATTGTGGACAAAATTACCGCGCTGCCAAGCGGCAGCCGGATCCAGGTTTTGGCGCCTGTGATCCGGCAAAAGAAGGGCGAGCACCAAAAGGTTTTGGAGGACGCAAAAAAAAGCGGCTATGTGCGCGTGCGGGTGGACGGCGAGGTGACCGACCTGTACGAGGAAATCAAGCTGGAGAAAAACAAGCGCCACACCATTGAAATTGTGGTGGACCGCATTGTGATAAAAGAGGGCGTCACCCAGCGGCTGACCGATTCGTTGGAAACCGCATTAAAACTTGGGCAGGGGCTGGTGCTCATTGATACCATGGACGGGCACGACCACACCTATTCGCAAAACTATGCCTGCCCTGACTGCGGCATCAGCATTGAGGAGCTTTCGCCCCGCATGTTTTCGTTCAACAGCCCGTTTGGCGCCTGCCCCACCTGCAGCGGCCTGGGCATTTTAATGGAAATGGACCCCGACATCATCATCCCCGACAAAACCCGCTCCATCTCCCAGGGCGCAGTGCACGCCAGCGGCTGGAGCGTTTCTGACCCGGATAGCATTGCCAGCGCATATTTTAGAGGCCTTTCAGAGCACTATCACTTCAGTTTAGACACCCCGGTGTGCGATTTGCCGGAGGATATTTACAACGTGCTGCTCTACGGTTCGGGCGGTGAGAAAATAAAAGTGCACTATAAATATGACATGCAGCAGCCCTTTGAGGGCATCCTTCCCAATTTGCAGCGGCGCTATCAGGAGACCACCTCCAGTTATATGCGCGCCGAGCTGGAGAGCTATATGGGCTCGCGCCCCTGTCCCGCCTGCCATGGCGACCGGCTCAAAAAAGAGACGCTTTCAGTCACTGTGGGGGATAAAAACATTGCGGATGTCACCAAGCTTTCGGTGGGCGACTGCGACGCATTTTTTTCCGGGCTGACGCTGTCACAAAAAGAGCAGATGATTGCCAGCCAGATTTTAAAGGAAATCCACGCGCGGCTGGGCTTTTTGCTGGATGTGGGGCTGGATTACCTCACCCTTTCGCGCAGCGCGGGCACGCTTTCAGGCGGCGAGGCCCAGCGCATCCGGCTGGCCACGCAGATTGGCTCCGGGCTCACCGGCGTACTGTATATTTTGGACGAGCCCAGCATTGGCCTGCACCAGCGCGACAATGACCGGCTTTTAAAAACGCTTAAAAATCTGCGCGATTTGGGCAACACGCTCATTGTGGTGGAGCACGACGAGGACACCATGTTTGCCGCCGACCACATTGTGGACATTGGCCCCGGCGCGGGCGTGCACGGCGGCTATGTAGTGGCGCAGGGCACGGCCGAAGAGATTATGAAAGTGGAAAACAGCGAAACCGGGCTGTATCTTTCCGGCAAAAAGAAGATTGAAGTGCCAAAAACGCGCCGCCCCGGGAACGGGCAGTATTTGACCGTCAAGGGCGCGCGGCAAAACAACCTGAAAAACATTGACGTAAAAATCCCGCTGGGCAAATTTGTGGCGGTCACCGGTGTTTCGGGCAGCGGCAAGAGCAGTTTGGTGAACGAAATTTTGTATAAAAAGCTCGCGGCCGTACTCAACCGCGCCAAAAAACGCGCGGGCGACCACGACGATATTTTGGGTGTGGAGCATCTTGACAAGGTGATTGACATCGACCAGTCGCCCATTGGGCGCACGCCCCGGTCCAATCCCGCCACCTACACCGGCGTGTTCACCGATATCCGCAACGTGTTTGCCAATTCCAACGAGGCCAAAATCCGCGGCTACACGCCCAGCCGGTTTAGCTTCAACGTGAGCGGCGGCCGGTGTGAGGCCTGCCAGGGCGATGGCATTTTAAAAATTGAAATGCACTTTTTGTCCGACGTTTACGTGCCCTGCGAGGTGTGCAAGGGCAAGCGCTACAACCGGGAAACGCTGGAAGTGAAATATAAAGACAAAAACATCAGCGACGTGCTGGACATGACGGTGGAGGAGGGGCTGGAATTTTTCAAAAATATCCCCCGTATCCAGCGCAAGCTGCAAACGCTGTATGACGTGGGGCTGGGCTACATCAAAATCGGCCAGCCGTCCACCACGCTTTCGGGCGGTGAGGCGCAGCGGGTGAAGCTTGCCACGGAGCTCTCCAAGCGCAGCACGGGCAAAACGGTGTATATTTTGGACGAGCCCACCACCGGGCTGCATGTGGCGGACGTGCACCGGCTTATTGATGTGTTGAACATTTTGGCGGACGGCGGCAACACGGTGATTGTCATTGAGCACAACTTAGATATCATCAAAACCGCCGACTATGTGATTGACTTGGGCCCAGAGGGCGGCGACAAGGGCGGGCAGGTGGTGTTTGCCGGCACGCCGGAGGAAATCGCAAAATGTGAAAAATCGTACACCGGGCAGTATCTGAAAAAAATGCTGAACAAATAAACCCCGGCCTGGGATTCACGTTCCAGGCCGGTTTTTTTGTGTCATCAGAAAAAATAATAGATGCGTTTTTGGCGCGTGTTTTAGGCATGTCCACGTTTTTTTCTAAAAATTTTAAAAAAGCTTGACATATTAACAAGCCTGTGATATCATTATAAATTGCAATCGTATCCGCTGGATTCTGTTTGTTTTTTCGGGCAATTTGTATAATTTGCCAGAAAAGGGGAAGAATATCCGCGGATTTATAGATTTTTCATTCAAATTCTTTTTTTCATAGAAATTTGTAATTCAAGAGATATACAAAAAGCGTCATGCTGTGTTTTTACGATGGCGGGGTTTTTTCGTCGGGAGAAAATCCTGTGTCGGGCGGTTTATCGCTCCCGGCAATACTAAAATGAGGTGATTTGTTCTATGGTACATCCTATCAAGCTTGGCAAAAACGAGAGAATGAGCTATTCGAAAATCGGCGAAATCTCGGAAATGCCAAACTTAATTGAGGTCCAAAAAAACTCCTACCAGTGGTTTATCGATGAGGGATTAAAAGAAGTTTTGCACGATATTTCGCCCATCACCGATTTTTCCGGGAATCTGGTGCTGGAGTTTAACGACTATTATTTGGAGGACAATCCCAAATATTCGGTGGAGGAGTGCAAGGAACGGGACGCTACATACTCCAAACCCCTCAAAATGAAAGTGCGCCTCATCAACAAAGAAACCGGCGAAGTAAAAGAACAGGAAATTTTTATGGGCGAATTCCCGCTCATGACCGACCAGGGCACATTTATCATCAACGGTGCGGAGCGCGTGATTGTCAGCCAGGTGGTGCGCAGCCCCGGCATCTATTATGATATGCAGTTTGACAAAATCGGCAAAAAGCTTTACAACGCCACTGTCATTCCAAACCGCGGCGCGTGGCTGGAGTATGAAACCGACTCCAACGACGTGTTTTCGGTGCGCATTGACCGCACCCGGAAATTGCCTGTCACGGTGCTCATCCGTGCGCTGGGCATTGGCACCAACCCGCAGATTTTAGAGCTGTTTGGCGAGGACGACAAGCTGGTGACCACGCTGGAGAAGGACGCCACCACCAACCAGGAGGAGGCGCTGATTGAAATCTACAAGCGTCTGCGCCCGGGCGAGCCGCCCACGGTGGAGAGCGCAACAACGCTTTTAAATTCCCTGTTTTACGACCCCAAACGGTACGACCTTTCCAGGGTGGGCCGGTTTAAATTCAATAAAAAGCTTGCCATTGGCCGCCGGATCCGCAATTTTGCCGCCGCACGCGACATTATTGATGCGGAAACCGGGGAGCTGCTGGTGAAAAAGGGCGACCTCATTTCCATGGAGGATGCAGAGCGCGTGGAAGCGGCGGGCATCAACGTGGTGTATTTGCAATATGAGGACCGCGAAATTAAAGTGTTTTCCAACGGCATGGTGGATCTCAAAAACCATGTGGATTTTGACGTGTCCGATTTAAAAATCCACGAAAAAGTGCGCTACGGCGTTTTAAAAGAAATTCTCGACCAGTTTGAAACGGAAGAGGACATTAAAAAAGAAATTGAGCGCCGTATAGATGATTTGGTGCCCAAGCACATCATTTTGGACGATATTTTGGCGTCCATCAACTATCACAACAACCTGCCCTACGGCATGGGCAATACCGATGATATCGACCATCTGGGCAACCGCCGCATCCGCGCGGTGGGTGAGCTTTTGCAAAATCAATTCCGCATTGGCCTTGCAAGGCTGGAGCGCGTGGTAAAAGAGCGCATGACCATTCAGGATTTGGATGCCGTGACGCCGCAGCTGCTCATCAACTCCCGTCCGGTGGTTTCGGCCATCAAAGAGTTTTTCGGCAGTTCCCAGCTTTCACAGTTCATGGATCAGACCAACCCGCTGGCAGAGCTCACACATAAGCGGCGTCTGTCTGCACTGGGCCCCGGCGGCTTGAGCCGTGAGCGCGCGGGCTTTGAAGTGCGTGACGTCCACCATTCGCACTATGGACGCATGTGCCCCATTGAAACGCCGGAAGGCCCGAACATTGGCCTTATCAACTCCCTTTCCACCTATGCACGCATCAATGAATATGGGTTTATTGAGGCGCCATATCGCAGGGTGGACAAGGAAACGGGCGTAGTGACAGATGAAATCCTCTATATGACGGCGGATATTGAAGACACTTATAAAATTGCACAGGCCAACGAGCCGCTCACAGAGGACAACCATTTTAAAAATAAAAATGTCATTGTCCGCTATCAGGACGAATTTATAGAAGTGGAGCAAAACAAGGTGGACTTGATGGACGTGTCGCCCAAACAGCTGGTTTCGGTGGCAACGGCCATGATCCCATTTTTGGAAAACGACGACGCGGTCCGCGCACTCATGGGCTCCAACATGCAGCGGCAGGCAGTTCCGCTTTTGACCACCGATTCCCCCATTGTGGGAACGGGGATGGAATATAAGGCGGCCAAGGACTCAGGGGTTGTGGTGCTTGCAAAAGAGGACGGCGTGGTGGAATCGGTGGGTGCGGACAAAATTGTCATCCGTGAAAAGGACGGCAATTTGCGCGAATACAAGCTCATCAAATTCCTGCGCTCCAACCAGGGTACCTGCATCAACCAAAAGCCCATTGTTGCAAAGGGCGAAGTGGTGAAAAAAGACGACATCATCGCTGACGGCCCATCTACCTCACAGGGTGAAATTGCGCTGGGCAAAAACATCCTCATCGGGTTTATGACCTGGGAGGGCTACAACTACGAGGACGCAGTGCTCATCAACGAGCGTCTGGTCAAGGAGGATGTATTTACCTCCATCCATATTGAAGAGTACGAATCCGAAGCGCGCGACACCAAGCTTGGGGCAGAGGAAATTACGCGTGACATCCCCAACGTGGGCGAGGACGCGTTAAAAGACCTCGACGAGCGCGGCATTATCCGCATTGGTGCAGAGGTGCGTTCCGGCGATATTTTGGTCGGCAAGGTGACGCCCAAGGGCGAAACGGAACTTTCGGCGGAGGAGCGGCTTTTGCGGGCCATTTTCGGCGAAAAGGCGCGCGAGGTGCGCGATACGTCGCTGCGTGTGCCGCACGGCGAAAGCGGCATTATTGTAGACGTCAAGGTGTTCACCCGTGAAAACGGCGATGAGCTGCCCCCGGGCGTCAATCAGCTGGTGCGGTGCTATATCGCACAGAAGCGCAAAATTTCGGTGGGCGACAAAATGGCAGGCCGCCATGGAAACAAAGGTGTTGTTTCCCGCATCCTGCCGGAGGAAGACATGCCGTTCTTGCCTGACGGCACGCCGTTACAGATTGTGTTAAACCCGCTGGGCGTGCCTTCGCGTATGAACATCGGGCAAGTGCTGGAAGTGCATCTGGGCTATGCCGCAAAGGCGCTGGGCTGGAAAATTGCCACGCCGGTGTTTGACGGCGCAACCGAAGAAGATATTATGGAAACCCTCAAAATGGCTGGGAAGCGTGAGGACGGCAAAACCATCCTGTATGACGGACGCACCGGCGAGCCGTTTGACAACCCAGTCACGGTGGGATATATGTATTATTTAAAGCTGCACCACCTGGTTGACGACAAAATCCATGCGCGTTCCACCGGCCCGTACTCGCTGGTCACCCAGCAGCCGCTGGGCGGTAAGGCGCAGTTTGGCGGGCAGCGGTTTGGTGAAATGGAGGTTTGGGCGCTGGAGGCGTATGGCTCTGCGTACACGCTGCAGGAAATCTTAACTGTCAAATCGGATGATGTGGTGGGCCGCGTGCGCACCTATGAAGCCATTGTCAAAGGCGAAAATGTTCCCAAGCCCGGCGTGCCCGAGTCGTTTAAGGTGTTAATCAAAGAGCTGCAGAGCCTTGCGCTGGACGTGAAGGTGTTAGGCGCAAACGACGAGGAAATCATCATGAAAGAATCAGTGGATGAGGACGACACCGTCAACTTGAAAATCAACATTGCAGATGACGACGACCTCATCAACGAGATTGACGGCCCGCTCTTTGAAGAAGAAGCGGAAGAGGGCGACGATGCGCTTGACGCTTTCATTGATGAGATTGACGACCCTTCTGCCGAGCCTTTGGAGGAACCGGACGAAATTGATGAGATCACGGATAGTCTGCTTGACGAGTTTGAAAAAGAAGGCGGGTTCATCAAAGAGGAGGAAGAAGAATACCTTGATATGCTCGATTTAGAAGAGCTGGCAAGCATTGACGTCGACGAAGAGGAAGGGGACAAATTTGAAGACGACGGCGATGCATTTTAAAAAGGAGCGTGACTGGTTTGGAATATAATGAATTTGAAGCGATTAGGATTGGCCTGGCTTCTCCCGAGAAAATCCGCGAGTGGTCGCGCGGCGAGGTTCGCAAGCCGGAAACCATCAACTACAGAACGCTCAAGCCCGAACGGGACGGCCTTTTTTGCGAGCGTATTTTTGGGCCCCAAAAGGATTGGGAGTGCTATTGCGGAAAATATAAACGCATTCGGTATAAAGGCATTGTGTGTGACCGCTGCGGTGTGGAAGTAACGCGTTCTAAGGTCCGCCGCGAGCGGATGGGCCATATTGAGCTGGCGGCGCCAGTTTCCCACATCTGGTATTTTAAAGGAATCCCCAGCCGCATGGGCCTGATTTTGGACATGTCGCCGCGAGCGTTGGAAAAAATCCTGTATTTTGCGTCCTATGTGGTAATTGACCCGGGTAAAACCGATCTGAGCGAAAAGCAGATTTTGAGCGAAAAAGAATACCGTGACAAGGTGGAAAAATACGGTAAAGATAAATTTGACGCCGGCATGGGCGCTGAAGCGGTGAAAAAGCTTTTGGAGGCCATTGATTTAGAGAAGCTTTCCAAAACCTTAAAAGAGGAGCTGGACGAGGCGCAGGGGCAGAAGAAAATCCGAATTGCCAAACGCCTGGAAGTGGTGGAGGCGTTCCGCCAGTCCGGCAATCAGCCGTCTTGGATGATTATGGATGTTGTGCCGGTCATCCCGCCCGATTTGCGCCCTATGGTGCAGTTAGACGGCGGCCGGTTTGCAACCTCTGATTTAAACGATTTGTACCGCCGGGTGATTAACCGCAACAACCGCTTAAAACGGCTGCTGGAGTTAGAAGCGCCGGATATCATTGTGCGCAATGAAAAGCGCATGCTGCAAGAAGCAGTGGACGCGCTCATTGACAACGGCCGCCGCGGCAGGCCGGTTACAGGCCCGGGCAACCGCCCGTTAAAATCGCTGTCCGACTTGCTCAAGGGGAAACAGGGGCGGTTTCGGCAAAACCTTTTGGGAAAACGTGTGGACTATTCCGGCCGTTCGGTTATCGTGGTCGGGCCGGAATTAAAAATTTATCAGTGCGGACTGCCCAAAGAGATGGCGCTGGAGCTGTTTAAACCCTTTGTGATGAAAAAGCTGGTGGGCGATGGATTCTGCCATAACATCAAGAGCGCAAAGCGCATGGTGGAACGGGTGCGCCCCGAGGTTTGGGATATGTTAGAAGATGTGATCAAAGAGCATCCGGTGCTGTTAAACCGTGCGCCTACGCTGCACAGGCTGGGTATCCAGGCGTTTGAACCCATCTTGGTGGAGGGCCGCGCGTTAAAGCTCCATCCATTGGTTTGCAGTGCATTCAACGCCGACTTTGACGGGGACCAAATGGCGGTGCACGTACCGCTTTCGCCTGAGGCACAGGCCGAGGCGCGGTTCTTGATGCTTTCAGCAAACAACCTGTTAAAACCCCAGGACGGGAAACCCGTCACGGTTCCAACACAGGACATGGTTTTGGGCAGCTATTATTTGACCATCACCAAACCGAAAAAAGTAAAAATTTTAGATCCCGGTGATACAGAATTCCATGCCGGGGATGTGGTCACCTATATGACTGCAAACGGCAAAACGCCTGCGCTTTTATCTGTCAATACACAGCTTGAGCGCGAAGGCAAAACGCCCGCAACTTATACCGAAGAGGGATGCTTTGCAGGCGAGCCGGGCGAGGGCAAGGTGTTTACCGGATTTAATGAGGCGATTATGGCTTATGACACCGGCGTGGTGGGGCTGCATGCGCCCATCCGCGTTGAAATGACCAAAGAGATAGATGGCAAACTGGTTTCCCATCTGATTGACTGTACAGTCGGCCGCCTCATTTTCAACGAAAACATTCCACAGGATTTGGGCTTTATCGACCGCACCAAACCAGGCAATGCATTTGACCTGGAGGTTTCGTTTGTGGCGGATAAAAAGGGCCTGGGCAAAATTGTGGACCGCTGTATCCGTGTGCACGGCGTTACCGATACGGCGGGTGTGTTAGACTCCATCAAATCGCTGGGCTTCAAATATTCTACCCGGGGCGCCATTACCATCAGCGTATCCGACATGGAAATTCCAAACGCCAAACAGGAGCTGTTGGACGAGGCGCAGGCACAGGTGGATAAAATTACAAAGCAATTTAAGCGCGGCTTGATTTCTGACGAAGAACGCCATTCGCTTTTGGTGGAAACCTGGAGTAAAACAGTGGATGACGTAACGGATGCGCTTAAAAATAATCTAGACGAATTTAATCCCATCAAGATGATGGCGGATTCTGGTGCGCGTGGTAGCATTGACCAGATCCGGCAGCTGGCTGGTATGCGTGGTTTGATGGCCGACACCCAGGGCCGTACCATTGAAATCCCGATTAAAGCGAATTTCCGTGAGGGCTTAAATGTGCAGGAATACTTCATTTCCAGCCACGGCGCGAGAAAAGGCCTTACCGACACCGCACTGCGGACGGCGGACTCCGGGTATCTGACCAGAAGGCTGGTTGACGTTTCGCAGGATGTCATCATCCGTGAAGAAGATTGTGGCACCGATGAATATATGGTTGCAACTGACATCAAGGACGGCAACGAGGTGATCGAAGGGTTACACGACCGTCTGGTGGGCCGCTGCACGGCAGAGGATGTGTACCATCCTGAAACCGGCGCGCTTTTGAAAGCAAAAAATGAACTGATGAGCGAGCAGGATGCAGACCGTATTGTGGCGGCAGGCGTCACTGCAGTAAAAATCCGCACCATCTTAACCTGCCATTCCAGAATCGGCGTGTGCTCCAAGTGCTATGGCTCCAACCTGTCCACCGGCCGGCTGGTGGACGTGGGCGAAGCAGTGGGCACCATTGCGGCACAGTCCATTGGCGAGCCGGGTACACAGCTCACCATGCGTACATTCCACTCTGGCGGTATTGCCGGTGACGACATCACGCAGGGTCTTCCCAGGGTGGAGGAGCTGTTTGAGGCGCGCAAGCCCAAGGGCCTTGCCATTGTCACCGATGACGACGGTGTGGTGAAGCTTTCAGAAACCAAAAATAAGCGTGAAATTACAGTCACCAATCAGGAAACCGGCGCGTCCAACACCTATCTCATTCCCTATGGTTCGAGGATCAAGGTGGCAGACGGCGACGTGTTACAATCGGGTGACGAGCTCACAGAAGGTTCTATCAATCCGCACGATTTGCTTCGCATCAAGGGTCCAGAAGCCGTGCAGCAGTATCTCATTCAAGAGGTGCAGCGCGTGTACCGGCTGCAGGGTATCGACATCAACGACAAGCACATTGAAGTGATTGTGCGCCAGATGATGCGCAAGGTGAAAATTGAAGAGCCGGGCGAGAGCGATTTTATTATCAGCTCTATGGTGGACAAAGGCGAGTATTTGGAAAAATACAACGAAATCCAAGAGCGCAACGGCATTTTGCCTGAGGCAAAGCCTGTGCTTTTGGGAATCACCAAAACAGCGCTTGCCACCGAGTCCTTCTTATCGGCGGCTTCCTTCCAGGAGACCACACGGGTGCTCACCGAAGCGGCAATCAAAGGCAAAAAAGACCCGCTCATTGGGCTCAAGGAGAATGTCATCATTGGTAAGCTCATCCCCGCAGGAACAGGTATGAAACGCTATGGCGACGTAGAAGTAGTCACACCCATTGTGCAGAGCGATATTGTAGATTTATAAAATGATAACTAAAACCCCCGCTTGTTCCCACTAGAACAAGCGGGGGTTTTATTTGATTGTACAATACAAGAGACGACTGTAAAAGCAGAGCAGAATCCAAATCCCCGCTGTTGACAAGATTATAGTTTTATACTATAATAGACTAAAAATAGATGGATTCAAAATTTGTTTAATTTTTGCAATAATAAAGGCAGGTCAGGAAAGGAAAAAAAGGAAGAAATTATTGCACTCACGCCGAGCTGGGAAGGGGAGCGGTTCCCGGACGGGCAGCCCAAGGCGGCGGGGTCATCTGGGGCGGCATCCGGGATGTAGAGCGGATGATTGCTTGTGGTGGTGCATCTCCACGCGATTTTATTCTGCTTGACAGGTTTTTAATCTGTACCAATGAAAACAGTGATACGGTGACATTTTTTGAAATACAGAAGGATTCGGTGCAAAAAATGGGCGTCGAACTGCAAATCAAAGCGCCGCTTTGCGTTGCGGCAAAACAGATGGAGGAATCCAGATGACAGAAAGACAGCTACAGGGGAAAATCTTTTTGTGGACGGAGGCATGGGAATCCAATGATTTTGACAGATATTTTGTGGACAGAGCCTAGCATCCAATGGACGTATGCCAAGCAAATGGGCATTGACCACGGGGTGATCCGGCTGCCGGAGGATCCGGCGTTTGACGTAACAGATGTCTCCCACTGGCGCACTATGTATGAGCGGTTTCAGGGAGCGGGGATCAAGCCCATTGTGATTGAGCCCATTCCAAATCGGCTGCACAATTCGATTAAACTGGGCGCCCCGGACCGAGATGCGTGTATTGCACAGGTAATCGGCATGCTGCCCATTATGGATGCGCTCAACATCCGCACCATTTGCTTTAACTTTATGGCGCATTTTGGCTGGCTGCGCACAGCAAACCGGATTGTAGAACGGGGCGGTGCGCTAGTAACCGGTTTTGACATCCGGGACTTTCATCCGCAGGGGGAGCCTGAGATTACAGAGGCAATGCTTTGGGAAAATTTGCGGTATTTTTTGCAGGCGGTTATGCCCTATGCAGACCGATATCATATCCGCTTTGCATTGCATCCTGATGATCCACCGGTGCCAAAGCTGGGAAAAGTATCGCGCATTTTAATCAGCCGGGAGAATATCACAAAGGCGGTGCAGCTTGTCAACAGCCCGCATCTGGGTGTTACTATGTGCCAGGCCAATTATGCCGCTATGGGTGAAGACATATTTGCGGCAATCCGTCATTTTTCCGCCATGGGAAAATTGTTTTTTGTGCATTTTCGGGATATTTTAGGCGAGAAATATGCATTTCGGGAAACCTTTCACGACAATGGGCAAACCAATATGGCAAAAGCCATTGCCTGTTACTTGGACTGCGGCTATGAGGGGCCGGTGCGGGTTGACCATGTCCCCACAATGGCGGGCGAAAATAATGACCAGCCGGGATATGATACGCTGGGGAGACTCTTTGCAGTAGGGTATTTAAAAGGGCTTTTAGATGCCTGCCAGGAGGCAAGAGGGACTATTAAATAAAAAGCATGCCTAAATAGTTAGGTTGATTTTAAAACTGCTCCAAATTGTACGAACTGTACAGTTTGGAGCAGTTTAGATAGGAGCGTTTTTATGGTTAAAGTTTCCTTTCAAAATTGTAATATGTCATAAATGTTGTTTTAAAGGTTTGGTCAATATAATAATAGTCACAATTGCAATGCGTCAGGTCTGCATTCATTACGCGGGGAGAAAAGAGCAGGGGCACGTAAATTGCACCATTGTCTTCTACAACAGGTAAGTCCAAAGGAATGGGTTCGCCGTCCCGCAATACAGTGCTGCTGCCTACCGTTATCACCAAATTGGTGAATCCTGCATCCGCACTCTGTGTTTCAACGCTGACAACGCCATTTTCATATGTGACCTCCGTCGAGGTGAGGATATCGGCATCCACACCAAACGCCTTTAAAGTTGCACGGAGCGGCAAGTATAGATTGTTGTCTGCATCCACATATGGCGCATGGTTATCATACGCCGTAAAATATAAATACGGAGATTTCGGCGTTGCCGCCTCTTCATATTCCATCGGGGGATAGGATGCGAATGGGTTGGTACTGTTTTCCTCGGACAGGGTTGGAAATTCCACAGCCGACGCGGTATTGACGTTGCTGTATGTGGTGTGCTCTGTCACAGTAAAGTGCACCCGGCTGTTTTCTTTGGTGATGGATTGGTCAGATTGCCCCAGCGCCGTCATGATGTCGTAAATGTTGAGGTCAATCTCCATTGTGAAGGAAGCTTTTTGGAACTGGCCGTTTTTATCCAGCGTGTATTCCATCACAATACCGTCCGTGCCAAAAATCTGCACCTGATTGGTAAAGCTGCGGACCTGCTCTAATATGGAGTCGAGCTCTGCCTGTACCGCCTCGAAATCCGCTGTGTTTGCCAATTCAGTTGTTTGTAAGATCTCCATGGTCCGATCCGTTACACATGCAAGCAGGCTGTTAAAAAACGCTTTGGCACCTGTATCATCCATGGTCAGCGTATATGTATGATCTTTTTTTGTAATATCCGCATTTTCCTGCAGTGCGGTGACTACATCCTGTGTAACGCCCTCTATAAACGTCTTGTCAAGAAGCATCATCAGGGTCTGAAGAATTGCATCGGACTCGCCGCCCATTTGCGAAAACAGTTGTATGTAGTCCGTCACTATGTATTTGGTAGAAACCGGGGTTTTTTGAATGATGCGGTACACCGGATTTTCAGGATTGGTAAAGTCGAAGTCCATCCAGTAGGAAACACGGATCCAGGTTTCATTTTTTAAATCCTGGTTGATGGTCAGCGGAATGTTGGTTTCCATATTTGCAGACATCTGCATTTTTTTATAGTCGTCAGATACAGCGATACGGGCGGTCATATTGGCTGTAATGTCAAACAGGCCTTCTCCGAGCGCCTGAAAGTCGATAAAGTTGTCGGTTCCGGAAAGCTCTGTCAGTAAATTGGCAATGAGCAGAGGGTCTTTGAGCGTCAAAGAAAGTTCAGATGTGGCGTCGCAGCTTTCCATTGGCTTTGTTAGCGCGGCAAACAGCGCATCTGTTTCCGCGGCAAACGCTGTAACAGCGCTGCTTAGCATGAGAAAAATTGACAGCAGGATTGCAATGGATTTTTTCATAGAAAGCTCCTTTTAATCTGGTTGGCTTTGGAATTTGAATGGTTCAAGTTGCGTATACTGCGTTTTTATAAAAAATACAAGAAAAATTTGAATGCCATCTGAAATAAGACGGCATTTCTTTAGTTCCACAAAACGGTGGCCTTTTGCACTTCTGCGTCAAGCAGCTGTTCCAATTTTTGACTGGCAATGGTTTCGGTAATTTGTTCTACCACCTGTGCATCATCCAAAGTGAGATAAGGGATTTTTTCTTCCAGCCGGATGATGTGGTAGCCAAATTCGCTCTTTACCGGTTGGGAAATTTCGCCTTCCGAAAGTGCGAACGCCGCGGTTTCAAACGGCTCTACCATTTCCCCCTTTTGGAATGTGTAACCGTTAGGGTTGCTCGCAAGCCCGGGATCTTCACTGTTTTCCTGCATGAGGGTATCAAAGTCGGCGCCGGCCTGCAGCTGCCGGTAGAGGCTATCCGCCTTGGCCTTTACCCGTGTGATATCAGTGGAGGCAAGCGGCTGGCCCTGTTCGTCCACTGTGGACAGCAAAATGTGCTTTGCGCGCACGCCATCGTATTTGTAATCCTCTTTGTGCGCATTGTAATAAACCGAGAGCTCATCGCCCATGGGGGCATAAAGCGCCGCATTTTTGTCCAGCAGCTTTTGGGTCAGATACGCAATTTCATAGGTGCGCTGATAGTCATCCTCGGTGTAGCCCAATGCCTGAATGAGGGACGGAAGCGCGTTGACGCCCATACCGCTCTGGGCAAGCTGCATGTTTATGTATTGCTGAAAATTTTGGTAATCTGCCGTAAATGCTTCGTCTAAGCGGATGCCTTGCGCCTTTGCCATGGCAATGAGCACCCGGTCGTGTACCAGCTGCTGCTTCGCCTGTGCGGCAAGCGCCTCTTCCGAAAGTGATGCGGCATCACTGCTTTGCGCGCGCACAATGCGGATATAGGAATCCAGCTCCTCCTGCGGCACCGATTCGCCGTTTACCGTGCCAACCGGTTCACCGTGATACAGCACGCCAAATACGTCCGCAATATTGGCTGTGTTGGTATCATGATTCCACTCCACCGCCTTTCCCAAAAGCTCGGAAACCTCGCGCAGCGGAACGTAAGTTTTATCGTTGTATAAAAAGTTTTCGCCCGAAACTGCCTGGCCATTGACGGTGATGTGAACGGAGTTTGGCTCCACCTCAATCATCTGACGCACAGTTTGCGCCAGCGCCGGTGCGCCCATTGCCAGCGCGCCTGCTAAAATGCCTGCCATAAAGGATTGATAGGATTTCATTCATTTTCTCCTTTGTTTATTCATTCAGTGTGCCCAGGCTGGACTGTTTTAAATATTCATTGATAAATCCGTCCAAATCGCCATCCATCACCGCGGTGATGTTGCCCATTTCAAAGCCGGTGCGATGGTCTTTTACCAAATTGTAGGGATGAAACACATACGACCGGATTTGTGAACCCCATGCGATTTCCTTTTGCACACCCTTAATATCCTCAATTTTCTCTTTGTGTTCGCGCTCTTTAATTTCCGCCAATTTCGATTTTAACATCTTCATTGCGGTGTCGCGGTTTTTGTGCTGCGACCGTTCCGTTTGGCAGGAGACCACCACGCCGGACGGAATGTGCGTGATGCGGATGGCGGAATCTGTTTTATTGATGTGCTGCCCGCCCGCACCGCTGGCCCGGTAGGTGTCCACCTTTAAGTCGTCAGGGTTGATTTCAATTTCAATGTCGTCTTCAATTTCTGGCATGACCTCCACCGAAGCAAATGACGTATGCCGCCGGCCGGACGCGTCAAACGGTGAGATGCGCACCAGCCGGTGTACGCCTTTTTCGGCCTTTAAATAGCCATAGGCATTGAGCCCGGAAATTAAGATGGTAACACTTTTTACGCCCGCTTCCTCGCCCGCAAGATAGTCCAGCGTTTCCACCGTATAGTCATTGCGTTCAGCATAGCGGGTGTACATGCGCAGAAGCATTTCCGCCCAGTCCTGCGCTTCCGTACCGCCCGCGCCCGCGTGCAGCGTTACAATGGCGTTGTTTTTGTCATATGGGCCGCAAAGCAGGGTTTCTAACTTCATTGTCTCTAAGTCATGGGCAATGGACTTGGCTGCCTGTGTAAGCTCAGGCACCATGCCGGCGTCGCCCTCTTCGTTTGCCATGTCAATGAGCACCAGCGTGTCGTCAAAGGTGGTTTTGAGTGTTTGATACCGCTCAATTTTATTTTTGAGCGCCTTGATCTGTTTTAAAATTTTCTGACTGTTTTCCATGTCGTCCCAAAATCCGTCCGCCATGGTCTTTTTTTCCAGCTCGTCAATCTTTGCCTGCGCGCCGGCGAGGTCAAAGTGCATCCCTCAAATCCGTAATATCGTTATCAAGCGCAGAAAGCGAAAGCTTTAACTGATCCAGCTCTAACATATTCGTCACCCTCTTTATAAAAAATCATAATTGTGGTATTATTCGTTTGCCCCGCAGCATTTTTTATATTTTTTGCCCGATCCACAGGGGCAAAGGTCGTTGCGCCCGGGCTTTTTTTCCTTATGCACCGGCTTTTTTGCCGTGTCTTCCTCTCCGTGGCTTGCACTTACAGGCTTGCTCACCTCTTTGCGCTCCACATTGCTGCGCAGCTGCACATTTAACAAAAATTTGATAACGTCCTCACGGATGTTGCCCAGCATTTCCTCATACATGTTGTAGCCTTCCTCTTTGTATTCAATGACTGGGTCGCGCTGTGCATATGCCCGAAGGCCAATGCCCTGGCGCAGCTGGTCCATGTTGTCGATCTGGTCCATCCATTTGGCGTCCACCACTTGCAGCAAAATAATGCGCTCAACTTCCCGAAACCGCTCCGCGCCAAACTCCTGCTCTTTTTGGGAAAGCCGGTCCATGGCGATTTTATGCAGCATTTCTTTTAAGCGTTCCTTGGTGAGGTCTTCCAAATCCTCTTTTGTAAATTTCAGCGTATCCTTGGGCACAAAAATACTCTCGCAGTATTCCACCAGACCAGCAAGGTTCCAGTCGTCGGGATATTCCGCGCTGCCCGTGTAGGAGGTCACAATATTGTCCACAAATTCCTCAATCATTTTTAGAATGGATTCGTGAATGTCCTCGCCGTCCAACACTTTTTGGCGCTGGGAGTAGATGACGTTCCGCTGCACGTTCATCACGTCGTCATATTGCAGCACATGCTTGCGGATTTGGAAGTTGCGGCCTTCCACCTTTTTCTGTGCGTTTTCAATGGCGTTTGACAACATTTTATGCTCAATTGGCTCGTCGTCCTTTAAGCCCAGCGTGGTCACCACCGATTCAATGCGTTCTGAGCCAAACAGGCGCATGAGCTCATCCTGTAATGAGATGAAAAAGCGCGATTCGCCCGCATCGCCCTGACGGCCCGAACGGCCGCGCAGCTGGTTGTCAATCCGCCGCGATTCGTGCCGTTCCGTACCCAAAATAAACAGCCCGCCGCTTTGCACCACCTCGTCGTGTTCCTTTGCAATTTCCTGCTTATATTTTTCATAAAGCGCACCAAAGGTTTTGCGCGCTTCAAGAATTTCCGCATCGTCAGTCTCAGAAAAGCCGGTGGATTCTGCAATCAGCCTTTCGTCAATGCCTTGTTTGCGCATCTCCTTTTTTGCCAGAAATTCTGCATTGCCGCCCAGCATGATGTCAGTTCCGCGGCCTGCCATGTTGGTGGCAATGGTGACCGCGCCTTTTTTACCGGCCTGCGCAATGATTTCCGCCTCTTTTTCGTGGAATTTTGCGTTTAATACCTCGTGCGGGATGCCGCGTTTTTTAAGAAGCTTGCTCAAAAGTTCGGATTTTTCAATGGTGATGGTACCCACCAGCACGGGCTGGCCCTTTTTGTGGCATTCTTCAATCTGTGCGATGACCGCATTTAGCTTGCCCGCTTCATTTTTATACACCACATCGCTGTGGTCTATGCGGATCATGGGTTTGTTGGTGGGGATTACCACTACATCCAGCTTGTAAATGGACTGGAACTCCTCTTCTTCCGTTTGGGCCGTACCAGTCATGCCGGCCAGCTTGTTGTAGAGGCGGAAGAAATTTTGGAAGGTGATGGTGGCAAGCGTTTTGCTCTCCCGCGCCACCTGCACGCCCTCTTTTGCCTCAATGGCCTGGTGCAGCCCGTCATTGTAGCGCCGGCCAAACATCAGGCGCCCCGTGAATTCATCCACAATGATGACCTCGCCGTCTTTGACCACATAGTCCTTGTCGCGGCGCATAATGCCGTGCGCTTTGATGGCCTGGTTGATGTGATGGGAAATGTCCATATTGGCAGGGTCGGAGAGGTTTTCTAACTGAAACGCCGCCTCTGCCTTTTTCACACCCTGCTCGGTGAGCGTGGCGGTGTTGGCCTTTTCGTCCACAATGTAGTCACAGTCTAAGTCGTCGCTTAACACCTTGTCATCCTGCTCTTTCATGCGCACGCATTTTAAGCCGCGCGCAAACCGGTCGGCCAGCTGATAGAGCTGGGTAGATTCGGTGCCCATGCCGGAGATGATGAGCGGCGTGCGCGCCTCGTCAATCAAAATGGAGTCCACCTCGTCCACAATGGCAAAGTTGTGCCCCTTTTGCTGCACCTGCTGTTCTTTGTAAATCACCATGTTATCACGCAGGTAGTCAAAGCCAAACTCGTTGTTGGTGCCGTAGGTGATATCCGCGCCGTACGCGGCCCGGCGGTCTTCCGTATCGTGGGTGATCAGCCCCACGCTAAGGCCCAAAAATCTGTGGATTTTGCCCATTTGTTCGCTGTCGCGTTTTGCCAGATAATCGTTGACTGTGACCACATGCACGCCATTGCCGGAAAGCGCATTTAAATAGCAGGGCAGGGTGGCAACCAGCGTTTTGCCTTCGCCGGTTTTCATTTCGGCAATGCGCCCCTGATGCAGCACAATGCCGCCCAAAAGCTGTACGTCAAAATGCCGCATGCCCAGCGTGCGCACCGAAGCCTCCCGCACCACAGCAAATGCTTCGGGCAAAAGGTCATCCAGCGTTTCGCCGTTTTTGAGCCGTTCCCGAAATTCTACAGTTTTGTGGCGCAGCGCAGCATCGTCCAGTGCCTGCATTTCGGGTTCCAGCTGATTGATTTTTTCTACAATGGGCAGCAGCCGCTTGATTTCGCGGTCGCTGTAGCTTCCAAATAGTCTTTCAAAGAATTTTTTCAAAAGGGATACCTCCAATCAAATTGGAATGATGCACAATGTACGTTTCCTATTATACCAAATGCGGTAAAAAATAGCAACCTTTATTTTGCCGCCTCTGCCGGCTGTGCAGGCTTGGAAAACCGTTTGCGGAACGCCTTGGGAGGCATGCCGTATTTTTCCTTAAACAGGGTGTAAAACCAGCTCACGTTTTGAAACCCGCTCTCAAAGCACAGCTCCAATATGGGGATATTGCTGTTGATGAGCATGTTGGCCGCATAGTTTAGGCGCAAGTCATTTACAAATGCCGAAACGGGAACGCCGAAATACTGTTTGACACACCGCGCAACGTGCTCCCGGCTTTTGCCCGAAAGCTCGGTCATGCGCTGCATCCCGGCCTCAAAATTTTCCTTCCGGTTCATCTGTGTGCACAGCGTTTCTAGCCAGGCTGGGCAGTCGCTGGATTTTTCACTGCCGCCGGCGTTTAAAAAATGCCTTGCAAAAATTTCGATCAAAAGCAACCGCATATTGAGTTTAATGTTCCCCTTATCTTGCAATTTTATTGTAGAAAGCGCTGAAAATTTGGACAGGATGGCGGCCGACTCGCTTTTTGACAGCAGCACTGTGGGCGGGAGCGGGGGCGTCAAAATATCATCCAGATGGAATCCCAGGTAGTCAAACAGTGCGCGCACGGTTTCCTGTGTGAAGGTGAGGTTGACAAACCGGAACCGCCCGCCGTCTGCGGACTGATAATCGTGCACGTCGTCTGGGCGGATGAGTACCAGCGTACCCGACTTTAACCGCTGCACCCGGCCGTTTACAATGTGCACAATGCCGTCCGTCACGGTTAAAAACAGTTCAAAATAATCGTGGCAGTGCGGCGTAAACCGCTCTGTTTCGCTAAATATATAGCGGTAGGTACAGTCTGTTTGCGTATCCACATGAAATTTTGCCATCAGCCGTTTTGCGTCCATTTGCGCCGCCTTCCTTTCTCATATATCACAATACCATAATAAAATATCCCTGTCAACAGAAGATTTTTATATCCGCTGCCTTTACAATGAAACCAGTGGAAAGGAGAGGTTTTTATGGGATTTGTCCATGAAAAAGTACGGATGACCTGTGAGACGCTGAAAAAAATCAGCGGACACCGCCTGTTTGAAATTGAGGGGATTGGCTGTGCGCCATATGGCTATAAGCACGCCGAGCTTGATGCGGCCGCCCTTTCGTTCCGGCCGTTTGACACGCGCGAGGTGCTTTTGGAAACGGACAGCCACTGTGTGTTCCGGTTTTCGTTTGACACGCCTGCAAAAAAAGACGGTATTTCATATGTGCTTGAAATCACCACCGAGCGCGGAGAAAGAAAATGGACTTGGCCTGCCAATCCGCAGGGCATGCTGTTTTTAAACGGGCAGCTTACACAGGGGCTGGATAGTAACCACAACGAAGCGGTTCTGGCGCCCGGTACGCACTATGACGCCCTGGTGCACTTTTATACCGGCTCAAAAGAGGGCAACGTCAATTTTATTCCCTTTTTAAAGGAAATTGATACACGGATAGAGCGGCTGTATTACGATTTGAAGGTGCCCTACGAGGCTGCCATGTGTTTTTTGGAAACCGATTACCGGCGGATCCGGATTTTTAGATGCTTGGAAACCGCGCTGGCGCATTTGGATTTGCGCTCTTTTTGCAGCGATGCGTTTTTAAAAAGCGTGGAGGAAACCATATCCGTGCTGGAGCGCGATTTTTACAGCGGACTGTGCGGGCAAAGCGAGAGCATGGTTTCCTGCGTGGGGCATACGCACATTGACGTGGCATGGCTGTGGACGCTGGGGCAAACCCGCGAAAAGGCACAGCGCACTTTTTCGGGCATGCTGGCGCTCATGGAGCAATACCCTGAGTTTTTGTTTTTCTCCTCACAGCCGCAGCTCTACCAGTTTGTCAAGCAGTGCGAGCCAAAGCTTTATGAGCGCATCAAGCAGGCTGTAAAAGACGGGCGCTGGGAAGTAGACGGCGCCATGTGGCTGGAGGCCGACTGCAACATCCCGTCCGGCGAGAGCCTGGTACGCCAGATTTTACACGGCAAGCGGTTTATGAAAGAGGAGTTTGGCATTGAGAGCAAGTTTTTATGGCTGCCCGATGTGTTTGGCTACAGCGCCGCGCTGCCGCAGATTTTAAAAAAGAGTGGAATTGAGGCGTTTGTCACATCCAAGATTAGCTGGAACGAGACCAACAAAATGCCCTATGACGAATTCATGTGGCAGGGCATCGACGGCACGGAGATTTTTTCCTATTTCATCACCACGCCGGCAAATGACACCAAAAACTATCGCGACGACTTTTTTACAACCTACAACGGCTATTTAAATGCGTCGAAAGTTTTGGGCACCTGGGAGCGGTTCCAGCAAAAAGAATACGGCGACCACGCGGTGATTCCCTATGGCTTTGGCGATGGCGGCGGCGGCCCGACCAAGGATATGCTGGAAAACCAGCGGCGGCTGCACCGCGGCATTTTGGGAATCCCCAAAACAGAGCCCGAGACGGCGGGGGCGTTTTTATCCCGTGCGCGTGCACAGTTTGATGAAAACTGCGCGCGCTTAAAGCGTACGCCGCGGTGGGTGGGCGAGCTGTATTTGGAATTTCACCGCGGGACCTATACCTCCATTGCCCAAACCAAGCGCAACAACCGCACCGCCGAGCTGCTCTTCCAAAAGGGCGAGGCGCTGTGCGTGATGGACGCCGTACTGTGCGGCGGCACATATCCCAAGGATGCGCTGCATCAGGCATGGGAAACCACGCTGCTCAACCAGTTTCACGACATTATACCCGGCTCTTCCATCTACGAGGTGTATGAGGAGAGCAACCGGCAGATGGCCGGTGTAATTGAGACGGTGGGAGGCATTGCAGACGAGAAGCTAAACGGAATTTTGGAACAAGTGCAGACAGACGGCGGCCTGTTTGTATATAACCCCAATGGATTTTTTGCAAGCGGGCCGGTGGAAGTGGATGGCAAGACGGTTTATGCCGAGAACATCCCCGCCATGGGCTATGCGGTGGTACAGCCAAGCGGCAGTACCTCCATGCTGAACGTGACCGGGGACACGCTGGAAAACGACTATTTCAAGCTTCATATTTCAGAAGACGGCGGGCTGGATTTCGTGTATGACAAGCGCTTTTCGCGGGAAGTTGGCGTGCCGGGCGGAGTTCTAAACGATTTGCAGGCGTTTGAAGATTTCCCCAAAAAATATGACGCGTGGGAGATTACCGACTATTACAAGCAAAAAATGTGGCACGTGGGTGGCGTGGTTTCCCGCGAGGCTGTGTATGAGGGCGAACGCGCCGGCGTGAAGATTACCCGCAAATTTTTGCGTTCTACCATTGTCCAGACAGTGTATCTCTACCGGCACACACCGCGCATTGATTTTGTAACCGATCTCGATTGGGCCGAGGAGCACATTTTGTTAAAAGCGGCATTCCCGCTGGACGTGCACGCCACTGAGGCCACCTATGACATCCAGTTTGGCAATTTAAAGCGGCCCACCCACCAAAACACGTCGTGGGATGCGGCCAAATTTGAGGTGTGCGCCCACAAATGGGCGGACATTTCCGAGGACGGCTATGGCGTGAGCATTTTAAACGACTGCAAATATGGCTACAGCGCCGAGGGCAGCACGCTTTCCCTCACGCTCCTAAAGTGCGCCACCTATCCAAACCCCCATGCGGACAAGGGCAAGCACCATTTTACCTACAGCCTCTATCCGCACGGCGGAGGGTTCCGCGAAGGGAACACCGTGCAGGCGGCGCATCTGCTCAATCAGCCGCTTGTGGCGCGGCAGGCGGATAAGCAATCCGGCGCCCTGCCCGAGAGGTTTTCCTTCATTTCGTGCGATGCCAAAAACATTGTGTTAGAAACGGTGAAGCGGGCGGAGGATGGCGGTGCAGTCATTGCCCGGCTATATGAATGCTTTGACCGGCGCACGGAAATTACGGTTCAAACCGGCTTTTCATTTACGCACGCGGTGGTATGCAATCTGATGGAGCAAGACGAGCGGCCGCTTGCGTCTGACGGCACATGTGTCACGCTTCCGATTGGCAACTATGAAATTGTCACGTTAAAATTTTATGGCGTAAAAGGCATGGAGTAATGGGTTGAAAAGTGAAAAATTTCCAATTTTTCAGATGATTACGCCGGTATACTTTGCTTTTTTGTACGCATACTAAGGACATGTTTCAAAAAAAGTGAAGGTGAAAGAAATGGCTCATCAGATGATGGATCCCGATAAAGCCAAACAAATGGGCAAAATTATGCTCATGCTGCTTTCGGTTTGGGTGGTATTTTGTTTTACAAAAAAGGTGGTCAATGCAATTGCCACTGTCTTTTTGCTCATAAAAACCGCTAAAATCGCCTGCAATTATGTGGGCGTTCTTAGAGGCAGCACTGCAAAATAAGACTCCGGCCGCAATCGCAGGAACCGATTGCGCGCCGGAGCTTTATTTGGCCGGAAAAAACATGCGCTTGCATATTTGCAAGCGCATGTTTTTATTTTTGGACGGAGAGCTTCACATCAATTTGTTCGCTGTAATTGTCAAATTCGAGGAAATAATCGCCATCCCCATCATACACAATGTGCAGGAAGGTATCGGTTTGTGCGCCGGTGCGCATGTCGCCTGCTGAAAGCACATCGTTGTCAAAATACGTACTCACGCTGTCCAGTTCTGTGCCTTTGCTTCCAAACATTGTGATATAAAAAGGATTCAGCTGATGCGTTTCACTGCCCAAATTTTTTACAGTGATAGGCAGCTCCAATACTTCAGCGCCGTTTAAGTCGCTGAAGCGGTTTTGCACAGAGGACCAGTAAAGCTCTGTTCCAATGGTAACTTCTAAGTTGTCAAATGTAAAGGTGTCGCCAAAGGTGTACTCCTTGCTTTGCTCTGGTGCGGGTGCGGCGGAAGTCTGCGGTGTTGTTGTGCCGGTTGGTTTGGACTTCGGTGTTACAGGGCTTTCCGATTGATTGGAAGTTTGCGGCGAATCCGGTGCAGCATTGTTTGTGCAGCTGGCAAAAGCACCGATGAGCAGCAGGCTTGCGAATACCAAAGAAACTAGTTTTTTCATGAGATACCCTCCATATGTAATTTTGTACAGTATATCATAAAAATAAATAAATTTCAACAATTTTGGGCAATTTTTTTGAAATTTTAAAAACTGCAATCAAAAAAGCGAAGGATAAATCCTTCGCTTTTTATGGTGCATCTTATTTTGCGTATTCCACCGAACGGGTTTCCCGGATGACGTTGACCTTAATTTGCCCCGGATATTCCAGCTCATTTTCAATGCGTTTTACAATGTCTCGTGCAATGAGGATGGTTTCGTCCTCCTTTACATTTTCCGGCTTGACCATAATGCGGATTTCGCGGCCCGCCTGGATGGCAAAGGATTTTTCTACGCCGTCAAAGGAGTTTGCAATTTCCTCTAGCTTTTCAAGACGCTTGATGTACGTTTCAAGGTTTTCGCGCCGCGCGCCCGGCCGTGCCGCAGAAATTGCATCACAGGCCTGCACAATGCATGCAATGATGGTGGTGGGTTCGGTATCGCCGTGGTGCGCCGCAATGGCGTTTATCACCTCAGCCGACTCCCGGTGTTTCTTTGCAATATCGACGCCTATGTCAACGTGGGACCCTTCAATTTCATGGTCCATCGCCTTGCCGATGTCATGAAGGAGACCCGCGCGCTTTGCGGTTTTGATATCCACTCCCAGTTCACCTGCCATAATGCCGGACAGGTTGGACACTTCAATGGAGTGCTTGAGTACGTTTTGCCCGTAGCTGGTGCGGTATTTCAGCTTGCCCAGCATACGGATGACTTCGGGATGGAGCCCGTGCACACCCGTGTCAAAGGTGGCCTGTTCACCTTCCTGCTTGATAATGCTTTCCACTTCTTTTCTGGCTTTTTCCACCGTTTCCTCAATGCGGGCCGGGTGGATTCTGCCGTCTACAATCAATTTTTCCAGCGCCACCCGCGCAATTTCGCGGCGGATGGGGTCAAATCCGGAAAGAACCACTGCCTCCGGTGTGTCATCAATGATAAGGTCAATGCCGGTGAGTGTTTCTAAGGTGCGGATGTTGCGGCCCTCACGGCCGATGATGCGGCCTTTCATTTCATCGTTGGGCAGCGAAACCACTGTAACCGTGGCCTCCGCCACATGGTCGGCAGCACATTTTTGAATGGCGCCTGCCACAATGTTTTTGGCTTTTTTATCCGCCTCGTCTTTGGCCTGGTCCACAATTTCTTTCATCATCATTGCAGCTTCATGCCGCACTTCAGACTCAATGTTGCGAAGCAGGTACTCCTTCGCTTCGTCAACCGACAGCCCAGAAATTTTCTCCAGCATTTCTGTCTGCTGCTCTTTTACTCTGTTGGCCTGCGCGGTCAACTGATCCAAATCCTTGAGCTTTTGGTTCATTTTGTCTTCTTTTTTGTCCAAAGCGTCCATTTTTTTGTCCAGGTTGGCTTCTTTTTGCTCAATTCGCCGTTCTTGACGGCTTATCTCAAATCTTCGATCTTTAATTTCTTTGTCAAAATCTGAACGGGTTTTGTGAATTTCGTCCTTTGCCGCAAGAAGCGCTTCTTTCTTTTTGGTTTCCGCTTCTTTCTCAGCGTCCTTCACAATTTGCTTTGCTCTCTCCTCAGCGCCGCCCAGCTCTGCCTCCGCTATTTTTTTTCTGTATACGATACCGCCCAAAAAGGCGAGTACACAAAGGATTACTGCTGCAATGCAGGTAATCACATAAATAGTCGCACTAATCAAAGATTATCAACCCCCTTTCCTTTTTGTGGTGTCCAAACCCTGGCTTTGCATAAAATGCGAAAAGGTTGGCCGGACACCCGTTTTTTGAGTGCCAGCGCACATATGCGGGCTGTTCTCTTTTTTTAGAAGTTCATTTTCCAGGAACAAATAAAAAACGCTCTTGCTTTGCATTTTGGCCTTGCAAACTGACACGGTTTGCAAAAAATGCAAATATTTTTTACACGTTTAACAACAAAAAGTACATAAACGTACAAAAATATTTTATACTATTTTACACCATCTGTCAATACAATTTTTAGTAGATATCGACGAAAAAAACCGCTGTGCCCAAAAATTGCACGGCGGCTTTTTGGCATATATTTATTTTCCAGCGTGCCGTTTGGCAGCCGTCAGGGTATTTTTCATGAGCATGGCAATGGTCATGGGCCCCACGCCGCCCGGGACAGGCGTGATGTAAGAGGCCTTTTTTTCGGCTGACGCAAATTCCACGTCGCCCACGAGCTTTTTATTTTCTAAGCGGTTCATGCCCACGTCAATGACCACCGCGCCCTCTTTGATATAATCGCCGGTAATCATCTCGGCGCGGCCCACTGCAACCACCAAAACGTCAGCAGTTTGGCACACGGCCTTTAAATCTTTGGTTTTAGAGTGGCATATGGTGACGGTCGCATTTTTGTGCAGCAAAAGCATTGCCTGTGGCTTGCCCACAATGTTGCTCCGCCCCACCACTACGCAGTGCTTGCCGCACAGGTCAATGCCGCTTTCAGCAATCAGCTCCATCACGCCGGCAGGCGTGCAGGGCAGGAAGTCAAAATCGCCTATCATGATGCGCCCCACGTTGACGGGGTGGAATGCGTCCACGTCCTTGTCGGGGCGGATGGCATTGATAATTTTCTTTTCGTCAATGTGTTTTGGCAGCGGAAGCTGCACCAAAATACCGTCAATGTTTGGATCGGCGTTTAACTGCTCCACCAGCGCAAGAAGGTCTGCTTCGGGGGTTTTTGCAGGCAGTGCATACTCTTTGGAATGATATCCGATTTGTTCGCACGCCTTTTTTTTGTTGTTCACATACACGCGCGAGGCCGGGTCATCGCCCACGATGACTACCGCCAGCCCGGGGGTGACGCCCTCCTCTTTGAGCGCGACGGTTTCCGCCTTTAGCTGGTCCTTTATTTTTTGAGATACGAGTTTGCCGCTTAAAAGCTGTGCCATTTGTTTGTCCTCCCTGTTCTTTGTTTATGGTATGTGCGCCGGGTTTTTGCGGCCGGATGAGGCAGTCTTTGCCATAGCCAATGAGATCTTCCCGGCCGCAAATTTTTAGCGCCTGTTTGACCAAATCGTAGTTTTCCGGCTTGGAAAACTGCAAAAGCGCCCGCTGCATGCGCTTTTCCGCGTAGCGTTTGGGCACATATACCGGCTTAAGGGTAAAGGGGTCTAAGCCGGTATAAAACATGCAGGTGGAGATGGTAAACGGCGTGGGGTAAAAATCCTGCACCTGCTCAGGATGAAGGTTGTGCCGCTTGATGTAAAGCGCAAGCTCCACGGCCTCTAAAAGCGTGCTGCCCGGATGGCTGCTCATTAGATACGGCACCAGATACTGCTCCTTGCCCGCCTGTTTGGTGATTTCATAAAACCGGCTGCAAAACCGGTCGTACACCTTGCGCCCCGGCTTTCCCATTTTTTCTAACACCTTGTCGCTGATGTGCTCGGGCGCCACTTTTAACTGCCCGCTGATATGATGTGCGACAAGCTCTTTTAGAAACGCCGGGTCTTTATCATGCAGAAGATAGTCGTAGCGGATGCCCGAGCGGATGAACACCTTTTTGACCTTGGGCAGCGCACGCAGTTTTTTTAAAAGTGTCAAATAGCGTTTGTGCCCGCCGGACAGCTGTTTGCAGGGCGCAGGGTACAGGCACCGCTTTTGCCGGCATGCGCCGTACGTTTGCTGTTTTTTACAAACAACGCCGTAAAAATTGGCGGTGGGGCCGCCCACATCGTGAATATATCCCTTAAAATCCTTATCCCACGTCATTTGCTCTGCCTCGTGCAGGATGGACTTTTCGCTTCTGGACGTGACAATCCGCCCCTGGTGAAAGGCCAGTGCACAGAAGTTGCAGGTGCCGTAGCAGCCGCGGTTTGCAGTGATGGAAAACTGCACCTCTTTGATGGCGGGCACGCCGCCCGCCGCCTCGTAGCTGGGGTGATAGGTGCGCATGTAGGGGAGCGCATACACCTTGTCCAGCTCCCGCTCCGAAAGGGGCGGCATGGGCTTGTTTTGCACCAGGAATTTATTTTGGCACCGCTGCACAATGGGCTTTCCGCGCACCGGGTCCTGCTCGTAAAACTCCTGCGCCGTGGCAATGGCATACTGCCGTTTGTCGGCTGCCACGGCTTCATAAGAGGGGACCTCTACAAAATCGTCTAAAAAGTCAATATTGGTGCGCACATAGCAGCAGCCGTCCACGTTGGTTTGCGAAGGCGCGAGGCCGGATTTTAACGCATTTGCCAGCTCTACAATCGCCCGTTCCCCCATGCCGTAGATGAGCACGTCGGCGCGTGAGTCAAATAAAATGGAGCGGCGCACCTTGTCGTCCCAATAGTCATAGTGCGCAAACCGCCGCAGGCTCGCCTCAATGCCGCCGATGAGGATGGGCGATTTGGGATACGCCTCGCGGATGCGGTTGCAGTACACCGTCACCGCCCGGTCGGGCCTGTGCCCGGCCTCGCCGCCCGGGGAATAGAGGTCGTTTGAGCGGATTTTTTTGTTGACGGTGTAGTGATTGACCATGGAGTCGATGTTGCCGCCCGACACCAAAAATGCGTATTTGGGCGCGCCCAGCCGCATAAAATCGTCTTTGCTGCGCCAATCTGGCTGGGCAATGATGCCCACCGTAAACCCCGCATCCGCAAGCACGCGCGAGATGATGGCATGCCCAAAGCTTGGATGATCCACATAGGCGTCGCCGCACACATAGACAAAATCAAGCTGGGAGATGCCGCCTTTTTGCATATCTTCTTTTGAAATGGGCAAAAATCCTGGTTTCATTTAGATTCTTCCGTTCGTGAGCATTTCGTTGTATTCCTCGCGGGTCACCAGCACCTGCCGCGGCTTGTTGCCGTCTAAGCCGCTGATGATGCCGCGGCGCTCCATCTGGTCAATGATGCTGCCCGCGCGGTTATAGCCAATGCGGAACCGCCGCTGCAAAAGCGAGGTGGAAATTTGCCCGCTGTCCACCGCAAGCTCAATGGCAGCCGGCAAAAATTCGTCGCGGTCGCCGGGGTCGTCCCCGTCGGGATTATAGGAGTCTTCGGCTTCCAGGCGTTCAATTACGTCCTCCTGATAGTTGGGCGCACAGTTTTGGCTCACTGCCCGCACCACTGATTCCACTTCCTTGTCCGATACATACGAGCATTGCAGCCGGATGGGGCTGGACGCGCCCACCGGCATATAGAGCATATCGCCGCGGCCAACGAGCTTTTCGGCGCCCGCCATATCCAAAATGGTGCGCGAGTCGATTTGGCTGGACACCATAAATGAAATGCGGGAGGGGATGTTGGCCTTGATGGTACCGGTGATGACGTTGACAGACGGCCGCTGGGTGGCGATGACAAGATGCATGCCCGCCGCACGCGCCATTTGCGCCAAGCGGCAGATGTAGGTTTCCACGTCGGACGGCGCCACCATCATCAAATCGGCAAGCTCGTCGATAATGATGACCATTTCAGGCATCTTTTGCTCGGGCGTGCCGTTTAGCTCCATCAGTTCGTTGTAGCCCTTGATGTCACGCACATTGCTGTCGGCAAATTTGCCGTAGCGGTCGGTCATTTCTGAAACCGCCCAGTTTAATGCCCCCGCCGCTTTTTTGGGGTCGGTGACAACTGGGATGAGCAGATGGGGCGCGCCGTTGTATACGCCCAGCTCCACCACTTTGGGGTCAATCATCACCAGTTTCACCTCGTTGGGGTCGGCTTTGTAGAGAATGCTCATCACCAGTGTGTTGATACACACGCTCTTGCCCGCGCCGGTCGCGCCCGCAATGAGCAGATGCGGCATTTTGGCAATATCAATAATGATGGGGTTGCCGCCAATGTCTTTTCCCAGCGCCACGGAAAGCTTGGATTTTGCGTTGCGGAATTCGTCGGAATCCAGCACCTCGCGCAGTGTGACGATATTGGTGGTTTTGTTGGCAATCTCAATGCCCACTGCCGATTTTCCGGGAATGGGCGCTTCAATGCGGACGCTTTTTGCCGCAAGGTTTAGCGCAATATCTTTGGAAAGCCCCACAATTTTACTCACCTTTACGCCGGCGTCCGGCGCAATTTCATAGCGGGTGACGGTGGGGCCCATACTGATTTCCAGCACCTTGGCATTCACGCCAAAGCTCTTTAGCGTTTCAATCAGTTTTTGCGAGTTTTTTTTGAGTGCAGCTTCAATGTCGCCGCTATCGTCGGAAAGCTTTGGGGGGGTCAGCAGATCCAGCGACGGGTATTCATAGACGATAATGTCGCCGCCGTTTTCACTGGCCTTTGCAAGCTGGGCAGAAATTTCCTTGTCCGGCTCGTTTTTTTTGTGCAGCGCCTCGCCTGCTTCCTTGCCCAAAACCTCTGCAAAGCCCTCCTGGCCTTTGTTGTATACCCGGATTTCGGGCTCTATGTAGGGGATCTCTGCTTCTGCTGCCGGTTTTTCCGTCTGTGCGTCGTCAAATACGTCCATTTCTGCCATATGCTTGGACACTTTTTTTGCAGGCGCCGCTTTTGCCTCTTTTGCTGGATAGGCGGCTTCTTTGGCTTCATTTACGCCGGATTTTAAGCGGCCAAAGGCTTTGCGCAAAAAGTAGATTGTTTTGCCGACGCCGCGGAAGAAAGATACGTCAAACACACAGATAAACAAAATGATAAACAGCGCAATGAAAAACACAATTGCGCCCGGCCTGCCAAACAGCATGGAGACAGGGCGCGAAATGAGTTCGCCCACCATGCCGCTGCCGAACAGCTGGTTTCCAAAGTCAAAGTAGCGCATCCAATATTGTGCAAGCGTGGCGCCCTCTAAGCGGTATTCATACCCTTCCACGCCAACAATGACATGCCAGCCGCCCACAATGACAAAAAACATGCAGGCGCACAAAAGGTATTTTTCTTGAAACTGCCGGTAGTTTTTGTGCATCATGGAATGGATGAGTACAGCGGGTGCGTAAAGGGGCAGCAGATAGGCACATGCGCCGAAAAGGCCCTTTAGCCCCACTGAAATTTTTCCGCCCACAAAACCGCCCGCGTCAAAATACAGGCTTAAAATCAGCAAAATAGACACTGCAATGGCCGCGATGGCCACAATTTCATAAACGTGGGAATTGCCGCTTTTCGCGGGTTGTTTTTTTGCGGCGGCGCGTTTTGGCGCCGTCTTTTTCGTCTGTGCCGGCATGGTTCCACCTTCCTATATTAAAAAAGTTAATCGTTATTTTTTTGCTTATACAAATTTAAAATCCCGTCGACAAACGCACTGTTGGTTTCCGTGCGTACCAGCCGGGAGAGGATTTTTTCGGTCACATCCTGTGTAGAGTCGCGGTTTAGCGCACGGCGGATGGACCACACAGCATCCTTTTCCCGCGCTGAGAGCAGCAGCTCCTCTTTCCGCGTGCCTGAGCGGTAGATGTCAATGGCGGGGAAGATGCGGCGCTCCGACAGCTTTTTGTCCAGATGGATTTCCATGTTGCCAGTGCCTTTAAACTCTTCAAAAATGACGTCGTCCATGCGGCTGCCCGTTTCAATGAGCGCTGTGGCCAAAATGGTTAGGCTCCCGCCGTGTTCAATGTTTCTGGCTGCGCCGAAAAAGCGCTTGGGCTTGTGCAGCGCGCCGGGGTCCAGCCCGCCGGAGAGCGTCCGGCCGGAGGGAGGGACCGTGAGGTTATAGGCGCGCGAAAGCCTTGTTAAACTGTCCAGTAAAATCACCACATCTTTTCCGTGCTCCACCATGCGCTGTGCGCGCTCCAGCGTCATTTCCGCCACCTTGATGTGGTGCTCTGGCAGCTCGTCAAAGGTGGAGAAAATAACATCCCCGTCAATGGACCGCTTCATGTCGGTCACTTCCTCCGGCCGCTCGTCAATGAGCAGCACAATGAGCGTCACATCGGGATGATTTTTGGAGATGCTGTTGGCAATGCTTTTTAAAAGCGTGGTTTTGCCCGTCTTAGGAGGCGCCACAATGACGCCGCGCTGACCCTTTCCAATGGGTGCAATCAGGTCGATAAGCCGCACTGCAAAATCCTTGGGATTGGTTTCTAGGGTCAGACGCTCGCTTGGATAGACTGGGATGAGCAAGTCAAACGGTTTGCGGTGGATGGCTTTGTCCGGCGTGTCGCCGTTGACCGTCTTGACATAGATAATCGCACCGAATTTTTCACCCTCGTTGGGATTGCGCACCACGCCGTGGATGAGATCGCCCGTCTTTAAATTGAACCGCCGGATTTGCACCGGAGAAACATAGATGTCGTTTACACCCGACAGATAATTGTCACTGCGCAAAAACCCAAACCCGTCCGCAAGCACTTCCAGCACACCTGTGGTCTCATAGGTGTTATTTTTTTGCTTTTCCCCCCGCATATCTTTTGCAGCCTGCTTGGCTGCCGCTTCCTGCCCGTTTGCAGATTCCGCTTTTTTTTCAGGTGCGGATGTGCTGTCGCTGTCTGGCTTTTCAGCCGTTTTTGATGTTTGTGCCTGCTTTGCCTGGTTTTTTTGTTTGGGGGAAGAAGAAGGGGATTCTAAAGAGAGGGACTGAATTTTCTCAATGAGCTCTAGCTTGCGGTATTTGGTCACAGATTTGATGCCGAGGCGTTTGGCTGTTTCCCGGATTTCCAAAAGCGTCAGCGCTTCTAGGTTTGTATGCATGGTTTCCTCCGATTCCAATAAACTTCCATCCTATTATACACCATCTTTTTGTAAATTCAAAGACAATTTTGTATTTTTTATAAAAAATGTTAGTAATTTTCCTTAAAATATAGTATAATAAGCAAGACAGATTTTTTATGACGGGAGGCGGTCACCATCAAGTGGCTGAATACGTTCCTCAATCAACACCCCAAATTAAAATATTTAAAAATTGTGATAGACGAGTTTTTTGCCGACGATGTGCCGGGGCTGGCGGCGCAGCTCACCTTTTATCTCATTACGGCATTTTTCCCGTTTTTGATTTTGGTGTTCACCATAGTGTCCTACACGCCGCTGCTTTCGCCAAATGTGCTGTTTAACATTTTGAGCGTGCTGCCCGAGCAGACCTACAACCTGATTGTGGACACGCTTACGGGGATTACGCGCAGCGTGCCTATTTTGGTCGTTTCGTGTATCATCGGCATCTGGTCCATGTCCAGCGCCATGAGCACGCTTGCAAAGGCGCTCAACCAGTTTTATGATGTAAAGGAAAACCGGAATTTTATCATGATCCGCATTTGGGGCATTTTGTTTGCGTTGTTTATCATCATTTCCATGCTGGCAAACCTGATCCTTTTGGTGTTCGGCACCATCATCGGGCAGTTTATTGAACGTTATTTTCCAAATTCCGCGTTTTTGTGGAACGTTTTGCGCATTGGCATTTCGTTTGTTTTAATGGCGGTGTTATTTGCATTTGTCTACAAGGTGATGCCCAACCGGCACCTTCGGATGCGCAGCGTGGCAGTGGGCGCGCTGTTTTCGGCGTTTGCCTGGGGCGCCGTATCGGCGGTGTTTTCCTATTATGTCAATAACTTTGCAAGCTATCACATCATCTACGGCAGCATTGGGGGCATCATTGCCCTCATTACCTGGCTGTTTATCACATCCTATGTCATTTTAATTGGCGGCGATTTGAACGCGGTTTTGTCGGGATACCGCCGGCGGATGCGGCAGGAGAAACTGGAGGAATAGCAAAGAGATGCAGGTATATTTGGACAATAGCGCCACCACGCGGCCCTATGACGCGGTGCGGCAGGCGGTGTTTGAAACGATGGGGGATTGCTATGCCAATCCCGCTTCCCTACATAGCGCGGGCAAGGCTGCGGAGGACTTGGTGGAGGCCGCGCGAAGATCGGTTGCGCGCCTTATGGGCGCGGATGCGAAAGAAGTGGTGTTCACCAGCGGCGGTACCGAGAGCGATAATCTGGCCATTTTGGGGTATTGCGCTGCAAACGCCAGAAACGGAAAACGCGTGATTACCCAAAAAACGGAGCACCCGGCTGTGTTACAGTGCTTTTTGGCGCTTGAAAAGCAGGGGTTTGATGTGCAATATTTGGATGTCAGCCGGGACGGTATTGTGGATTTGGAACAGTTTGCCAGCCTTTTAAACAAGGATACCATTTTGACAAGCTGTATGCAGGTCAACAACGAGACCGGTGCGGTGATGCCCATTTCGGACATGGCGCGCATCCTCCGGCAAACCTGCCCGTCCTGCGCCCTGCATGTGGACGGCGTGCAGGGCTTTGGCAAATGCTTGGAACCGGTAAAAACGCTTGGCGCCGACCTTTATTCCGTGTCTGCGCACAAGCTGCACGGGCCGCACGGCGTAGGCGCGCTCTATGTAAAAAAGGGGATCCGCCTAAGCCCGCATATGTACGGCGGCGGACAGGAGGGCGGGCTTCGGTCGGGGACGGGGAATACGGCGGGCATCTGCGGGTTTCAAACTGCATGCGAACTGCAATTTGCCGCGCTAAAAGAAAACTTCGGCCATGCAGCTATGCTCAAAAATGCGCTGTTAGACGGCCTGCGCGATTTGCCCGATGTTCTCAATAACAGCAGTGCGGACGCGCTGCCCTATATTGTAAACCTTTCGTTTTTGGGCGTCAAATCTGAGGTGCTTTTGCATGTGCTGGAATCTTATGGCATTTATGTGTCGTCGGGCAGCGCGTGTTCGTCACACAAGCGCACAGGCAGCCATGTGCTAAACGCCATGGGGCTTTCAAAAAATGAGGTGGACAGCGCGCTTCGGTTTAGCTTTTCCCATTTTAACACGTTGGAAGAGGTTTTGTATGTCACAGATGTTTTGCGGCGGGAAGTGCCCGCGCTTCGAAAAATTATGCGAATCAAATAGGGAGTTTTACCAATGGACAAAATTATTTTGGCAAGATACGGCGAAATCATTTTAAAAGGCCTCAACCGGCCGGTATTTGAACGGCTGCTGGTGAAAAATATCAAAACAGCCTTAAAAGGGCTGGGCGGATTTACCATCACCCGTGCACAGGCGGTCATTTACATAGAGCCCCAAGAGGGGGATGCGCAGGCGGACCGCATAGTAGAGCGGCTAAAATACGTGTTTGGCATTGTCTCGGTCACCATTGCGCACAAGTGCGAAAAAACGATGGACGCCATCCGGGCAGAAATTGTAAAGTCGCTGCGCCCGGAGCTTTTGCGTGCGCGGACGTTTAAGGTGGAGGCCAAGCGGGCAGACAAGAAATTCCCTAAAAAATCGCCTGAAATCTGTGCGGATATCGGCGAGTTTTTACTGGAGCAGTTTCCAAACCTTACGGTGGATGTGCGTGCGCCTGAGACGACGGTGATGGTGGAAGTGCGCGACACCCACGCGTTTGTGCACACTGGAAAAATCAAGTGCCAGGGCGGCATGCCCACCGGCACAAATGGAAAGGCCATGCTGCTGCTTTCGGGCGGCATTGACAGCCCGGCGGCTGGGTATATGATTGCCAAGCGCGGCGTCAAGCTTTCGGCGGTGCATTTTTTCAGCTATCCCTACACAAGCGAGCGCGCAAAGGATAAGGTGCTCAAGCTTGCGTCCATTTTGGCGCGCTACACAGGGGAATTAAAAGTGCATATTGTCCCCTTTACTGACATTCAGCTTGCCATCCGCGCGCACTGCCCAGAGGAGCATCTCACACTGGTGATGCGCCGGTTTATGATGCAGATTGCCGAAATTTTAGCTGAGCGCAACAACTGCGGTGCGCTGGTGACGGGCGAAAGCATTGGCCAGGTGGCCAGCCAGACGCTTGCGGCACTAAACGTCACCAACGAAAGCGTCAGCAAAGTGGTGTTCCGGCCGCTCATTGGCATGGATAAAGAGGAAATTGTGGAGATTTCGCGCAGAATCGATGCATTTGAAACATCCATTCTGCCTTATGAGGACTGCTGCACAGTGTTTACGCCGCGGCACCCCACCACCAAGCCGACAGTGGAAAAAATCAAAGCGTCCATGGCGCGGCTGGATGTGGAGAAGCTGATAGAAGATGCGGTTTCCGGTGTGGAAATTGTGTATGCAAACTATGACTGGTAGGAGGTATTTTTCGTGAATGCAGAAATCATTGCAGTGGGAACTGAAATTTTATTGGGACAGATTGTAAATACCAATGCACAGTATCTGTCAGAGCAGCTTTCAAAGCTTGCCATAAACGTATACAACCAAAGCGTGGTGGGCGACAACGCCGAGCGGCTCACCGAGGCCATACAAAATGCGTTTGCAAAGTCGGATATGGTCATTTTCACCGGCGGGCTGGGCCCCACCAAAGACGACCTCACCAAAGAGACGGTGGCGGCGTACTTTGGCCTGCCGCTGGTGCGGGATGAAGCTTCACTCAAAAATATGCAGGCGCGCTTTTGCCATTCCCAGTTTGGTGAAATGCCGGAATCCAACAAAAAGCAGGCCGATATGCCCAAGGGCTGCATCATATTAAAAAACGACGATGGCACCGCGCCGGGCGGCATTATTGAAAAGGATGGGAAAATTGCCGTCTTTCTTCCTGGGCCGCCCAACGAAATGCAGCTGATGTTTTCCCGCTATGTGATGCCGTACTTGCGTGAAAAATGCCCGGAGCAGTTTTTTTCGGTCGTGGTCAATCTCATTGGCATTGGGGAGTCATTGCTTGCCGAAAAGCTTGCCTATTTAATTGATAATCAAACCGACCCCACCATTGCGCCTTATGCAAAGGAGGGCGAGGTGACACTTCGGGTGACCTCCAAGGCGCGCACAAAAGAGGAGGCCATGCAAAAGATCAGGCCCATGCTGGATGAAATTAAAACCGTGGCGGGCGACTATGTGTATGGTTACGACAATCTGCCGTTAGAACAGGTTGTAGCGGATTTGCTCCAAGCAAAGAGCTATACGCTCACCACGGCGGAATCCTGTACCGGCGGCCTGTTGGGCGCGCATATCACAAATGTGCCTGGGATTTCTTCATATTATAAAGAAGGATTTATCACTTACAGCAACGAGGCGAAGGAGACATATCTGGGCGTCAAGCCCGAAACGCTTCAAAAATTTGGCGCAGTGAGCCGGCAAACCGCCGAGGAAATGGCGCGCGGCGCACGTTCCAAAACCGGCGCGGATGTCGCGGCGGCCATCACGGGTGTGGCGGGGCCGGATGGCGGCACAGCGGAAAAACCGGTGGGGCTGGTATACATTGCAGTGGCCGACCGCAATGGATGCGTGGTGAAAAAGTTTCACTTTTCGGGAGACCGGCAAAAGGTACGGCGGTTGTCTGCCAAAAATGCACTCAATATGCTGCGGCTGTTATTAAAATAAAAAGAAAGATGTAT
>JAJXRJ010000046.1 GCA_021629085.1 Oscillospiraceae bacterium | reverse complement strand
TAATTGTTACAACAACCTAGATTCCACACATTTTTAGAAATTCCTCTTTTTCTTTTAAAAAAATTTAACATTTTTCTTTGACAGACATATGATATAGAAGTGATAATTCATAAAAAGCGGCAATAAGATGAGTTAAGGGAGGTTTTCATCATGCCAAAACCAGAGCAGGACAAAGCAATGCAGCTTTTAAAGCAGATCCTTGACACCAGTGAAGGGAAACATGCTGCCTCGCAGCTGGAGCACATGAATATTGCGCAGATTCGCGATAAGCTTAGCGCACTGGACAAACAGGAAATTGAAAAGAAGTTAAATGCGATGAATATGGGAAGTCTGGCGCAAAAGCTCTCTGGCACCAGCACAAAAGATTTGGCGGATATGTTAAAAAACAATCCGCAAATTTTACAAAAGCTGAATAATTTCTTGAAATAGGGGGGACGAAATATGGCTACGGACAACAATAACAATATCATGGGAACCATCAATGAGCTTTTAAAAGACCCGGAAGCGGTAAACAAAATTACAGATCTTTTGTCCAGTCAAGGCAGCGAACAAAGTGTGTCCAATTCGGCGCCGGATCCCGAAATGATGGCGCGGCTTTCTAAAGTTGCCGCATCAATGGCCGATAAATCAGACCCAAAAATCAATCTGTTATACGCCTTAAAGCCTTATATGAACCAGACGCGTTCTCAGCACATCGAAAAGGCAATCAAGATGCTGCAAATGACAAAAATCACCGGCCTTTTTAAAGACCTCTAAGGGTTAAAAGGAGGAATGCTGTTTGAACAGACAATTTTATGATGGATATGGAAGCGGGCCCAACCGGTCCGCCCGATGCGATATGGGAGAAGTGATTATTCCAAAATGCGCTGAAGTACCGGAGCCTTGCGAAAAAGAGCACCATTTCAGTCACGAAAAGGAAGAATGCGGCGACAACCGGCAAATGTGTGCCTGTAAATCCCCCACCGGGCTGGAATCACTATTCCCCAATTTTCAACTGGACGATATCATTTTACTGGGGATTGCCATCTTGCTACTGCATGACGGGACCGAGGACACGCTGCTTTTAATTGTCATCGGGTTTTTGTTTTTAGTGGGCCTAAACAAAGACTGACATACATAGAAAAAATGCTTCTGCACCTTTTTGGCAGAGGCATTTTTTCTAAAGCAGGCTTAGAATTTAACTTTTTTTAATCCAGCAATCGCACCATAATGTAAAATATCAAATTTATCGGGGGCAATGCGTTCAAGAAGTTCCCGATGCTCGCGTTCCCACATTTTGATTTCATCGGCTGTAAGAGAGGCGCCAATCCCCCGGCAGGCTTTCATTCTTCCATTCCAGCTTTCACGGGTAAATGGCACTTTTAAAGTATATTCTTCATGGTACACAAGTTCGAAATTTTCCTTGTAACAATCGGGTATGTCAATCTGATGAATGGTTTCTCCTGCACCACTCCATTTGGGATTGTACTTCAATACAAGTTTTCCACTGGCGCCTGCAATTTTATCTTCAAAAGGCAGCCACGCCATATATAGTACAACAAGACTGCCGCCGTATTTGAGCATACGAAACAAGTGCGGCATAACTTGTTTATGGTCAAAGTACCAGAAACATTGACAGGCAGTAATTACATCAAAACAAGCATCTGGGAAATGGGCATTCTCCGCTGAAACAGCATAATAAGCAATGTCCATATCTTTAGAAAGGATTTTGGCCTGTTCGATCTGATTCTCTGAAATATCCGTTCCCGTCCATTTTGCGCCGTAACGATATAAATTTCTCGGCAGCACTCCCGTTCCTGTTCCCAAATCAAGAACATTCTGTCCGGTTATACATAGCCTGCGGTCAATTATTTTGTCATAAAAGATTTGAGGATAAATATCCCGAAACCTTGCATAATCCAAAGAAGTTCTTCCCCAATCAAAAGGAGTTCCCCCGTCTATGCTTTTATTCACAATCTCCATAAGATACACCTCCATCAAACCGCTTTTCTTTGCCTTTCTTTGCGCTCTTTCCACTCCCACTAAAAACTTACCTATATACCAGATCCTTTTCCAAAAGAAAACGGCATAGACCCTCTATGCCGTCTCCAAGCTTATACAGCTTGTTTTTCAAATATTATTGTGCAGCCTGCGCCTCGCCATCCTCTGCCGGAATGGTATCCGGTGTACCCGTGCTTTGTGATTCGTCATATTTGACTACATCATATTTTGCAAGCTCTTTCTCATTTACTTCAATGGTCGCCTCATTTTTCCACGTTTCAAGCTCTTCCTCAAACAGGTCGGCACGCATCTCTGCAATCGCGTTTTGAATTTCTGTTTCATCCGGCTGCACGCGCTTGATGATGTGGTATCCAAAATTACTCTCCACAATACCGCTCAGCTGGCCTTCTTCCAGTGCAAATGCAGCTTCTTCAAACGGCGCGACCATTTCACCCTCCCCAAATGTATAGCCGTTGGGGTATTGTGCAAGCCCGGTGTCCTCAGAAAGCTGGTTCATCAGTGTATCAAAATCTTCGCCGGCCTGGAGCCTTCTAAGTGTATCCTCTGCCTGCTGCTTTTTCGCCGCCTTTTCCTCTTCCGACAACGGCTCCTGTGTTTGCGGGTCCACGGTCATAAACAAAATATGCTTTGCACTTACCTTGCCGCTGTCTTTGATGTGCGCAATCGCTGCTTCATCGCTGATGGTATAGCGTTCGTCTTCTTCTATCAGCTTTTGGGACATCTTGTCATAATACGCCATCCGCTCTAAAAAGCGTTCAAAGGCTTTTTCTGTCATGCCCATATTTTCCAGTTGGGTAAGATATGCTTCACGGCCGCCCCACTGCTGTACATAATTATTTTTCTGTGTCTTTACATCCTGTTCCTCTTCGCTTGTCAGCGTAAGGCCCTGCTCTTTTGCCTTCTGCACAGTAATGACCATTTTTACAAGCTCGTCAAGTGCACGCTCACGGGCCACTTCTTCGGCTTTTTTCCCATCAATTTCGGTGCTTTCCCAAAATTCATTGGCCTTGGCCGGGTCGGTAATGTTTGCCTCCTGAATCATCGTATCCTGCATTGCCCGGAAAAAATATGGGAAATCCTCTGCCAATACTGCCTCCCCGTTTACAGTTGCAATGGTGGTATTTTTTTGCACTGCACACCCCGCCAAAACGGATATGGCAATAAAAACGGCAGTGAGCACTGCTAGTTTTTTAGATTGCTTCATGAATAACCCTTCCCTTTCTTTTGCGTGAATAAAAATGCAAAAAGCTGTTCTTTATACTTCCAAGATAAGTTTAAGTTTATTATATAGTATAATGTTCGTCCTGTGCTGATTTTAATAATTTTTGTAATATAATTTTAATATTGGACAACATGTTTTTGTCATAACGGTAGCTCAAATAGGACTTGTCACCGGAAGAAAACATAATCTTATAGGTTTTGTCCGCCAAAATCTCCACAATCGCTTTAGGGCTGACCGTTTTGTCAAATGTAAAGATGACCATGCCGTCTTTTTGATTTACCTCAGAGATTCCCGCCTGTTGGCAAAGCGATTTGATGTAGGCAATGTCCAAAAGATTGGTCACACAGTCTGGGAATGCGCCAAACCGGTCAATCAGCTCGTCCGCCATATCCGAATAATCAGATTCATCTACAATCGCCGCAATTTTTTTATACATCTCAATCCGCACGGTTTCATCTGTGATATATTCTTGCGGGATGTATGCGCTCACATCCAAATCAACCGCTGTTTCCACCGCGTCAGGCACTGCTTCTCCCCGAAGCTCTTTCACCGCGCGCTCCAATAGCGCACAGTACATATCATAGCCCACCAGGTTCATATTGCCGTGCTGCTGCTTGCCCAATAAGTTGCCCGCACCGCGGATTTCCAAATCCCGCATGGCAATTTTAAATCCGGATCCAAATTCAGTGAACTCCTTGACCGCCTGCAGCCGTTTTTGCGCAGTCTGGTCTAATACCTTGCTTTTTTCGTAGGTGAGGTAGGCGTAGGCCAGCCGGTTGGACCGCCCCACCCGCCCGCGGAGCTGATAGAGCTGTGAAAGCCCCAGCCGGTCGGCGTGCTCAATGATAATGGTATTGACGTTTCCCACATCCAGCCCGGTTTCAATGATGGTGGTGCAGATGAGAATATCAATATCGCCGTTTAGAAAATCCACCATAATTTCTTCCAGCTGGGTTTCGCTCATTTTGCCGTGTGCCACTGCAATGCGCGCATCCGGAAACAGATTGCGGATCTCTAGTGCTTTTAATTCAATATTTTCCACCCGGTTAAACAGGTAATACACCTGCCCGCCGCGTGCAAGCTCCCGCTCAATGGCGTTTTCAATCACCGCATCGTTTCGCTCCAGCACAAACGTCTGCACTGGGTAACGGTCTTGCGGCGGCTCGGTGATGACGCTCAAATCGCGGATGCCAATGAGCGCCATATTGAGCGTGCGGGGAATGGGCGTGGCACTGAGTGTGAGCACATTGACATTCTTTTTTAGCGCTTTGAGTGCCTCTTTGTGCCCCACGCCAAACCGCTGCTCCTCATCGATGATTAAAAGCCCCAGTTTTGGGAACGAAATATCCTTTTGCAGCAGCCGGTGCGTGCCGATGACAATATCCACCTCGCCGGTTTTAATGCCTTCCGCAATCTTTTTTTGCTCTGCTTTGGTTTTAAAGCGGGACATCATCTCCACCCGCACGGGGAATTCCGCCATCCGGGAGGAAAATGTGTTAAAATGCTGCTGTGCCAAAATCGTAGTGGGCACCAAATACGCCACTTGCAAGCCGTCCATTACACATTTGAACGCCGCGCGGATGGCCACCTCGGTTTTCCCATAGCCCACATCGCCGCAAAGCAGGCGGTCCATACACACGCCCGTCTCCATATCGTGCTTGACTTCCTCAATACACTTTAGCTGGTCGCTGGTCTCCTCATAGGGAAAGCCGTCTTCAAACTGCTTTTGCCACGGCGTGTCCGGCGAAAACACATGCCCCTTTACCTGGCTGCGCTCTGCATACAACCGGATTAAATCCTGCGCCAGCGCCTGCACGCTCTCTTTCACCTTTGCCGTGGTCTTTTGCCACTCCACGCCGCCCAGCTTGTTGAGCTTCACGGTTTTTGCATCCGCACCCATGTATTTGTGAATCAAATCCAGCTGATTGGTGGGCACATACAAAAAGTCACCCGATTTGTATTTAATTTTGATGTAATCCTTGGTGACACCGTCCACCACCAGCTGCTTGATGCCCACATACTGCCCAATGCCGTGCACATTGTGCACCACATAGTCGCCGACGGAGAGTTCGTCATAACTTTTAAGCGCATGTTTGCCGGATTTTTTTTGCTTGCGCTTCTTTTTTTGCGCATGGAAAAAGCCGCTGTCGCTTAGCACAACGGTTTTAATCGTCGGATATTCAAAGCTTTTTTCCAGTGTGCCCGGCGCGATCACAATCTGACCCGGCTCGGGCAGTTTTTCAAGGGATTCTACAACCGTGCAGTCAATGCCACGTGCAAAAAATTCATCTTGCATGGTCTGCATTCGCGTATTTGAACTTATCAGCAGTATCACCCGGTATGCATTTTTCTTCCAAAACGCAATGTCATCAAATAAAAATTCCGTTTTGCCGCTATAGGGCGGCAGCGTTTTTGCACTGATGTTGACGGCCTCTTTTATGCCAAGCTCCCCGGAAAAATGGGAAACCGCATTGATAAACACCGCATTAAAATGCAGGATCTTTCCAATCAGGCCAGAGGCTGGCAAAATATAGTCCTTGCCCGTTTTGGGGAACAGCCCCTTTTCTAACATGGACGCAATTATTTCATTTTGTTCCCTATCAAAGGTGTGCGCACGGTCAAATAGACGTGCAGGCTCGTCAGCAAATACCACCCAGTCATCCGGGATGTAGTCAAACAACGTGGGGAGCGGGTCGTAAAAAAACGGAAGGTATTTGTCGGCCGACGGAAATACGCCGGTTTCGTCCAGTTTTTCAAGGTCTATATGCAGGTTCTCATTTTTCTGGTTTCGAATGGCCTCCATCACGCGCGCCTTGCCGTCGGCTTCCGCCAGCAGCTCCACAGCGGGACAAATTGTGGCAGCAGGAAGCATTTGCACCGAAACTTGTGTCACACAGTCAAATTCGCGGATGGTGTCCACCTCGTCGTCAAACAGCTCAATGCGCACTGGGTTGTCAAAATTAGGGGAAAAGATGTCCACGATAGACCCGCGCACTGAACATTGGCCCCGGCCCTCCACCGTTGGCACCCGTTTATAGCCCATGGCAAGCAGCCGCTCCAAAAGGCCGGGGAGTGAGATGACGTCCCCTGTCCGTATGGTTTTTAAGTATTTGTCAAAAAACGCTTTTTTTACCGTGTACTGCATGACGGCAGCGGCGCTTGCCACCACCGCAGCGCAATCAGGGATCCCGCTCAACACCCGGATGCGCGCCGCCTCGTTTTCCTTAGTGGATACGTCCACATCGTAAAACACATATTCTTTTGTGGGGAACAGCAAAACCGCACCGGAAAACAGCGCCGCCAGATCTTCCCGGATTTGCCGGGCAGAGGTTTCATCGGGCGCAATGACCAGCGCTTTTTTGCCCAAATTGGCTGCTGTAGAATAGATAAGATGATGCTTCTGTGACCCAGTCGCCCCCGCAACCGAAACTGGCGTCCGCCCAGTGGCGACGCTTTGTTCAATTGCCCGAAGCTCGGGATATAGGCTGCTGATATTTGCCAAAGCGTGCATGCGGTGTTTGCTCCTTTCCCCTCCAAGCTGCATAGGTGCTTAGAAGTTCATTCCGTTATACTGGTTCATAGCATAGCCCGGGCCATGCGCAATGATACTTTTCGCAATGTCCGGACAGGCCTTTAAAACCGGAAGGATCGCGTTTAAATCTTCCTTTGTAAATTTACCCAAAACATAGTCTGCCAATTCATAGCCGGGCTGGCTTGGCGCGCCCACACCCAGCTTTACGCGGACAAACTGATCGCTCACAAGCTGATAGATGATGGACTTAATGCCGTTGTGCCCGCCGTCGCTCCCCTTTTCGCGGATACGCACCCGGCCGGCGTCAATGCTGATATCGTCGTGAAAAATAATGATATGCGCAGGCGGGATTTTATAAAACGCCGCTATATCGCGCACGCTTTCTCCACTGTTATTCATATATGTCTGCGGCTTTGCCAAAATGACTTTTTCCCCCGCAATTTCGCCGTCGCCCAAAACCGCCTTATATTTGATTTTTTTCACCTTGATTTGAAATGCATCCGCAATCATATCCACTGCGTCAAATCCAATATTGTGCCGGGTACAGCCGTATTTTTTGTCGGGATTCCCCAGCCCTGCTACAAGATACATCGCATAAATTCTCCCTCTTTGAAACGTTCAGCCCGGAGCCAGATGGGCCCCGAGCTGACAAGTGTGTATCATTTACAAAGTAATTAAATGAAAAGGGTGCTGACCGACACTTCCTCATAAATACGCTCAATGGCCTCGCCGAACACCGGCGCGACCGACAGGGTTTTGATACGGTCAAACTGCTTTTCGGGCGGGAGCGGGATGGTGTCTAGCATCACCAGCTCCTCAATGCAAGAATCTTTCAGCCGGTCAATGGCTGGTCCAGACAATACACCGTGTGTACAGCAGGCGAACACCTTTTTCGCCCCGCGGTCCAAAAGTGCCTGCGCACCCTGTGTGATGGTGCCTGCTGTGTCAATCATATCATCTACCAAAATGACATTTTTATCCTTAATATCGCCGATGATATTCATCACCTCTGCAACATTTGCACGCGGACGGCGCTTGTCGATAATCGCAATGGGCACATCCAGCCGCTGGGCAAAGTTGCGGGCACGCGTCACACTGCCAAGATCGGGCGAAACCACAACGGTTTCTCCCAAAATGTCTTTAAACGTTTCCTTATAGTATTTTGCCAGCACCGGCACGCCCAAAAGATGGTCCACCGGGATGTTAAAAAACCCCTGGATCTGCGGTGCGTGCAAGTCCATGGTCAGCACACGGTCAGCACCGGCAGTGGCAATCAAATCCGCCACCAGCTTGGAGGAAATCGGGTCACGCGCTTTGGCCTTCCGATCCTGGCGCGCATATCCAAAATACGGGATCACCGCCGTAATCCGGCCCGCGGACGCACGCTTAAACGCGTCAATCATAATGAGCAGCTCCATGATGTTGTTGTTGACCGGGTCACAGGTGGACTGGACGACAAATACATCCGAGCCGCGAACTGTTTCATTGATATTTAAGAAAATTTCGCCGTCCGAAAACGTACCCACTTCAGAATTGCCCACCGAAATCCCCAAATAGTCGGCAATTTTTTTCGCCAAAACAGGGTGGGAATTTGCCGAAAAAATTTTGATGTTTTTACCGTGCGCTATCATTTGTAATAAACCTCCCAATTTGGTTTTTGGCATGCATAAACGCGCACAGTGCATGGCACAGGCGCGGTGATGCCGACATGATATTTTTATTTTTTATTTTTTCTCCAGTCTTTTTTTACGGTTTGGCGGCATCTTGCAATGGCCAAAGAATCTGCGTCCACATCCTCTGTGATGGTGGAACCAGCCGCGATAAATGCGTTTTTGTTGACTTTGACGGGTGCGACAAGATTGGTGTTGCAGCCGATAAACGCATTGTCTTCAATCACTGTGCGGAACTTGTTCTTGCCGTCGTAGTTCACCGTAATGGTGCCACAGCCAAAGTTGATGTTTTGGCCCACGTCGCTGTCGCCCACATAGGTTAAGTGCGAAATTTTCGTACCATTTCCAATGACTGAGTTTTTCACCTCAACAAAGTCGCCGATTTTCACCTTTTCACCGATGTCAGACTTGGGCCGGATGTAGGCAAACGGCCCAACCGTAGTGCCTGTGCCGATTTTTGCATCCACCGCAACGGAATTTAAAAACTTCACACCGTCGCCAATCTTGGTATTGGTGATGTTGGCGCCGGGGCCAATTTCACAGTTTTTGCCGATTTTGCTTTCTCCCTTTAAAAACGAGTTGGGATACACCACTGTGTCCTGCCCAATTTCCACTTCCTCGTCGATATATGTATTGTTCGGGTCAATGATGGTTACACCGTTTTTCATGTGTTTTTCAAGGATTTGTGCATTTTTGATTTTTTGTGCAGCCGCCAAATCCATCCGGTCGTTGACGCCTAAAATTTCATCTGGATTGCTCACCGTATACACCCCCACTTTTTGATGTTCTGACTTTAACACAGAAATGGTGTCAGTCAGATAATATTCGCCCTGCGCATTGTTGTTACCAACCTTTTTTAGCGCCATAAACAGCGCTTTTGCATCAAAGCAGTACATGCCTGAATTGATTTCTGCAATTTTCGTTTCCGCCTCAGTCGCGTCTTTTTTCTCTACAATTTTTAAAAGATTGCCGTCCGCATCTTTGACAATCCGGCCATACCCAGCCGGGTCGTCCAAAACGGCGGTGATGACAGTGGCACGATTGCCCGACTGTTCATGATGCGCAACCGCACTGCGGATGAGATGTTCGCTTAGAAGCGGCGTGTCGCCGTTTAGCACCACAATGGTGCCCGCATAGTCCGAAAACGCTGGCTTTGCACAAAGCACCGCATGGCCTGTGCCCAGGCGTTCTTCCTGCACCGCATAGGTTTTGTCCTCCCCCATGTGGGCAATGACCTGCTCCCGATTATGGCCGATTACCATGACGGTTTTTTCGCTCCCGGCCTTGCTGCAGGCGTCGTACACCCATTCAATCAGCGGTTTGTTGGACACCCGGTGCATCACCTTTAGCAGGTTGGACTTCATTCTTGTGCCCTGGCCGGCCGCCAAAATTACTGCACAAAATTTTGACACTCTAAAAACACTCCCACCTATGAATTGATTCAATTCCCATTTTATTGTACGTTTTTTTTATTTAATTTTCAAGTGATTTTTAAAATTTTTTCCGAACTACAAGAAATCTTTCCAAAATCCGACAGGATTTTGTGCAAATGTACTCAATATTTTTTGCTAAGCAGTGCCTGCTCAGTATTTTCAATGGCGCGCATCGCCGCTTCATCTCGGTGACAAACAATATAAAAATACAGCGTGTTGATGATGGCAAGCTGGGCGATGCGGGAATTTAAGCCCAAAATGCTGTACTGTGTTTCGTTAGAAGCGGTATAGAGCACAATGTCACTCTGCTTTAAAATGGGCGACTTTCCTTTATTGGTGATACAAATGGTGGTTGCGCCGTTTTCCCGGGCAATTTTTAAAGCTTCCACAATGTCCTTTGACGACCCCGAATGGGAAATGCCGATGGCGACATCGCCTTCTGTCAGATGGGAGGCGTTGATGGCCTGCATGTGGTTGTCGCAATAGGCTGTGGCCCGGCAGCCCGCACGCATAAATTTGTGCTGTGCGTCCATTGCCACAGCCGCGGAGTTTCCAAGGCCATAGGTGACCACAGTGCTTGCGGCGGCAATGGCTTTAGCAGCGCGCAAAAGCGGCTCCTCGGAGAGTGCCTGTTTTGTCTTTTCCAAGGAATAGTAAATATCATTGGACACCTTTTCAAACATCTCCATACAGGTGTCGCTTTTTTTGATGGTCGAGCTGATATTGACATTTCCCTCAAGCCTTGCAAGCGAAATTTTTAGCGCTTGATATCCGTCAAACCCCAGCCGGCGTGCAAATCGCACTACCGTTGCCTCGCTGCAGTCGCAGGCGTCTGCAAGCTCACAGATGGAAAGCGGTATCAGCCCGCCCGGGTTTTTGAGCACCCAGTCTGCAATTTTCTTTTCCGCCCGCCCCATTTTCTCATACAGCACTTGAATTTGTAACAGTATCCGGTTCATCCTATCCTCCAAATCGCATAAAGTGAAAATAAATTTCATTTGTATTTTATACAAAC
>JAJXRJ010000015.1 GCA_021629085.1 Oscillospiraceae bacterium | reverse complement strand
TATTTTTATTATATACCCGTTTGGAGGTTTACACAATCTTTGAAATAGTCTCAAACTTTGGGGTTCACTTCAAATCGACTGCTCTTTTTTGCATTTTTATTACACCACACCGTGCGCCAGCATGGTTTCTGCAACTTTTAAGAAGCCTGCAATATTTGCGCCTGCAACCAGATTGTCCTCGCAGCCGTATTCTTTTGCCGCTTTGGCCGCGTTTTTGTAAATGCTCACCATGATGCCGTGCAGCTTCTGATCCACTTCTTCAAACGTCCATCCATAACGCATGGAGTTTTGGCTCATTTCCAACGCACTGGTGGCGACGCCGCCTGCATTGGCCGCCTTTGCCGGGCCAAACAGTACGCCGTTTTGCTGGAACGTTGCAACCGCCTCGGGCGTGGAGGGCATGTTTGCGCCTTCCGCAACTGCGATGACACCGTTTGCACAAAGCGTCTTTGCGCTTGCTTCATCCAGCTCATTTTGCGTTGCACAGGGCAGCGCAATGTCGCACTTCACATTCCAGATGCCTGCGCATCCCTCATGATATTCCGCTTCGGGGTGTTTTACCACATATTCTTTGATACGCTTGCGCTCCACCTCTTTAATCTGTTTCACCAAGTCAAGGTCCACGCCGTTCTTGTCGTAAATATAACCGTTGGAATCAGACAGCGCAACCACCTTGCCGCCCAGCTGGGTGGCCTTTTCCGTTGCGTAAATTGCCACGTTGCCCGAGCCGGAAATCACAACTGTGGAGCCTTTAAACGATTTGCCCTTCGCATTTAACATTTCCTCTGCAAAGTAGCACAGTCCATAACCCGTCGCCTCTTTACGCGCCAGGCTGCCGCCATATGTAAGGCCCTTGCCGGTCAAAACACCGGTAAACTCGTTGCGCAGCCGTTTATATTGCCCAAACATATAACCGATTTCCCGCGCGCCAACGCCAATATCGCCGGCAGGCACATCGGTATCCGCGCCAATGTGCTTGGAAAGCTCGGTCATAAAGCTCTGGCAAAACCGCATCACTTCTAAATCAGATTTGCCCTTGGGATCAAAGTCGCTGCCGCCCTTGCCGCCGCCAATGGGAAGCCCAGTCAGCGAGTTTTTAAAAATCTGTTCAAAGCCCAAAAATTTAATAATGCCCTCATAAACTGAAGGATGGAAGCGAAGACCGCCCTTGTAAGGTCCAATGGCGCTGTTAAACTGCACGCGGAATCCGCGGTTAACCTGCACATGGCCCTTGTCATCCACCCACGGCACGCGGAATTTAATCACGCGCTCGGGCTCAACCAGCATTTCCACAATGCCGCTTTCCACAAATTCGGGCCGTCTTTCTATCACCGGCTCCAGCGATTCCAGCACCTCTTTGACCGCCTGGTGAAACTCCGGCTCAGCAGGGTTGCGTTTTTCCACTCTGTCCATCAGGTCAATTAAATATTTACTTTTCAATCCCATGTTTTATTTACCTCCCTTACAAAAATCACTTCCTGTTTATTGTACTCCTTTTTTTCAAATTTTGCAAGATTGAATTCAAAAAAATTCAAATATTTTGTAAAAAATAGTGCAATTCCATCTTCTTCCCTTAAAATTTATGCAATTATTTTCACAAAACATGCGACAGCTTCAACAAAAAACCGAAACAGCAGAGCGTTTCCCCTCGCCATTTCGGTTTTGCAATTTTTTACAAAAAAACTTTCATTTTTAGTTTGCAACCACCGGTTTGTCAAACACGCGGTCAAACAGCTTTAAAAGGTAGAGCACCGCATAGCTCTGCACCATGGTCATAATAATTTCTTCAATGAGCCGCGGAATGTAAAATATCCAAAATGCAATATTTGCAAGCGCGGGCACAAAAATCCGCAAAATAAAGGTATTGAGCGTGGTGACCGTGATATTTGCCAAAAGCAAAACCAACAGCATTTTTACATAATCGCCGCCAATTTCCGGTTTTTTGCGTTTTAAAAACCAGTCTGCCAAAAAGAGCACTGCCCCTAAAAGCCCCAGCGCAATGAGGCCCGCAGTGGCGTAAATGGAACGCTTGGCGCCCATGGACAAAATAGCCGCGCAATAGGGCAGTTCGGGGAAAAAGGTGATGAGTATCAAATTTACAAGCCCCCACACACCAAATGCCGCAACTGCACATACAAAATATTTTTTCACCCGTTCAAAATGGGCTGAAGCCGCATATTTCCATGCAAAACCGGCAATTACGCCGCCTAAGGCGGCCGTTAAGGTGAGCAGCGGAATATACTCGCCGTCCGGCTTTATGATGCAGCCGATAAAATCAATTGCACCATTTGCAATGCCGCCGTATAAGGGGCCAAACAAAATTGCGGGAAGCTTGGAAAAAAAACCGGATACGCTGATGCGCATGCCCAGCACGCCGCCAAAGGGCACAAGAATGCTGAAGTAACGGAGTGCAAGCGCAAGCGCCATGAAGAAGGCGGTGTAAACCACCCGTTTTGTAGAATTGATTTTAGGCATAAAAAATCCCCTTCCAAAATGGTATTGAGCAGGGGCCGTCAGGATAATATTTGTGATATTATTCAGCGGATGGAACGTCAAACCGCAAGCCAAACCGGCTTTTCGTTTAGAGACTCTACTCCCATTCTCTAACACTTAACGCATGACGTCTGCTCTGATTCTTACAAATTATACCTTTTTTTGACCATTTTGTCAAGGGAAAGGGGATTATTGTGCCTGGCGCTTTGGGATTTTTATCACATATTCATAAAAATAATCGTTTTCGTTGGTAATGGATTCAGCATCAATGCCAGAATTGCGCATTGCATGCACCGCGCGTTTGATGGTATTGGTAAAAATGCGCACATCCTTTAAAATTGCAACCTTGCTGGTCTTTTTCTCCTTACTGGTCATCAAAATTTCTTCCAACGCTTTGTCCACCAGCTCGTCGGTCTCCTTCACATTGAGCTCGTTATCGCACACTTTTTTTAGAATGCGCATCTGCAAATCCTCATCGGGCAGCTTCAATAACGCCCGCGCGTGACGCTCGGTCAGCCCTCGTTCTTCAATAATCTGTTTGATTTGCTTTGGAAGCTTTAGCAGCCGAAGCTTATTTGCAATGGTGGACTGGTTTTTGCCCACTTTCTGCGCCAGCTCATCCTGTGTTAAGCCATGCTCGCTGATGAGGTAAAAATACGCCTGTGCCTCCTCCATAAAGGTGAGGTTTTGCCGCTGTAAATTTTCAATGAGCGCCACTACAGCGCTGTCGTTGTCATTCATGTCCACAACGATGGCGGGAATCCGGGTGATTTTTGCCTGTATGCATGCGCGCAGCCGCCGCTCCCCCATCACCAGCTCATAGCTTCCAATGCCAATCCGCCGTACCGAGATGGGCTGGATGACGCCGTATTGCTTGATGGATTCGCAAAGCTCAGAAATACCCGCCTTGTCAAACTTGCGGCGCGGCTGGTATGGATTGGGCTTGATGCTCGAAATCGGTATGTAGACCACATTGTCTTTGACTGCACTTTTTGGATTGAGTATGGATAAAATGTCCATTGGTTCGCATCCCCTTCTTGTACGTTTTTCTCTATCAATAGTATAGCACGGCTTGTCCAAAAAGGGAAATAAAATCGTTCTAAAAATTCTTACAAAAAATGCCGGGAAACGCCTTATTTCAACGGATCTTTTATTGGTTTGGGGCTCTTTCTGGGATACTTTGTCGAAGTCTGTGCAATCTTTTTTACAAGCACCAGATTGTGGTCGAGATCTGCATCGGGAATTTGGTATGGGAAAATGGATTCCAACTGCCCGCCCAAAGTAGAAACGGCGTTTTTGGCCGCGTCCGCTTCCGCATAGGCCGCCGGGCCTTTTTGTGCAATAAAAAAGCCTCCCACTTTCACAAACGGCAGGCAGAGCTCCAAAAGCGACGGCAGCGCAGCCACTGCCCGGGACACTGCAGCATCAAACCGCTCTCGAAAATCCGGCTGTTTGGCAAAGTCCTCTGCCCGGCCGTGCACCGCCGTGACATTTTTTAACTCCAATGCCTCTATCACTTCGTTTAAAAAGGTGACGCGCTTATTTAACGAATCGAGCAGCACAACAGACAGGGATGGGTTGTGGATGGCCAAAACCAGGCCGGGGAACCCCGCGCCGGTGCCAATGTCAACCACACGCTGGCCGTCTTTAATTTTCCCGCTCAAAACTACCGCCAAGCTGTCCATAAAGTGCTTGGCATACACATCCGCTTCCTCCGTAATGGCGGTCAGATTTATCTTTTTGTTCCATTCCACCAGCAGTTTGTAGTAGGCCGCAAACTGTTCGGCATTTTCTCCTACCATTTCGCGTAAACCCATGCGCGCCTCCTCCTTACCGCGTTTTTAAATAGATAAGCAGCACACTGATATCGGCGGGCGAAACGCCGGAAATGCGCGACGCCCGGCCCACTGTTTTGGGGCGGTGTTTGGAAAGCTTTTGCCGCGCCTCCAGCCGCAATCCACCAATGGCCTGATAGTCGATATCTTCCGGGATTTGCTTTTGCTCCAGCTTTTGAAACTGTGCCACCTGCTCTATCTGCTTTTGAATATATCCTTCATATTTCACCTGAATATGCACCTGTTCGCGCTCAAACCGGTCCAGTGCCGGCCGGTCCGGGTCAAACGGCGCGAGGGAATCGTAGTCTAATTCAGGCCGGCGCATGAGTTCGCAAAGCTTCACACCGGTGCGGATGGGCGCGCTGCCCCGCTCTGTCAAAAAGGCGTTTACCGCTTCCCCCGGTGCCACCACGGCGCGTTTCACCCGCGCAATTTCCGCCTCAATATGCGCCTTTTTTTGCAAAAAGGCTTGATAGCGCGCCTCAGAAATCAACCCAATTTCATATCCTTTGGGCGTAAGCCGCAAATCGGCGTTGTCCTGCCGGAGCAGCAGCCGGTATTCGCTGCGGGACGTGAGCATGCGGTATGGCTCGTTGGTGCCCTTGACCGTGAGGTCGTCTATGAGCGTGCCGATATAGCTTTCAGACCGGTCCATCACAAACGGCGGGCGGCCCAAAAGCTTTCGTGCCGCGTTGATTCCCGCCACCAGCCCCTGCGCCGCGGCCTCTTCATACCCCGAACTGCCGTTGAACTGCCCCGCGCCGTAAAGGCCGGGATACTCTTTAAATTCCAGCGTGGGATGCAGCATGGTCGCGTCCACGCAGTCGTATTCAATGGCATACGCGGTGCGCATCATGTGCGCGTGTGCAAGCCCGGGAAGCGTGCGCAGCATTTTTAGCTGTACATCCTCCGGCAGGCTGGAAGAAAAGCCCTGGATATACATTTCATTGGTGGAAAGCCCCATGGGTTCTATAAAAATCTGATGCCGCTCTTTATCGGCAAACCGCACAATTTTATCTTCAATGGAGGGGCAGTAACGCGGCCCCACCCCTTCAATTTTCCCGCTGTAAAGCGGGGAACGGTGCAAATTTTCGGTGATAATCCGCTTTGTTTCAGCATTTGTATAGGTGAGGTAACAGCACGCCTTGTTTTTTCCGGGCTCTTTTGTCTCAAACGAAAACGGCGTAATCTCGTCGTCCCCCTGCTGCACTTCCATTTTGGAAAAGTCGATGCTGTTGGCGTTGACGCGTGCGGGCGTGCCCGTTTTAAACCGCATGAGCGGGATCCCGTTTTGTATCAGGCAATCGGAAAGCGCATTTGCGGGAAACACGCCGTCCGGGCCGGACGGATAGCTCACGTCCCCCACAATCACCCGCCCCTTTAAAAAGGTGCCGGTGGCAATAATGGCGGCTTTTACCGCATACCTGGCACCCAAGTGCGTGGTGACCGACTGCACTTCGCGCCCCTTTCCAAACCCAATTTCCACAATTTCCGCCTGCTTGATATCCAAGCCGGGCTGCTGCTCTAACCGGCGCTTCATTTCCTCCTGATACGCGCGGCGGTCCGCTTGCGCGCGCAGGGAATACACCGCAGGGCCCTTGCCTTTATTTAAAATGCGCGATTGAATAAACGTGGCGTCGGCCACCTTTCCCATTTCGCCGCCCAGCGCGTCAATTTCCCGCACCAAGTGCCCCTTGGCCGTGCCGCCAATGCAGGGGTTACACGCCATGTTGGCAATGGTGTCGAGATTGATGGCAAACAAAATGGTGCGAAGCCCCAGCCGTGCAGATGCCAGCGCCGCCTCGCACCCCGCGTGCCCGCCGCCAATTACTGCAATATCATAGCTTCCCGCAGCATAAACCTCCATGCTTTCTCTCCCCCTTATTTCCCCACGCAAAACGATGCAAAAATTTGATTTACAATTTCCTCCCCCACTGTCTGTCCTGTAATTTCCCCCAGGGCGGACAGGGCGTTTTCCATATCCACAAAGGTTAAATCCAGCGGCAGCCCCGCGTGCGCCGTATCCAGCGCTGTCCGGACGCTCAAAGACGCTTTGATCAGCGCCTCCTTGTGCCGCAGATTGACCACCGCACTGCTGTTTGCCAGCTCGTCCGCATGCGCCATGCCCAACAAGTCTTTCACCGCCTGTTTGAGCTCTGAAAATCCCGCTTGCGTCTTAACTGAAAATGGAATGACCGTTTGAAATGGCCGGCAAAATTCCCCGGCCTTTGCATGGATGCCCAAATCCGATTTATTTAGCAGTACAATCACGCGTTTATCCGCCAAAAGCTCTGCAATCTGCATATCGTCCGCATCCGGCGGCGCGCTCCCATCCAGCAAAAACAGCACCAGCGCAGCTTGCTCTAAACAGTGTTTCGTACGTTCTACCCCCATGCGCTCCACCCGGTCACCCGTTTCACGGATACCCGCGGTATCGGAAACGTTTAGCAAAATGCCGTCCAAATTGACACATTCCTCAATTACGTCGCGCGTGGTGCCCGCAATGTCGGTCACAATGGCGCGGTCTTCCCCCGCCAGCAAATTGAGCAGTGACGACTTGCCCACATTGGGTTTGCCCACAATGGCAGTGGGGACGCCCTCGCGGATTAGTTTTCCTGTATCCGCAGTTTTGAGAAGTGTGCCGATTTGAGATTGCACACCTTCTAGTATTTCAATAAACTGTGCGTCAGAAAGCGGCTCTAGCCCTTCCTCCGGGAAATCGGTCACCGCATGTAAATGCGCCGTAAGCCCCAAAAGATCCGCGCGCAGCCGGTCAATTTCCCCCGAAAGCCGGCCAGAAAGCTGCCCTACAGACACCGCGTGCGCCAGCGCCGTTTTAGAGGTGATCACATCCATCACCGCTTCCGCTTTTGCAAGGTCAATCCGCCCGTTTAAAAATGCGCGGCGGGTAAACTCACCGGCCGGCGCAAGCGATGCGCCGTTTTTTAAAAGCGCCTCCAGCAACCGGTTTGCGGCATAGGCACTCCCGTGGCAGTTGATTTCCACCACATCCTCGCGCGTATAGGTGTTGGGTGCGCGCATCACCGAAACCAGCACCTCGTCAATCACCGTACCGTCCTCCGCATAGACGTGCCCATAGTGTATCGTATGTGTGCGTGCCGCTTTAAGCGGTTGCCCCGATTGTTTTTGAAATACGCGGTCTGCAATCTCGACCGCATGCGCGCCGCTCATACGCACAATGGCAATGCCGCCTGTGCCTGGCGGCGTAGAAATTGCCGCAACTGTGTCAAACTGGTTCAATCAAAAGCACCTGCTTTTTTAAAATTTTTATAAAAAAAGCTGCCTACGTTTGCTCAAAAACGAGCGGATGTAAGGCAGCCAGTGAATTCAGCTATTTTTTTGCGGCCGGTTGTATGCAATGACCACCTTGCGGTTGGGCGACTGGCCGACACTGTAAGTGGTGACGTATTTGTCATCCTGCAAGGTTGCATGGATAATGCGCCGCTCATAGGAGTTCATGGGCTCCAGCGTCATATTCTTACGCGATTTCGCCACTTTGACGGCGAGCCGCTTGCTCAGTTCCACCAAGGTTTGCGTCCGTTTTTCACGGTAATTTTCTGTATCTAACGTAACTCTCACAAATTCGCTGCCATGGTTGACAAACAGGCTGAGCAAATGCTGCAGCGCATCCAACGTTTCGCCGCGTTTCCCAATCACCACGCCCATATTTTCACCCGAAAGCTCCACCTTTAACAGCTCGTCCTCAAGCCTGGCATCCACTGCCACCTCGATTCCCCACCGTTCGAACAACCCGTTTAAAAAGTCTTTTGCACGGGTAACCGGGGTCTCTTTTACCGTAACCAAAACCTTGGCCTCTTTATTGCCAATGCCCAAAAAGCCTTTTGCGCCTTCTTCCAAAACTTCAATTTCTACATCGTCCATCGTAGCGCACAGCGTTTCAAGTGCGGCTTTTACCGCGTCGTCAACGGTTTTCCCAACCATTTCAACAGATTTCATATCGATACGCTCCTTGTATACTTACTTATTGCACTGCCCGCAAAAAGCGCGTACAGGCTCATTTTTTCTTTTTTTTCAGCTTTTTGCGCTCCTTGCGCTCCATTTCCTTCCGTTCTTCAATGGCCATCACTTCTTCTTTATACTTGCTGCCATATTTGTGGTTTAAATACATCTGCTGGAATACGGACAGAATGTTGCTGATCAACCAGTAAAACCCCAGTGCGGCTGGATAGCTAAATGTAATCCAAAGCGTCATAATGGGCATAAAATACATCATGGTTTTATTCATGCTCTGCGCCTGGTCCACACCGCCCTGGTTTTTTGCCTCAGGGTTTAACACCCGCTGCGGTTTTTTGGGCGCCTCGTCCTTCTTTTTGCCCTGCATCATAGTCATCACTTTGCTGCTTAAAAATGTGGTGAGCGCGGCCAAAATGGGGATGGCCCACAAAAGGGACGGCTGGGTGATATGCGGCGTCTGTGCCAAATTAAGCAGGCCGCCTAAAAAGTCAAAATTGATGAGCCCCGCGTCAGTTGCAGCTTGAATCTGTGCCACAGAAGGCGTAATTTCATTTGCTCTCAGAGCGGCGTCATAGCCGTACTGCGTCACCAGCGCCCAACTTTCAGACGCATTCATGCGGAACATATATGTGAGCGGATAACTAATGACCTGATAGAGGCAGATGAGCACCGGGAACTGCAAAAGCATAGGGAGGCACCCGCCCATAGGGCTGATTTTATGCTCCTTGTAAAGCTTCATCATTTCAGCTTGCTGCCGCTGCTGATCGTTTTTATACTTTTCCTGGATTTCCGCCATGCGCGGCTGCACCTGCTGCAATTTCACCATGGACTTTTGCTGCTTGATGCTAAGCGGAAGCAGCACCAGCTTAATGAGCACGGTAAACAAAATAAGTGCAACGCCGTAGTTTGCGACAAAGTGATAAATAAACGCCAAAACCCATCCTAAGGGGGTGGTGATTATTGTATTAAAAAAGGTTGAAATAACAATCATCCTCCAATGAACTGCAAGTCAATGTTACCGCTAACGAAGCGGGTCATACCCGCCCTTGTGGAACGGGTGGCACTTTAAAACCCGCCGGATGGAAAGATAGGAGCCTTTGAGCGCACCGTACTTTTCAAGCGCCTGCAAGGCATACTGCGAGCAGGTGGGATAAAACCTGCAGCAGGGCGGTTTTAAAGGGGATATCGAGTTTCGGTAAACGGTGATTAGCCAAATAAGAAACCGTTTCATGCTGACACATCCCGTAAAATTCCAGATTTTTCAATACAAAACTGCATGGCGGAACAAATTGTTGCAAAGTCTGCATGCGCTGTACGCCCGCGTGCCACCCAAACGGTGTTGTATCCGCTTTTTATGGTGTCTTTTTGCATGCGGTAAGCCTCGCGAATCAGCCGTTTAATACGGTTTCGCACCACTGCACCGCCAATGGTAGTGGACACTGTGATGCCATATTGATTTGCTTGTCCGCGGTTTTTATAATAGTGCAGCACCAAGACGGGCGTCACAAACTTCTTTCCCCGCCGGTAGGCATAGCGAAACTCATTATTGCGCTTGATGGTCCCTTTCAAGCAAAAGTCCTCCCATGCTTAAAAAGACCACAACAGTGTGGTCTTTTCGCGTGTCATGATTTTACGCAGATAACACTTTCCTGCCCTTTTGCCTTCTGCGTGCTAAAACCTTTCTGCCGTTGCTGGTTCTCATCCGTTTGCGGAACCCATGCACTTTGCTTCTATGCCGGACGTTCGGTTGGAATGTTCTCTTCATGCTTTACGCACCTCCTTATTGCCTTCCCATATGGAAAACAAGCTTAACTTACGGTAAAATAAGCCGGGCTTGTCATATTTTACAGAGCATTACTGATTATACACGATAAACATGCTTTTGTCAACCATTTTTCCCAAATTTAATTTCAAAAGCAGCCATTGTCAAAAAGTTCCAGTTGTTAACAAAATGTTACAATTACGTTGCATATGGGGTGGATTTGTCGAAATTGGGATTTCTTTATGCTATAATTAAAGTTGCATATTGGTTTAAGAAAGGACTGGTTCAATATGAAAAACCGCCCGGTTTTGTGGGTGCTCATTGTCACCCTTCTTTTTAGCTGTGTCACCGTTTCCGCGGCGGCGGACGATATTTTGCTTTACATAAACGGACAACAAATTGCATGCGACGTTCCGCCCCAAATTGTCAATGACCGTGCGCTGGTGCCGGTACGGGCTGTATTTGAGGGCTTAAACGCTGAAATTTCGTGGAACGACGCGGTCAAACAGGCCACCATTGTAAAAGATGATGTAAAAATGGTGTTCACCGCTGGCTCCAACACTGCGGTTTTAAACGGCACGCGGGTGCTTTTGGACGCGCCGCCTGTGATTATCAGCGACCGCTGTTTGGTGCCCATCCGGTTTATCAGCGAGGCGTTGGGCTGTGAAATTTTGTGGGACAACCCTGCGCGCGCTGTCCGTATTACAACCCCTGCCCCCAAGCCGTCATATACCATTTCTGACATCTCACTGGATGCAGCGGACACGAGCGGAAACCGGTTTGCCATCACAACTGACAATCCAAACCTTCCCGAAATCAGCACGTCCCAATCGCCCTACTGTATCATCCTCGACTTTTATGACACCGCATTTACCTTTCGCGACGGCAAGGTTTTAATGGACACAGAATTTGTAAAAGAGCTCCGCTACGCCCAGCACGACGGGTATGCACGGGTGGTGATGGAGTGCACCGCCACCCAGCCGTATAACTTCAATTTATCCGATGGTGTATTTAAAATCCACATCGGCCAGGATGGTTCAGGCGTGCAGCCGGGCGAGAATGAAACTGAGCCATTGCCGCCTGCAGCAGAGCCGGAACCGGAAACGCCTGCGCCGCAAACGGATTTGGAATTTTTGGCCAGCCGCGATCCAGAAAACCTGTTGGTGGTGGTGGATGCAGGGCATGGCGGCAAAGATCCCGGTGCAGTGGCAAAGGATGAAAACGGCAATCTGCTGATTCAGGAAAAAGACCCCAACCTTTCCATTGCACTCAGTGTGTATCAAAATTTAACGGCAGCAGGCGTAAACGTCAAAATGACGCGGGACACCGACAAATATTTAGAACTGAGCGAAATCACCGACATTGCCAATGCCGCGGACGCTGACCTGTTTGTGAGCGTGCACTGCAACTCGGTGGAAGGGAACACGGCAAATGGGATGATGGTGCTTTACAACGGCGATTCTACCCTGACCAAATACGGCATCACCGGAAAAGAAGTGGCGTCGTATATCCGGGAAGAAATTTTAAAGAACGTGGACGTCAAAGATCTTGGTTTGGTGAGCCGGCCCGGGCTTTGGGTGCTTCGCAAAACCGCAATGCCCGCAACGCTTGTGGAATGCGCCTTTGTCTCCAATGCGCACGACCGTGCCCTGCTGCTTGACCCGTCTGTGCAGGCCGCATATGGCAAGTCCATTGCAGACGGCATTATACGCTCGCTTTCTGTGATGAAACAAAAAATTTATGACGCGCGCGCCGCGCTTGGGAAGTAATATTTTACGGCAAATTGGACATAGGACCGCATGGCGCAAAATGTCAGGAAGGGAGTTTCCTATGTATCCATATCTGTGCTACTTTTTCATCTACGCCGTTTTGGGCTGGTGTTTGGAGGTGACATATGCCGCGGTGTGCGAGGGAACCTTTGTAAACCGGGGGTTTTTAAATGGCCCGCTGTGCCCGGTTTACGGTGTGGGCGCGGTAATTGTCATCTTCTGCCTCACACCGCTTCGCGAAAATACCATTGTCCTGTTTTTATGCGCGGTGGCGCTCGCCTCTTTGCTGGAATGGGCAACCGGTTTTGTGTTAGAAACGTTGTTTCACCAAAAATGGTGGGACTATTCTAACGAACCATTTAACATCAGCGGCTACATCTGCTTAAAATTTTCTCTTCTGTGGGGCGTAGCATGCCTGGTGGTTATGGAAATCATCCACCCCGCCGTTGCGGCATTTGTGAGATGGATTCCGCCCACAGCCACAAATATCTTGCTGGGCACTCTTGGCATTGTGATGCTCTTGGACATCCTGGCAACCGTGCAGTCTGTTTTAAACCTCAACCGGCGGCTCAAACAAATTGACGCGCTGGGTGGAAAAATTAAGCACATTTCAGATGGTGTGGGGGTCAATCTTTCAGGTGAAGTGCTAAAAGTGGCACAAAAGACCGAAACATGGAAACAGACGTACAAAGAAAGCCTGGACGCTGCAGCTGCTATGCGCGCACAGCTCCGGACCAAACAGGATGCGCTTACGCAAAAGCTGCATTACACACAGGTGCGTCTCATCAAAGCCTTTCCAGATTTAAAATCTAACCGATACAAAGACGCGCTTGAAAAAATCAAGCGCACTGTACATAAAAAATAGGCTTGCGTTACGGATGGGATATCAGTTTTTGCGCGCTTCTTGGCAGCGCATCCTTGGAATTTTTCCAATCTGCATCCCGATAGCGGTAGTCAAATTTCTTCCCAAACCACGAAAGATCGTCTTTTACACGGGCAAATTGGGCGGTTTGGATGTCATACATGGCATTTACAAAATCGGAAAGCTTCTGGTCCTTCTGGTATTTGACGGCGGACCGGAGCAGCAATTCAAAGTGCGGCACGCAAAACCCTTTGCAGGCCAGCACTTTTTTTTGAAACTCTGGCTCGGTTTCATACAGATAGAAGAGGTTTTCCATAAAATGGGAAAGGGTGCTAAAAAGCCAGTCACACACCGCGCACGACTGATTGATATTAGAAAGCGTATCCGCCTGCAACAGCACGGCCTCTTTTAAGGCGTCCGCCTTTTGAAACATCCGCCTTTTGGGTGTGGGCAGCGCAGATTTTCCATCGTTTAGCTGCTTTAAAACCGCATCCATATGTGTTTCGAGCATGAGCGCCACACTGAGCTTGTTTGGCGTTTCAAGGATTTTTGCCATGTGCCGCCTGCAAAACCCCTTTTGGTTGGTCTCCTCCCGGCAGTCCGGCTCCATCATACTTGCACCCACGGTGTAGTCAATCCGCTTTTGCTCTTCTAATTCCAAAAACGTGCAGATGGGGCACTCGGTGTCCGCGTCAAACGCGTCGTTTAGTTCGATGGTGTAAATCCGTTCCTTCATGGCTTATCTCCTTTTATGTAAGGGACGGCCAAAACCGTGTCCGTCCCGGCAGTGTTTATTTCATCTGGTTTTCATAGTCTGCAATCATGCGTTTTACCATCAAGCCGCCGATCGGCCCGCCCTGGGAACCGTTTTCCCGCGCGGTGAGATCGCCTTTGTAGTGGTCGTTGTTTTCCTTGCAAAACTGGGTGAGCCCCAGCTCCTCGGCACACTCAAATTTCAGCTTGGTCATAGCGTCGTATGCGTCGGGGTTTAACAGTCTTGACCTGCGGTAGTTTCTGCCCATACTATTTCTCTCCTTTTTTAATTGAACTGCAAACTTAGTATCTGCAAAAACGAACCATTCCTATCTGGAAATTTTATGTACAGCCGCACACATTGCCGCGGCAGTGACCGATGCCGCGCCGTACATGCAAAGCACCTTTGCACATTCGTCAATGGTTGCGCCAGTGGTGTAAATATCGTCAATTAAAAGAATCCGTTTCTTGGTGATTTCACAGTTTTCACAAAACCGGTACGCGCCGCGCACCCGCTTTCTTCGCTCAGCCGCCGGCATTTTAGAAAGCGGTGAAAGTTCTTTTACTTTAATGAGCATATCCGGTTCAAATGGGATACCAAAAATATTTGCCACAACCTTTGCAATATCTGCCGACTGGTTAAAGCCGCGTTCTTTTAAGCGGCCTGGGCTGAGCGGCACACAGGTGACAAGGTCAAATGCCGTTTTAGGCACATTCTTTTGTATCCGCTCGGCAATGAGCGTGCCAAAGGTATTTGCCAGATAGCGTGCATTTCCAAATTTATATTTTAACACAGCACGCCGCACATGCCCAGTATAGTCGGCGACACAGTAAACCCGGTCAAAAAACTTCTTCTCAAACGCGCGCGGCTCCACATAGCGGGTAAACACCACAGGATGGCACTGGTTGCAAAGGCTAATCTCCGCGTCTGTATCCAGCATCCGTCCACAGCAAATGCACCGGAGCGGGAACAGAAAATTGATCATCTGCTTCCACAGGGTTTGAACGCATTCCATCATGCCGTCTCCCCCGCCCTTCTCAGTTTCTCCAAAAGCCCGGAATACCGCCTGGCCTCTTTGTTGTTATCCACCATTTTGTGCATCACCGGCTCGCTGCCCACCAGTACCACCAATTTTTTTGCACGGGTCACAGCTGTGTAAAACAGATTGCGGTTGATGAGCATATAGGGGCCATCGTACACCGGGATGATCACCGCGCCAAACTCGCTGCCCTGGCTCTTGTGTACGGTGATGGCATAGGCGAGGTCCAGCTCTTCTAAATCCTTAAAATCATATACCACCCGGCGTTCATCCATCATCACCGTCATGGTTTTAAACGTGGGATGGATGCTGTAAATGATGCCCACATCCCCGTTGAATACGCCGCTGCCCTCCTCGCCAGTGTGTGCATCGGTCCATTTTAAGTCGTAGTTATTTTTGATCTGCATCACCTTGTCGCCCTCGCGGAAGATGATATCGCCATATTCCTTCTGTGCCTTGGAAGGATCCTTGGGATTTAACGTCTCTTGCAGCAATCCATTTAAATTAAGCACCCCGGCAATGCCCTTTTTGGCAGGGCAGAGCACCTGGATATCATAGGGATCCAGCCCATAAGCGGCTGGAAGCTTTTTGGCGCAAAGCGAAAGGATATAATCCGCGCCCGCTGCGGCTGCGGGCAAATTGGCAAAAAAGAAGTCGGTGCCTGGCTCATTGCAAATGGGATACTGCCCTTTGTTGATGCGGTGTGCATTGACCACGATTTTACTTTTTTCGGCCTGGCGGAAAATTTCGGTCAGGCGAATGACCTTGACTACACCGCTGTCGATGATATCCTTCAGTACGTTGCCCGGCCCCACTGACGGAAGCTGGTCCACATCCCCCACCAAAACCAGGCGGGTGCCGTGCTGTACTGCCCGCAGCAGGCTGTGCATGAGGGAAATATCCACCATGGACATTTCGTCTACAATGATGACGTCTGCTAAAATGGGATTTTCCTCGTCTGCAGAAAAAGAAGATTTATCCTCTTCCTCCGAATAGCCCGCCCCCAAAAGGCGGTGGATGGTTTTTGCCTCCATTTGGCACACTTGGCTCATGCGCTTTGCGGCACGGCCGGTGGGCGCAGTGAGCACCACCTTGTAGCCGCGTTTTTTCATGAGCGAAATGATGGTGGTGATGATGGTGGTCTTGCCCGTGCCGGGGCCGCCGGTGATGACCATTGCGCCATACTCCAGCGCACTTTTGACTGCCTCCTTTTGCAAATGGGCAAACTCGATTCCGTGCGCAGCCTCCTCGCGCAAAAGCTCAGCTTCTACCGCGGCCTCGTCGGTTTCAAACCGCACCGACGCGATGCTCGCCATACGCTTTGCCACATATAACTCGGACAAATAGTGGAACCCGTCGTAAATGCGCTCGCCGGTTTTATCTTGCTCAATGACAAACGTCCCCTCCATCACAAGCTGGGAGATGGCCTGGTTCACACTTTCAGACGGCACCCCCATAAGCTCGGACGCAAGGCCGCAAAGCGTTTGCCGCGGAAGATAGGTGTGCCCAAACTGGGTGTTGTATTTCAGGGTGTAGAGCGTGCCGGCCCGCACGCGGAAAGCACTGCCCGTCTCCTTTCCCATGGACATGGCAATCTTGTCTGCCGTTTTAAACCCAATGCCGTCTATCTCATCGCACAATAAATAGGGGTTCTTTTCAATGAGCGCCACTGCGCCCGGCCCCAGTTTTTTATAAATTTTTGCCGCCATGCGCACCGAGATCCCATACCCCTGCAAAAACATCACCAGGCTGGACGCGCCCTGCTGTTCAATATAGCTCTGCTGGATGCGCACCGCTTTTTCGGCGCTGATTCCCTTAATGGCCGCAAGCTTTAACGGCTGGGTTTCAATGATATGGAGCGCATCTTTCCCAAACTGGGCCACAATTTTTTTGGCCGTGGATTCGCGCACGCCTTTTAGGATGCCCGAGCTCAGATATTTTAAAATGGCGTTTTCCGTTTTGGGCATTTCCTTCTCATACAGCTCCACCTTGAACTGCTCGCCATATACCGCATGGTTCACCCAGCGGCCGGCCGCCTTGATGCGCTCGCCCCGGCCCACGCCGGGCAGATATCCCACAATGGTGATCAGCGTGCCGTCCTGGTCAAAATCGGCCACCTTGTAGCCGTTTTCTTCATTTTCATATACAATTTCATAAATTTCGCCCACAATTTCTTCCAAGTCGCGTTTGCCCGCCATTTATTCACGCCCTTTATAAATTTCCCCCGCAATTACAGTCATCTCCACCTGCATCTGGCTGTCAATCACAATCAAATCCGCATCCAGCCCAACTGCAATACGCCCTTTGTTTAGGCCCAAAAGCGCCGCGGGCGTACGGGTGGCCATTGCAACCGCATCTGCAAACGGGATCCCAAAGGCCGCCGAAAGCTTGACACAGCGCCAAAGGGTGGAGGTGCTGCCCGCAAGCTTGCCGTCCTGCGTGCGTGCAACCCCGTCTTTTACTACAATCGGCTGGCCGCCGAAGTCGTATGTCCCGTCTGCATATCCAGTGGCGTGCATACTGTCGCTAATCAGTATCATTTTATCCGGTCCAAACAGCCGGTAGAGCGTATACACCATCGCACCGTGCAGGTGCAGCCCGTCGGATATCACCTGTATGTAAATTTGCTTTTTTACCGCCGCACCCATTAAAGAGGGCGCGCGGTGATGCAAGGGCGGCATGGCATTGCATGCATGCGTCACACAGGACGCGCCTGCTAAAATTGCGTCTATGCAAGTGTCATAGTCCGCAGCAGTGTGCCCCAGGGACACCACGCACTCCGCCTGCCTTATAAACTCCATACATCCGGGTAGCTCGGGCGCAACGGTAATCATTTTTACATTGTTTTTTTGGTTGAGTATGCGAAAAGCTTCTATATCGGGCATCGCAATATACGCCGCATTTTGCGCGCCCTTGTATGTTTCGCTGATATAGGGGCCTTCTAAGTGAAACCCTGCAATCTGCGCGCCTGGCACATCGGTATTTTTTAAAAGTACGCGCGAAATGGCGTCGTACGGCATGGTCATGGTGGTGGGCAGATAACAGGTTGTCCCGTTCTTGGCCAAAAAATCACTCATTTTATAAAAATCGGCATCCATGGTATCTTTGCCAAGGCAGCCGTGTGTGTGCACGTCAATCAGCCCTGGCAGCACCATCTTCCCCTGTAAATCCAGTCCATTTCCCGGAATGGCCCCAACTTTGGTAAAAATACCGCCTTCCATTTCAATATCGCATAAAACGCCGAATAAATTTGCATTTTTCAGTCTCATCGTCGCATCACCCAAAAATATTATACCGTTTTGCACCTGTAAAGTCAACACGGCATAAACAGCACACATTGTAATAATTTTTTGCTAAATGTTCCATACTAGGGTTAGAAATGGAGGAACGTATATGCAAACAATTGCCTTTTACGATACCAAACCCTACGACCGCATCTATTTTGACCAGTATGCAAAAGAGTTAGATTTTGACATCCACTACCTGGAATATAAACTCAACCCAGAAACCGCTTATGCCGCAAAGGGCTGCAAGGCGGTTGTGGCATTTGTCAATGACGACATCAGCGGAAAAACCATTGACGCGCTTTATAAGCGTGGCGTGGAAATCATTGGCATGCGCTGTGCCGGCTATAACAACATTGATTTTAAGCACGCGTATGAAAAACTGCACATTGTGCGGGTGCCGGAATATTCGCCGCATGCGGTGGCAGAACACACCATGGGGCTTCTCCTCACCCTAAACCGTAAAATCCACCGGGCCTATAACCGCACGCGTGAATACAACTTCAGCTTAAATTCGCTCATTGGGTTTGACCTCTACGGCAAAACCATCGGCGTGGCCGGCACTGGAAAAATCGGGCGTGCATTTATCGACGTATGCCGCGGGTTCGGCATGCATATTTTGGCCTACGACCCGTATCCGGCAGATATCCCAGACGTTACGTACGTGGACTTTGACACCCTGTGCAAACAATCCGATATCATCTCGCTGCACTGTCCGCTCACCAAAGACACCAAGTATCTCATCAACGAAGATTCCATCAATAAAATGAAAGACGGCGTATTCATTCTCAACACGTCGCGCGGCGCGCTCATCGACAGCGAAGCACTGCTTGCCGGTTTAAAATCGCTCAAAATCGGCGCAGCTGGGCTGGACGTGTACGAAGAGGAGACCGACCTGTTTTACGAGGACCTCTCCTACACCATCATCAATGACGACGTTTTGGCAGGCCTTATCTCCATGCCCAATGTGATTGTCACCTCCCATCAGGCATTTTTAACCCACGAAGCGCTCAATAACATTGCGCGTATCACGCTGAATAACCTGCGCAGCTATTTTGACGGCCATGCGCTGGAAAACGAAATCTGCTACCGGTGCTCCAAGGGTGAGGAATGCAAAAAAGACCACGCCAAGCGCTGCTTTTAAACTACACAAAAAGGACGGAACCCATATGGTGATTTCATTTTTACGCACGTTAATCCTATATATCCTGGTTGTGGCAGCGCTTCGGGTGATGGGCAAGCGGCAGATTGGGGAACTGCAGCCTTCGGAGCTTGTGGTGGCCATTATGATTTCCGACTTGGCCTCCATTCCCGTATCCGACATTGCCATTCCACTGTTGTCCGGCATAATTCCCATTATTACCCTCATTATTTTTGAGGTTGTCATTTCCTTTGTCACACTAAAAAGCGAAAAAATGCGCAACCTCATCAGCGGCAGGCCTGCAACGCTCATTAAAAACGGCGTGATCCAACAAGAAGAGATGCGCAAAATGCGCTACAACATGGAGGATTTGCTCGAAGAGCTGCGCATCAAAGGCATGATTAACATTGCAGATGTGGACACCGCCATCATGGAGACCAATGGGGAACTTACCATCATTCCAAAGTCGGACAAACGGAGTGTGACAACAGGTGACTTAAACCTTGCCGTACCTCAGGATAAGCTGCCTTATATTTTAATTTCGGACGGGAAAATCCGGTTTGAACACTTGCGGGAATCGGGTTTTGACATCCACTGGCTTAACGCGCAGCTCAAAAAATATAATCTGGAAAAACCGTCTGACGTATTTGTGTTCTCAGTGGACAGCCAGCAAAATGTCACCATCCAGGTAAAGAGCAAGGCAGGCTAAACCATGCAATAGGAGGGAATGAAGCATGAAGGCATTTGTATACGTGTTAATCGTTTTGGCTTTGCTGCTGGCAGGTTTTTGCTGGAATTATTTCCAGCTCGAAAACCGTGCCGAAACACTGCTTAACGCCATGGGGGCGCTGGAGCAAAGCATTCAAGACCGGGATGCCGCCTTATCAAGATCCCACATGCAGGCGATCAATGAGCTATGGAAAAAAGACCAAAATCCGCTCATGATTTTTTCCAACCACAAGGAGCTCGACGATATCTCACACGCTATCATCAAAATTGAAATGCGGCTGGATGCGGGAAAGTTTGACGACGCTTTGGAAGAAGTGGCGCTTGCCAAACAGATGATTACCGATATCCCACTTAAAGAAATCCCGCACTTTTCCAATATCTTTTGACAATCCGGCGCGCTGCAAAAAAGATGGACTCCGGCGCGCTCATGGCAGATGCATGCCATTGCAGAGCGGATTCACAGTGAAATTGGAAAAAATTTCCCCAATGTCAAGCATTGCATGGTGCATGTAACCCCCAAGGATGGGGAGCACCATTCGCTAAAAGAATAACCAGCAAACAAACCTTTATCCACAAAAAAACAGCGCTCAAAATTGAGCGCTGTTTTTTAGTCGTCGCCGCGCAGCAGGTTTTCCGCATAATCGCACAAGCTTTCATACGAATTGACGTTTTGGCCGCGGGACGCAATCTGCTCTTGCACATAGTCGGGAAGCGAATAAAAATATTCCCGCGCCTGTGCGTCCTGTTCTACTAAACTGTTTAAATCAGGGTATTTCATATCTATCACCTCTTACGAGGTAGTCTGCCCCAAACAATGCCCGGTTATTCCGATTTTTGCGTATCGTCAACAACCAGCTCTTTAAGCGATGCGGCAAGCCCCGCCAACCCCTGGATTTCGCTGGGGATGATAATTTTTGTGGCCTTGCCGTCCGCCGCCTTCATAAATGCCTCCAGGCTCTTTAACGCGATAACCTTGTCAGTCGCCTGTGCTTCGTTGAGCCTTTTTAAGCCCTCGGCCGTTGCCGTCTGTACCTTCAAAATGGCCTCTGCTTCGCCCTCCGCCTCGCGGATGGCCGCTTCCTTTTTGGCCTCAGCACGAAGGATTGCCGACTCTTTTTCACCCTCTGCAATTAAGATGGCGCTCTTCTTTTCGCCCTCTGCAATTAAGATGGACTCCCGGCGTTCCCGCTCTGCTTTCATCTGTTTTTCCATGGCATCCTGAATGGCGGCCGGAGGAATGATGTTTTTGAGCTCCACACGGTTGACCTTGATGCCCCATGGGTCAGTGGCTTCATCCAAAATAGCGCGCATTTTTGTGTTGACCGTATCGCGCGAGGTGAGCGTCTCATCCAGCTCCATATCACCCACAATGTTTCGAAGCGTGGTGGCAGTGAGATTTTCGATCGCCGCAATGGGCCGCTCCACGCCGTATGCATACAGTTTTGGGTCGGTAATCTGGAAAAATACCACTGTGTCAATCTGCATGGTGACGTTGTCTTTGGTGATGACCGGCTGAGGTGCAAAGTCCACCACTTGTTCCTTTAAAGACACCATTTTCACCAGCCGTTCCACAAACGGGATTTTAAAGTGCAGGCCCACTGACCAAGTACCTTGGTAAGCACCCAGCCGCTCGACGATTGCCGCCGACGCCTGTGGGACAATTTTGATATTTGCTACAACAATCACCGCCACAATGATGCCAATGATAATGAGTGCAATTTCCATTACCGTTCCTCCTTTTTCTCCACAATCAGCTTCACGCCAGAAATGGCGTCTACCACTACGGTTTCCCCTTCAATTAAAATAGAACCGTCTTTTGACACGGCCGACCACACCTGGCCGTCCACCTTCACCTTGCCGGCAAATTTGTCCGGCGTGATATTTTCTGTCACAATCCCTGTCTTTCCAATATTTTTATCTGCATTGGTGGGTTCTTTGCGCGGCTTTAGCTTTTTATCTACAATAGGCTTGGTAAATAGCAGCAGGACAAACGAAATCACAAGACATACACCGATCTGCGCCGGGATGCTAAATCCTGCCATTTCCATAAACAGGGCCGCCACTGAGCCAAACGCAAACCAGATGGTAACAAGGTTCCAGGTGAGCGCTTCCACAATGCACAGCGTTACAATGGCTGCAATCCAAAAGATAAACATGCCGCCCATCACAAATTCCTCCTAGTTCCATTATCGAATCTGCCCGTCTCCGTAAATAATGTATTTGTAGCTGGTCAGTTCCTTTAAGCCCATGGGCCCGCGTGCATGCATTTTCTGCGTGCTGATGCCGATTTCCGCGCCAAAACCGAATTCATAGCCGTCGGTAAACCGTGTGGAGGCATTGACATACACCGCCGCTGCGTCCACCGCGTCCAAAAAGCGGTTGGCGTTTTGATAGCTGTTTGTAAGGATGACCTCAGAATGCTTGGTGCCATATTTGTCAATGTGCAAAATGGCTTCTTCCATAGTATTGACAATTTTTACCGCAATAATGTAGTCTAAAAATTCATATTTGTAGTCGTCTTCGCATGCGAGGGTTGCAGACGGCATGCGCTTTATGGTTTCTGCACATCCGCGGATCTCCACATGGTGGTCAATGAGCGCGGTTTCCAGCTTTTTAAAAAACGCCTCCGGCGCATCTTTGTGGATAAGCACAGTTTCCAGCGCATTGCAAACCGAAGGCCGGCTAGTTTTGGCGTTAATAATGATGTTTACCGCCATGTCAATATCGCAGTCCGCATCCACATAAGCATGGCAGTTGCCCAGCCCTGTCTCAATTACCGGCACAGTGGCAGTCTGCACCACTGTTTGAATAAGCCCCGCCCCGCCGCGCGGAATAAGCACATCCACATAGCCGTTTAAGGTCATCAGTTCTTTCGCAGTTTCGCGGGAGGTATCCTCCAAAATGGAGATGGTTCCCGCCGGGAACCCCTCATTTTGCACCGCCTGCTGCATGATGGTTGCAATGGCGATATTCGAGCAGATGGCCTCACTGCCCCCCCGCAAAATGATGGCATTGGAGGACTTTAAGCACAGCGCGGCTGTGTCTGCCGTCACATTGGGCCGCGCTTCATAAATTACGCCGATTACCCCCAGCGGCACGCGCTTTTTGCCCACCACCAAGCCGTTGGGCCGCTTTTCCATGCCCAGCACTTCCCCAATGGGGTCAGGCAAATCCGCCACTTTCCTGATGCCGTCCGCCATTTGCGCCACACGTTCGGGCGTAAGGGAAAGCCGGTCTAGCAAAGAGGCTTTGATCCCCTTTTTTTCCGCTTTTACAACATCCTTTGCATTTTCTTCGCAAATATGTGCCGCATTTTCTACCAGCGCGTCGGCAATGGCCAGCAGCGCTCTATTTTTTTTGCCGGTGGACACGCCGTTTAAAAACCGCGCGGCCGCCTGTGCCTGTTTTCCAATTTCTTGCAGTCTGCTATTCAAAAAAATCCCCCCTTTGTTATTTTGCTCTGAGAAATGTGGTCCCACATTGTTTTCCCTCTATGATGTCATAGAGCACTTTCGGGTGTTTGCCGTTTGCAATCACCATGTCCACACCAGCCTCAGTGGCAATTTGCGCAGCCTGAATTTTGGTAATCATACCGCCTGTGCCAAGCTTGGTGCCCGCTGTGTCTGCACAGCGAAGAATGGTTTCGTCAATGCATTCCACCACTGGAATGATAGTGGCGTCGTCATACTTGTGCGGGTCCTTGTCATACAGGCCGTCAATGTCGGACAAAATGATGAGTAAATCCGCATCCACAAGCTTTGCCACATAGGCGGACAGTGTGTCATTGTCGCCGAATTCGAGCTGTTCGGTCGAAATGGAGTCATTTTCATTGACAATGGGAATAATGGACAAATCAAACAGTGTCTCAAACGTATTTTTTGCCAACACATACCGCTCGGCGTTGTCAATGACGTCTTTGGTCATCAAAATCTGCGCAATGTTATGGCTGTATGCCGCAAACAGGCGGTCATAAAAATTCATGAGTTCGCACTGTCCAATGGCGGCCAGCGCCTGTTTTTCACGGGTTTCTTCCGGGCGTTTGTCCCGCCCCACCTTGCCCATGCCAACCCCTACTGCACCAGAGGTGACAAGCGCAATTTGCTTGCCCATATTTTTTAAGTCAGACAGCACCTTGACCAGTGTTTCAATCGCACGGATATTTAAAAGCCCGCTTGCATACGTAAGTGTGGAAGTGCCCACCTTCACGACAATTCTAGATGCCTGGTTTCCCATATGTACGTTCTCCTTATATCAAGACGCCCCCATTTTACATGGAGGCGAAATTTTTTGTATTTTATTTGCGAAGGTCTGCACGGCTCTGACGAATGGACTCGCCCATGGTTTTTAAGCTGTTATCCAGCTGCTGCAGCACTGAGTCGGCATATTCTAGCGTACCAAGCCGAATCTCCCGCGCATTTTTCTGCGCCTTGATGACAATGTCATTGGCCTGTTCGTTCGCGCGTTTGGTAATTTCGTGCTCGTCAATCATGGAAACAATTTTCTGCTCTGCGTTTTTGATGATGAGGTCGGCCTGTTTCTGGGCGTCGGCCAAAATGCGCGTCCGGTCCTCTGCAATGGATTTTGCCATGCGGATTTCATCGGGCAGCTGCAAATTGATATCTCCCACCAGATTCATAAGCTCCTCTTTGTTGACAAACGCCTTTTTTACCAAAGGCAGCTCAAAGCTCTTATCGATTTTGTCGGCAAGTTCATTTATCAGTTCAATTACGTCCATTTTTGTCCTCCGTTCATAAATTTATGCGTTGCTCGCTTTTTTTATGATTTCGTCTGTCAAACACGCCGGAACCAAGCCGTCCAGGCTGCCCGCGTGCCTTGCAACCTCTTTTACGATACTGGAGCTCAAATAGGAATATTTGCCGCTTGTCATCATAAACAGCGTTTCCACATCGCGGTCCAGCTTGTGATTCATCAGCGCCATTTGGAATTCATATTCAAAATCAGAAATGGCGCGAAGCCCTTTGATGATAATTCTTGCACCTACCGTCTCCATGTAAGTTACCAGCAGGCCGGAAAAGGTGTCCACCACCACATTTTCATATTCCTCTGTCACCCGGCGGATGAGCGCCATGCGCTCCTCTATGGTAAACATAGGGGTTTTGGCACTATTTTGCAGCACTGCCACATACACCTTGTCAAAAATTTTTGCCGATCGCTTGATGATGTCCAAATGTCCATTGGTGATGGGATCAAAGCTTCCCGGATACACCGCTGCACGTTGCCTGTTTATGTCCATGGCCTCACGCCCTCTCAAATAAGTAAATGCCAACCCTGCCATAGCGCTTGGACTTTATGAGCGAAAACCCTGCCGCAGCAAGCGGCGTTTTCCCCTCTGTCTCCGCAATGATAATGCCGCCGGGCGCAAGGATATCCGCGCAAAGAAGGCGGTCAAATATATCTGCGCGCTCCCACATTGCATACGGGGGATCTAACAACACGATGTCAAATGTGTCTTTACACGCATCGAGATAGCATTCATACGACAGTGTCACAACTGTTGCCCGTTCCCTTAGGCGTGCGCGCTCCAAATTGGTTTTTATAACCGAAACAGCAGCTGGGCTTTTTTCCACAAATACGCCATGCGCTGCACCGCGGCTCAACGCCTCAATGCCCAAAGCGCCGCTGCCCGAAAACAAATCCAGCACCCGCGCGTCCAAAAGCCTTGGCGCCAGCATGGAAAAAACAGCCTCCTTCACCCGATCCAACGTGGGACGGGTACTACTGCCCCTGGGGCTTTCCAGCCGAAGCCCCCTTGCACTGCCCGAAATGACCCGCAAGCAAAACAACTCCCGCATACAATGAATCATTTTATATTATAGATGGTTTTTTCCAGATTGTCAAGTAAAACGGCAGATTTTATACAGAATTGGCCTGCCGTAATTTCGCGTTCAAAAAAATTTTTTAAAATTTAAAAACCTGTGGAAATTTTTAAGACAATCTGTTATAATGGTAAATAGATGAAAAAAAGGAGGTTGCAAGATGAAAAGAGTTTGTGTGTTTGCGGTTGTGCTGACCATGCTAACCGCTATGTTTGCGCCCATCCCAGGCGCAATGGCCATGGAGCAGACACCGCCTATCATCAATCAGAATTTTGACACGCAACCGGTGAGGGATGTAAACTTTACCAATGCCGGTAATGGCGAAGGTGCCGACTGTGTTGCAGTCCACGACCCGGCGCTTGCGCATACTGGGGAATATTTGATCAAGCGCTCCAACCGCAGCGGCGACACTTCGCGCGGCATCAAGCTGCTGGGCCTTTTGGACGACGTGGTGACGCAAGAAAACATCGGCAAATTCTATGTGGCCAGCATGTATATTTATGTGCCGTCATCCGGCGTTCCAGCATCCGCTCCAAAGCAAAATTTCTTAGTTTCCATTGTAGAGCCCACGGGTACTGAACACCGGCGGTATGGCGGTAACTACGGCGTCCCCGCCGACACCTGGACCAAGGTAAGCATGACCTTTGAGGTAGGGCAAGATATTGTGGACCTGGGCTCCACCGCGCTTCGCATTTGCCAGCGCGGCATGATGCAAAGCGCAGGGGTATGCGCGGAATTTTACATTGACGATATCTCCATTTGCGGGCTCACCGATATCGACCTGCCTGAAAAAGCAGGGTTTACCCTCTATGCGGAGCAGGATTTTGACAAAGACGGCCTGACCTTTACTGCCAATACCAATCCAACATCCGACCCGTATGTGGGTGATTTCACGGTTGGCGGCGGCCAAAGTGCGGGCAGTGTGAAGCTGGATGGCAACGTGTGTTTTTCATACGGGAAATCCCTTTCCTTAAGCAGCCGGGCTGCTGGGTATTACAGGGTGAAACTTGCAAACCTCTTTCCCACACACTTTACCAGTGACGACCTGTTTTCTGCATACCGCGTCACCGCACGGGTAATGGCGCAGGACTTTAAAGACCCGAATTCCACAAATTCTGTTGTGCTTTCCGCCATGACAGATGCGAGCACCGACTTGCTGGCGTCTCAGAGCTTCCCGCTTAAAGCAGGCGTATGGCAAAATGTAGAGTTTATCTTTACCATTGACGAGGCGATTTTAGCCGCCACGCAAAATTTCCCGCTGCGGCTGGGCTATGAGTCGAGTGGAAACGCCATCCCATCCAGAATTTATATTGACGATATCAAGGTGGAAAAGGCTGTGTATCCCGTGCAGCTTCCCTCCATTTATGCAGATGGCATGGTGTTCCAGCGCGAGCAGCCCATCACCATTTCTGGCTACACCAAAACGGATGCGGACGAGCAAATTACAGTCAGCTTAAAAAATGAAGCAGGCGATACGCTCCGCACCGGCACGGTCACTTCCAGCAACCGGAACTGGTCGGTCACCTTTGACGCGCTGGACGCTATGAAAAACCTCACGCTTGAAATTACAGGCGATTCCGGAAAAATGGCGCTTACAGACATTGCCATCGGCGAGGTTTGGCTGTGCTCAGGCCAGTCCAATATGCAAAAGAATATGGGCTATGTGACCGGCGCAGATGCATATATCGAAGACTGTGAAAATCACGATGTCCGCTTTATGGACATGAGAAATTACGGCAGCTTTGAGATTGAGGATAATGCACAGGGCGCAACCTGGTACCGGGTGAACCAGGAAAACATTTCCGGCGTAACTGCCATTGGCTACATGTTTGCCGCACAAATGGAAGAACATCTCGGCGTGACAGTCGGGATTATTGACAACTATTACGGCGGCTCCAACATTTCGTCCTGGGTGTCTATGGAGACTTTGGAATCCAAACCGGAATTTGCGTCGTTTATCGCAGATTACGAGGCGAAAAAGGCAAATCCGCCGGCGGATGCCAGCGACCGTTCCAAAATCCCCACCTATTTTTACAACGCCATGACCCACCCCGTTACGCCCTTGAACATCCGCGGCGTGCTGTGGTACCAGGGTGAAAGCGATTCAGGATCCAATGCTCCAAATTACTATGCAAATATGCTCAACAGCTTAATTGCCCAGTGGCGGGATGATTTCCGCAATCCCACACTTCCGGTGATGCTGTTCCAGCTTCCGCCCATGACCACTGCCAGCTGGCCGGTGATGCGGCAGATCCAGCTTGATGTTGCCAAGTGGGATGAAAATGTGCACCTGGTGGTGGCGGCCAACGAGGGGCCGACCGGCTTGGAAACGGAAGGCGCGGTGCACCCCACCTACAAAACGCCGCTGGCAGAGCGCGCAGCAATGATTGCAAAGGCGCGCGTATATGACAGCTATGTGCCGTTTACAGGCGAATACATGGGGCCGGAATACATCTCTATGACCGTTTCAGGCGATACGGCTGTCCTTTCCTTTGCGCACACGGGCACCGGTATGAAAACCAGTGACGGCGAGGCGCTAAAAGGATTTGAAATCAGCGCAGACGGCACAAGCTTTGTACCTGCAACTGCCGTGATCAAGGGCGATACCATTGAGGTGACCGGTATCGCAAATCCAGTTGCAGTGCGCTATTCCTACATCAGCATTGATGAAGCGACCAGTACCTTGGGCGGCAATCTGACCAATGACACCAATATTCCCGCATCGCCGTTTGTGGCAACACTGTTTGCACCGTCTGCCATGCCCTATGTGGTGCATGACAAAAACGGAAGCACGGTGACAGAGCTGACGCCGGAGATTGTAAGCGAAGGGTTTACCGTTTATCTTACGCTTTCCAACACCGGTTACAGTGAAGGCACGCCCATGACAGTGGCGGCTTTGTATGACGGCAACCGGCTGGTAGATGTGAAAGTGGCCTACACTACGCTTTATTCCATCGGGGGCTGGACCACACAGTTTGAATTTTCCAAAAATACGGTTTCTGATCCCGTTGTAAAATGCTTCTCTTACAGCGGGCCTACGTCGCTCTCACCGATTTCATAAACAGCATATCCTTTGTTAATTTTATTAAGCCCCGCACAAATGACACACTGTGCCTTGTGCGGGGCTGCATTTTCGGCATTTATGTTAAATTTATGTTACAATCCTGTTAATTTTGTCGAAACAAAGGAACCTTTTGTGGTATGCTATTTGTGGAATATCACCACAGGGAGTGAGCCTATGCGAAAGAAGACCCTGGCAGCAGCAGTGCTGATGGCCTTGTCCATGAGCGTTTCTGCATTTGCCAATCCGCTGGAAACACCCGCGGCCCAAACGGGTATTGTGGAGCGTGACATGCGCGTGTATACCAACGGAACACTGTTAAAATTTGAACAGCCGCCTGTTATCTATAATGACCGCACCATGGTGCACATCCGTACATTTGCAGAGGCGCTTGGATGCGACCTCTCTTGGGGCGCGTATTTGCAAACCGCCACAATGAAAAACAGCGAACGTATGATATCCGTGCAAATTGACAACCCAGTGGCCACCATTGTGGAGAACGGCGTGGTTTCCACTAAAACCATGGAGATTGCACCCATGCTCATTGACGGCTACACCTATCTGCCGCTGCGTGCGGTTGCAGATATTTTCGGTGCAGACATAAAATTTGACTATCCTTCATATAACATATACATAAACTATGAGTTCCCAGAAGGAATGTTTTGCGATACGCACACGTTCTACTATCAGAGCCAGCCGGAATTTGCGCTTGATTCAGGCGGAAGCGGCTATTGCTGGGTTTGCAGCTATGCCATGCTGCTAAACGACGTGGTGGGCAATGTGACGCCTGTGGACGTGAGCAGGGTAAATTATGACAAGTGCGGCAACGGCGCGTATTGCTATCACACTGACATTGTAAAAAACTTTGGTGCAAAATTCGTACCTGCACTTGATGCGTCGGCTCCCTATTTCGGCCGGTATGAGGCCTGGTGCGGCGGCACGTATCTCAACAACCCCGAACAGGACGATTTGGTGGCCATTGCAGCTATCAAAGAGGCGCTGGACAACCACCCAAATGGCGTTTTGGTGCGGTTTGAACAAAATCCGCACACCATTGTGGCAATCGGCTATATTGGAGACACCATCTTTTATAACGACCCAGGGAATGCCGCCTGGCAGAGCGTGACGTTTAACAACACCTATCCGTTCTCGTGCGGGCTGACCATTTCCGATTTGACCTATATTCAAGCCATTGAAGGGGAATAATATGGTTGCACCGCGGCTTGAGACCAAAAGGCTGCTCGTAAGGAAATTTGAAGAAACGGATATAAAAGCGCTGTATCTGCTTTTAAAAGATGAGACGGTAAATACGTTTTTGCCGTGGTTCCCTGTAAAAAATCTGGAAGAAGCAAGGCTTTTTTATGAGGAACGGTTTGCAAACCAGGCGTACAGTTTTGCAATTTGCTTAAAAAAAGACAATGTGCCGATTGGTTATGTAAAGGCGGGCATGGACGACAGCCATGATTTTGGATACGCGCTGCGCAAAGAATTTTGGCACAGAGGGATTGTCACGGAAGCCAGCAAAGCGCTTGTGGAACAGTTAAAAAAAGATGGTATCCCGTATATTACGGCAACACATGATAAAAATAATCCGAGAAGCGGCGGTGTCATGCGGCAAATTGGCATGAAGTATTGCTATTCTTATGAGGAGCAATGGCAGCCAAAAAACTTTTTCGTCACATTTAGAATGTATCAGCTCAATTTTGACGGACAAAAAGATCGGGTATATCAAAAATACTGGAACCTCTCTGATACGCATTTTGTAGAAACAGGCTTATAAAGAAGTAAAAATACTTGTCACATCAGAATCAAACGCAACCATAAAAGGCAGGCAAGCGGTTTGCCTGTTTTTTCTTTTGGCCGGGCATACGCCCCAAATATTGTGATTTGGAAAGGATTTGAGGGGAAATGAAAAATTATCCGTTGTATGAGGTGCGCCAGATTGCCTCCATCCGCGACATGCAAAAGCAGAGCGTGCAGGAATTTGGCGATAAACCGGCGTTTCTTGTAAAAAAAGAGCGCGGCGGGCCGTATACGCCCATCTCCTATGTGGAAAATGACAAGGACATCACAAGCCTTGGCACCGCATTTTTAACCATGGGGCTTTCCGGGAAGCGAATTGCAGTGATCAGTGAAAACCGCTATGAATGGGCGGTCACTTATTTTGCTGCAGTGAACGGCGAAAGCGTGATTGTTCCTATTGACAAAGAGCTGCCCTTTGACGACTGGTCGCACCTGCTTTCCGTAGCAGAGGTGTCGGCGGTGGTGTATTCCCAAAAATTTAGCGCCGACATGGTAAAGGTCAAAGCGTCCATCCCCAGCTTAGAAATTCTTGTCAACATGGACCTTTTGGAAGATACAGAGCACGAAAAGAGCTTTGCCGCGCTGCTGCGGGAGGGCCGCCGGCTGGTAACGGCGGGAAACCATTTATTTGACGAAGTGGAAATTGATGTGGAGGCGCCGCGCATTTTGCTGTTCACCTCCGGTACCACGGCGCTCTCCAAGGGCGTATGGCTTTCACACAAAAACATTACGGTGTCGCTCATGTCCATGTCATCTATGCTCTATGTGGGCTGTCCCGACGTGTTTTTATCCGTGCTGCCGCTGCACCACACCTATGAATGCACCTGCGGATTTTTATGCGCATATTACCGTGGCTGCACCATTGCCTACTGTGAAGGCCTGCGGTACATCCTGGCCAATTTAAAAGAGGCCAAAGCAACGGTTATGCTGGGCGTCCCCGCAATATTTGAGACCATGTACAAACGCATTTGGGCCACTGCCAAAAAAAGCGGCATTGAAAATAAGCTGAAGCTGGGCTTAAAAATTGCAAACACGCTTGGGAAAGTGCACATCGATGTACGCAAAAAGCTGTTCAAGCAAATTCACGACACTTTAGGCGGGCATGTGCGGCTGTTTATTTCAGGCGCGGCAGGCATCAACCCTGAAATTGCAAAGGGGTTCCGGAACATGGGCATTTTGTTTGTGCAGGGCTATGGCATCACGGAGTGTTCCCCCATTGTGTGCTTAAACCGTGACCACTTTTTCAAAGACGACGCGGCAGGCTATCCGATGCCGTGTATGGACGTCAAGCTCATTGATGTTGGCAGCGATGGCATTGGAGAAATTGTGTGCCGCGGTGAGAACGTCATGCTGGGCTATTACAAGGATGACGCAGCCACCAAAGAGGTAATGGAGGGCGGCTGGTTCCACACCGGCGATTTGGCGTATCAGGATAAAGACGGGTTCTTCCATATTACCGGGCGCAAAAAGAACGTGATTGTAACGCAAAACGGGAAAAATATTTTCCCAGAAGAGCTCGAAACCTATTTGAACGAAAACGCCAATGTGCTTGAAAGCATGGTGTATGGCGAAGAGGACGAAACAGGCGAAACCGTTCTGTGCGCACTTTTGGTCCCCAATTTTGAGCACATCGGCAAGGACGCATCCGACGAACAAATCCGATCGCTCATGGAAGCTGCAATTAAGGAAGTCAACCAGCGCAATCCGCTTTACAAATACATTCGGAAATTTGAAATCCGGAAAGAAGAGCTGCAAAAAACGACTACCAAAAAGGTAAAACGGTATTTAGAAAAGCCGGCAAAATAATTTGGAAAGAGCGGGAATGCCAATGAATCCTGGCGTGATGATATGCGCACTTATGAGCGCGCTGTTTCTTTTTTGCGCGCTCCTGTTCGCACTGTTAAAAGAGAGGGGCGCCATGCTCATCAGCGGGTTTAATACCTTAAAAAAGGCGGAACAAGAACAGTATGACCAGAAAGCAATGGGCACAGACATGCGGAACACGCTGCTTGTCTGGGCGCTTGTGTTTGCAGCTGGCAGCGTGGCTTCTTATTTCCTGTCGCCCTATTTTGCCGCCGCGGCTTTTGTAATTTGGCTTGTGCTGCTGCAAAAGGATGTACGCCTTGACCCGTACAAGGCGTTTGAAAAATACCGGAAATAACCTCACATTTTGTGCACATACATCCTGGATAACGCAGCCTCGCCGTCGCCTTGCACCATGCAAAAAAACTCCCAGCCATACCGCTCGTAAAAAGACGTGTGGTCGGTTAAGAGGTAAAGCGTGTCAATTCCTTTTTTAAAAAATTCTTCACAGACAAACGAAAGCATCTCGCCTGCAATCCCTTGGTTGCGGTAGGCTTCTTCCACATATACTGCACATACGTTAGGGGTTAAATCGTGCCGGTTATGAAAATCATTTTCAATTACGCCAATCCCTGCAATGATTTTATCAACGTCCATGACAATATACCACTGTGGGACAATGGCGCCTTGCAGGCAGGCTTCCATACTTTCGGCATATGCGTTTTGGGGAATGCCCCACTTTTTAGAAAACCAGTTTGCGGCCAAGGGAATTAGATCTGGATGTTCGCCAATCTTTAAAAGTTCGTAATCCACAAATGTTCTCCTTTCAAATCGTTCCTCCCTAAAAAGAGGAAATGCAGTTTGCATTTCCTCTTTTTTCATGGAATTCTTTATTTTACAATTTGTGCTTTCATATAAGGAATTACATCTTCTGTGTTGTTCCACAAATATGCCCGCACCTGGCAATCCGCCGTGACATCTGCCTCCAGCACTGCAAAGGATGCGGAAACTGAAGTATCTTCACCAGCCGAAAGCGTTGCCGGAGTGCTGATGGCTGCATCCACCAAATTGCCGGACGCATCATATATGCCCACAATGAAGACGCCGGGTTTATCAGACGCGGTGTTGTTTCTGACAACCGCGTTTACCGTATAGGCTTCACCCGCAGCAAGCGTACCTTCCGCTTTTAGGGATACCATATCAAACGCATTTTTGCTGGACACGCTAAATTCCACCGGGTTGGTCTGGTCGGCTTGGCTGTTGGAGTATGCCGCTGCCGCATAAATGGAATACGCACCTGCTTTTACGTCAAACATACGCAGGCAATAGTCGTAGCCGTCCCGATAAATTGTGCCGTCCACCGGTGTGCCATCACTGTAATAGAAGCCAATACTTGTAACATCCAAATCCAGCGAAGCCTTGCCCTCCGCACGCAGGATGACGGTATCGCCGGCCATGAATGCGCCGCTGGACGAAACCGCATCCTTCATGACCAGGCTGTGGGAATCGGGATCCACAGGCGCCAAAACGGGTTGTTTTACAAAAATCCTGGGCCCATTTTCGCTGCCCACCGGCGCAATTTTCACCGTCTGCGCCGCATCCGGCGTTACTTCCTCAATCACAAGGTCATCCAAATAGATATCTTTACTATAGGCAGCCGAGTTGTTTTGGCAAATGCCAAATGCTGTCACCTTGTTGCCAATCATAGCGTCTGTCACTTCAAAATCAAAGGAGAAAGACGTCCAGGTATCGGTGGGAACGGTTTGCTCCGCGATCCCAGCCCCGCTTAATATTATACTGCCCGCGTTCCCCGCACCACCGTAATAATTGGAATAGAACCCGGCGGTGAGCTTGATGCTTTCCGCGGTCGTCGGGTTGGTTGCCCTCTCCCCTGCATATGCGCTAGAAGATGGATAGGCGCGGAACGAAACTTTAAATGTCCGGCCTTTGTCCGCCGCAGTAAACGGTGCGGTGTCAAATGCCTTCATCATTTTGGGCCTTGCGTACGCGTAATTGAAATCTGCAAATTTCAAAACCTTGTTGGCTGTGTCGGCCGGGTCATCCACAATGGAAAGGCCGCCCGTATACGCGCCGGTTTTGCGGTAATCTGCATTTTCTACCAGAGCGCCAAATGCACCGTCAAACGACCAGTCGCGCAGCTTTTTGGCAACTGGGTTTTTCGCGGTTAAGATAAAGGTGATATCACTCGATGTACAGCCTTTTGCAAAGGACGAAGCATCCAGCGTGTATTGCCCTGGGTTGGTCACATCCACAGAACCGATATACACAGCGCCGCTTGTGCCGAGCCCTGCAATATCGTTTCCGGGCGCGGAAGACCAGGTGATGCTGTCGCCCGACCAGTTCCCACCGTCCACACCATACACCTGCACGGTTTGGTTGGTTGCTTCCAAAACATCGAATTTGAGCGTACAGGTTTCAGAAGCCGCATAATTCCCGCCCTGGAATTTAATATATGTTTTTTCCACTCCATCTAAGGGAACTGCATTTAAATTTCCAGCGCTGATCAAAAGGTCGTCGCCATTGAAGTTTGTACGGAAAGACGTGCCGCTCTGCACAAACGTATCGGCGGCCGCCAGCACTTCTAAGCTTTCGCCGCCATCGGCCGGTGTGAGTTTGAGCTTTGCTGCGCGGTCCGCGCCGCTGTCTACCTGCTCCACCACTTTTAAATCGTCCACATAAATTGTCCTGGCTGTCCCGTCACCGTTCATGGTGAAGGAGAACATCACCGCCTGGTTGTTAATCATATCATCATCAATGGTAAAGGTATAGGAATACTTCTGCCAATTCGGCGTAACTGTGATTTTTTCCGGATTTTTCTGGCTTTTCGTATACGCTGTCGTGCCCATCAGGCCCTGATTTACACTTTGAGAACTCACATCGCCGCGTATAAAATAGGTGACGGTAAACGTTCTGCCCTTGTCATCGGCGGTCACATTGCGGGTAGGTTCCACAATATTATAGAACTTTGCCCTTGCGCCGGTTGATGCAACGGGTTTGAGCCCCAGTTGGAAGCTGCCGCCGCCGTTGCCGTTATAGTCGGCGTTCGCAGAAAAACCGGATACCCTCGGCTCATAGCCTTCCCGGTAGGTATAGTCTGCTGAAAAGCTTGTGGCGGCACCATCTGGTATCGGATTGCGCGCGTCTCTCACACAGTTTGCCGCACTGTCAAAGCTGTTGTAATACACCACTCTGGCAGAATCCTTGGAGGCGATCGCCACATCCTCCTGCACATCCGCCGCAGCCACGTTGTCAATGTAAATGGTTTTTGCACCCGTGCCGCTGGTGGAGCTTTCAATTGCAAACACGGCGTAATCCCCGTTGATTGCTGCCTGGGTAATTTCAAACACCTGCTCAATTTTTGTCCAGGTATTGGCAGGCAGTTCCGGCCACGTAGTCTGAATGGATTGCTGTCCGGTACCCTTAGGCGAATATGCGTCTCCCATCAGCTTGACGCTCATTTTGGTGTCCTTATCCACTGGATATACATACATGCTCACTTTGATCTTGCGGCCCAAATCATCCTGTGTTAAGGCATTTTTTTTGCTGATGAGATTGTAAAGCTTGAGCCTTGCATATTGATTGGTAAAGTTTGTCACTTGAATGCTCTTGCCAGCGCCGCTTGGATAGTTCATTTCATTGGAAAGCGAGACTCTGCTAGTTCCTAAGGCCCCGCCCGTTACAAAGTCGGTGCCTGCAGAGTGCCCGTATTCGGTTGCATCATTCCCAATGAGCTCCGTTTTGTCGTCGTAGGTGTAATAAACGCTCACCGCATTTGGATTTTTCTCTGCAGTCAGCACAATGGTGGCATAGTCGGCGCCCTGTGCTTTTAATTTTTCAATATAGCCTTTCACATCTACTGTGTAGGTTCCCGCGCCGTCTATCGAAACAGTGCCAAGATCCATGGCAGCAGAGGTATTGACGCCATAGCCCAGCCGGTCGTTGGCAGTGGCATTTTCCCATGTGAGTGTTTTTTCATCCCACAGATGCACATTGCCGCCCGACACGGTATTGAGGTTTTCCTCCCCAATATCAACGCCGTACACATGCAGCGTTTGCTTAGCAGAATTGGTCACCTCAAACGAGAGGTCAATTGCGCTGTTTGCGTCTGCCGCAACCGCTTCTAAGGCAAACTTGATGTATCCCTTTTTCACGCCGTCTAACACCTTGTCAACTTCCTGGCCGTCCACCAGCAGTGCCGCGGATGCATCCAGCACGCTGTCTGCGCGGATGCCGCCTGCAACCACTGCAGCGTCGGAAGCGGGAAGGTCGCGGTCTTCCCCTTCATAAATAACCAGCTTGGGCGCGATGATGCCAGAAGAAGCATCTGCGCTTTCTCTTGTATAAATGCTGACAGGGGTAGCGACCTCCGTCACTGTGATATCGTCAATATAAATTTCAGAAATGGCACTGACAGATTGAATGGTGAGCATGCCCATCTGCCCCTGCGGGTCGCAGTTATTGGCATCCAGCGTGTAGCGGAAGGAGCACTGGGTCCATTCGTCCGGCCCAATGGGGAAATTCCACGAGCCATTGTAGAAATTTTGAGAAAGGTTTTCGCTCACGGTCCCCTTGACCCCAGTCGCTGCCATAATACCAGCCTGAAGATCGCCCACAGCAGACCCCTTCGCCCAGAAGGATACGTCAAACGTCCGGCCAATATCGGTTTCATCCAGCGCACTGTCTTTAAACGTGTTGTAAAATTTAATGCGGTCATAGCCATCGTCCTGTTTAAGCAAAACGCTGTGCCCAGGCTCTTCGCCGTGTGTCACATCGGAAAGCGCAATGCCAACCGGGTCGCCGCCCTGCCGGTAGTGCGCTGTGTCGGAATAACAGTTGTTTACCGCTGCGCTGTCTCTGACAAGGCTTGTCACATCGTCCCAGTCTTGTTCAAACACCGCCCCGCCGTTTTCACTCTGTGCAGTGAGCACAAATGCAGGCGCCGCATCGCCGATATTATCAATATAGTCAGTTACATCAATTTTGTAAATCCCCGCTGCGCCAATGGCAGCAGAGCCCAATTTTTCAACCTGCGGGGCAGGGGCGTTTTCCCACGAAATGGAAGATTCATCCCAGGTGCTGTCCGCAGATAGCCCATACGCTGCAACAATCTGTGAGGCATCCTCTTTGGTCATAAACTGCAGCTCGGCCATGGTGGATTTGGAAAAATCGCCTGCCGCAAACTGCAAATATCCCTTTTTAGAACCTGACGTATTAGCATCCAATTCCATCTCATTGGCTGAGCCGAAGTTTTGCGTTGGATAAGCAGAGTTAATGTAGGCGTCCGCTATAGCGTCTGACACTGTGCCAGTGCCTGCCTGGAAGCGGATGAGCGCGCCTTCCGGAATGCTTTGTCCGACCGCATCTTTGACCTCAGTGGTAACCACAACGTTATACACTTTGCCGTCTATAATGTCATACGACTGCCAGCTCCACTCGGTGTTACCCAGGCACGGTGTCCACACGCCCGCCACCGCGCGGCCAGTGCCGGTTTCAATGACCTTCACACCCTCATTGATTGCTGAGAGCGCAATCGGCGCGTTGAACTTTAACGTCACCTTATCGGTGAAGGAGAATTTTTTGGTTTGGTCTTCCGGCGTTGTATACACCAGCTTTGGCGGCGTGCCGGGCTTGAGATAGTAGTCAAAAAAGTCCAAGCAGGCCGCATACCGGTCGTAATGTAAATCCGGGTCAATGCCATACGGGTAGGCGTGGCCGAGATCCATCATGCCGATGGCAAGGCTGGGCACATCCCAGTCCATATATGTTTGCTGCAGCGCAGGCCAATAGTCCCACGCGCCAAATTCATCATAATATCCGCAGGCGATAATGGTGGGGGCAGTGGTTTCATTTACCAGCTTGCCCGCATTTTTAGTGCCGTCGCCCATAGAGGAATAGCAGCACTGCACGTTGGACGGGATGGGCTGCCCGGCTTTGGGCCCGTCTGAATAGGTCAGCCACGGCTGCTCGCCATAGGTTTCATCCGGGAACCCGGAAAACGTGGCAAGCTCACTTAACTGCTCGGGATTTTCCCGCGCAAGCAGGGCGCTATAGGAAGATTTGGAGTGGCCCCAAACGGAAATTCTCTCTTCGTCATAGCCATAGGTATAGGCTAAGTCGCGCACCTTACGTGCTGCCGCGGTGTGCGATTTTACACCGTTCCAGCTCGCCAGGCCATAGGGATTGAAATAGCCAAAATGGTCATTCCGGGCCATGGGGATATATTCGTGGTCATAGCAAACCGTGGCATAGCCGCGCATCAAAAATCCGGTGTGATGCGGACGCACGTCGGTCAGCGTAGAACCATTGCGCGTTTCAGAAGAAGACGCCAGCATAAACACTGGGGGCGCCTCTTTGGGCTGGGACGGATAGATAATGTCCATCCGAAGATCCATGTCCAGCGGCGAACCGTCGGGCTTGGTACAATCGTCTATGGTCTCAGCCTCGTGCCATTCAAAGCCCTTGGAAGCACATTTTGCTTTAAATTCCGAACTGGTGTTCCACACCTCAACAATTTTTTCAATGGTGCCTTTGGATGCATGTTCATCCAATCCAAAGAATTTAATATTGCGCACAATGCGGTTCCCCGCCGGGACGGCATAGGTGGCATCTTTTAAGTGTGCCGCCCCTGCCAAATAGGTCCCCTTGTCGTTAATACTCTTTTTAATGGTTTGGATGCTCCAGTCCACTTCCGGAGAAACCGCCTTGGGGTTGTTTAAATAGTCCAGTGTGACAACAATGTAGCCCTCATCAAGCAAATCGGTAATAATGGAGATGTCGTCCTCCTGCCCAACCCGCTCCATGCCGTGGTTCATGATGTATAAAACCACGGCCGTATCGGCATTTGTCTCGCCTTTTATATAGGTGTTGATATGTACGGGCAAATCAATGCTGTCCTTGTAATTTGCCTGCACCGCTTCAGGAAGCGTTACACTTTCCACCGCTGCGCTGTTTTTCAAAAATTCTTCAAACTCAGAAAGCACAGCGATGTCCGCCGTATCCTGCGCAAATGCAGAAAGTGGTATCATAGATACGCACAGCATGAGCGCAAGCACAACGCTTAACACACGTTTTTTCATTTTCTTCTCTCCTTTTTTATTAAGCTGTAAGAACGCAAATAAGCACATATCCAGTTCCCTCTTTTGGAAATGTGCACAAAACATTCTTTTGATGCCCCTATTTTATCATAGGTTTTTCACAATTACAATATCAATTCGGACAAAGTTTTCCCATTATTTTGCTGTTTTTTGCTATTTTTATAAATTTAGCCATATTTTCCAAAAAGAGTTGACAAGCCCAAGATTTTCCTTTATAATAATAACAGTTACTATTATTAGATTGGGAGGGATTTTAATGGCCCCGGCCAAAGCCACCCGGTATTCCATGCAGCGGGAGCTCATTTTAGCAGAAGTGCTGCAAAGGAAAGACCATCCTGACGCCGAAGCCATCTATCAAAGCGTCAAAAAAACGTGTCCTGCCATCAGCTTAGGAACCGTTTACCGCAATTTAAACCTGCTTGTCAAAGACGGCAAAATCAGACGGGTCGTTATGGACCGCGAAATTTTTGACAGCACGCTTAAGCCCCATTATCACATGCGCTGCGTCAAGTGCGGCAGCGTTTTCGACGTGGACATTCCCTATCTTACAGAGATTGAAGCACAGGCGCATAAGGGTTCCGGCTTTGTGGTGCTCTCCCATGATGTCAAGTTTTTTGGCGTTTGCAAACATTGTATGGACAATGTGCAATCTAAATAAAATATTTAAAAAGGAGCGATTGAACATGGAATTGAAAGGTTCAAAAACAGAAGCAAATTTGATGGCGGCATTTGCAGGGGAGTCGCAGGCGAGAAACAAATATACATATTATGCTTCCAAAGCAAAAAAAGAGGGCTTTGAACAAATTGCCGGCTTCTTTGCTGAAACCGCTGACAATGAAAAAGAGCATGCAAAAATGTGGTTTAAACTGCTGCACGACGGCGAAATCCCCGGAACTGAGCAAAACTTAAAAGACGCCGCCGCGGGTGAAAACTATGAGTGGACTGACATGTATGCAGGATTTGCCAAAGTGGCACGGGAAGAGGGCTTTGAAAAGATTGCCGCCATGTTTGAGCTGGTAGCAAAAATTGAAAAAGAGCATGAAGAGCGCTATTTGAAGCTCCTGTCCAACTTAGAAAAGGACGAAGTGTTCAAAAAGAGCGGCAAAATGGTTTGGAAATGCCGCAACTGCGGTCACATCCACTATGGCGAAAAAGCGCCGGAAGTTTGCCCCGCTTGCAGCCATCCCAAGGCATATTTCGAGCTCAAAGCAGAAAACTATTAAGAAAAACAAAAAGGCTTGCCAATTTTGGCAAGCCTTTTTATTATCCGCGCAATCCCATTTTGCAGGTGCTGCCCCCTGTACACCCAGCCTTATATTTCATGCGCATCCACACCTGGCGTCGTGATGCCATTCTTTTTCTGCCATGCATCAAATTCAGAAACCGGCATGGGTTTTGCATAAAAATAGCCCTGTACCAAATCACACCCCGCATCTTTTACCAGCAATAGCTGCTCTTTGGTCTCAATGCCTTCCGCCACGCAAAGCGCGCCCATTTTCTTGGAAAGCGCTGCAATGGCGGTAATCATATCCTGTACTTTTTTGTTGTTTAAATCTTTGAAAAACCGCCGATCCAGCTTAATGGCGTCCACTTCAAACTCCATGAGCAATCCAAGGGAAGAATAGCCGGAGCCAAAATCGTCCAGCGAGCACCCAAATCCTAGATTGTGCATCTCTTTAATATGGGCTTTGACAGATTCAATGGTCTGGTCATCAAAGAAAATGGACTCAGTAATTTCAAATTCAATCATCCGTGCAGGCACGCGGTATTGTTTTGCCATATCGGCAAACGGTTTTAGAAAGCCAGGCCGCATAAAATGCTGCCGGGACAGGTTGACCGAAATGGGGAACAGCGGTTTCCCGGCATCCTGCCTATGGCGAATTGTTTTGCAAACCTCCTCGAAAATATAGAAATCCAGGCGGCAAATCATGCCGTTGGACTCAAAAAGGGGGATAAAATCGGATGGGAAAATCACACCCTTTTGCGGATGTATCCAGCGCACCAGCGCTTCCGCACCGCCAAGCGTTCCATCCTTTGCCCACATCTTCGGCTGCAAATAGAGCAAGAAATCGTGGTTTGCAAGTGAACTTTCAAACAGGCCGCTGAGTTCGCGTTCGGCTGTCAGCCGCTCGGTAATTTTGGTGTCATAAAACTTTAATACGCCGTCCTCCAAATCCGTGCGGTTTCGGCAAGCGGTTTTGGCCCGGTCTTGAATTACAGTGATATCAAGCGACGGATCCTCCACAATATAGGCGCCGCACTGCAGCACAAAATGATAGGGGATTTCACAGTTTTTGTTAAACACGCGTACGTATGCGTGCATATCTTCCATGATTTTTTGAATGACGGCAGAAACCGTATCCGGCGTGCCAAGCTTTAAGCAGAGAAAAAAGTTATCTGCATCTGCACGGGCCGCAAATCCAATGTTCTTCGCGTTCATATCCAAAGTTTGCATGATTTTCCGCAAAAATTCATTGCCCTGCTCGCTTCCAAAGCGCTCGTTGATAAATTTAAAATCTTTGACATTGAACAACACAATCGTATACGTACCCGGCGGCGAGAGCGGCAGCTCTTGTTCGCATTTTAGCTGAAATGCGGCGTTGTTCATGCCGCCGGTGACCCGGTCTACAAATGCGGCCTGGCTCATCTGTTTATAGTGCGACCACTGCCTCCAAAATAAAACGGCTAAAATTACCGTCATAAGCAGCACCACGCCAATGATGATGAAAAAGGTCTGGTTCATCAAACCGTCAATTTTGATTGAGATAACATTGCTGGGCACCAGTGTGAGCAGCACCCAGTCATAACTGTGCAGCGGGTTGTAAGAGAGCAGTAAATCGGAGCCACTCACCGACTGAAACCGGAAAATACCGCTCTCATGGGCGCTCATATTTTTCTCCATTTGGTGAATTTCCTGTGCAACTTTGCCCTCCGGGTCTTTTGCAAAAATGCTGTCAAGCTGCAAAAAGGTGTCAATCTCTTTGGGAGAAATAATGACCTCCCCTTCATGGTTAATGATGCACGTCAGGCTCTGTCCGGAAAAGCTTTCCGGTTCGATGAGCTTTTGCATATTTTCCTTATCGCGGATACCGCCCAAAACACCGGTGACAACACCGTCTCTTTGAATGGGGATGGAATACAAAATGCTCTGTTCGCCCAAAAAAGAAACGCCTGCTTCGCCGTTTAAAGACGCCTGGATCCCTGGGAAGGAATATAAATCCTCCACTGGCGACGCATATTGAAACACAGCGCCGGCAGGATTGGCAATCAAAAGTGCGTTAAATCCCATTTCGTCTGCCTTTCGCCGCAGAAACATTTCCATTTTGCTCAAATCGCTGGTGTCGGCGCGAAGCAGACTGCCGCTGATGGATTCCAAATTGACAATGTTGTTGGAAAGCCGGTTGTCAATGTCTTTTGCAAGCTGCACCGATACATCGGACACATACCGCTTGGTTCGGTCGTCAATTTCCCGTTCTAAGCGTACCGTGTTCCACACAACCGTGACAGAGGCAAACAGCACCAATGCTGCCAACAGCACAAATAATAATTTGACCTTAAGCGTAATTTTCAAGCGCAAAGCTTTGCCCCCTTTTTAAGCAGCCGCCATAAACCCCTCTATTTTAACAAATCCGGCCGTTTCTTTCTGGTCTCTTCATAGGCCATCTGCGCCCGCCACTTTGCAATTTCGGCGTGATTGCCCGAAAGCAGCACCTCTGGCACCGCGCGGCCTAAAAATTCCGGCGGCCGGGTGTAATGCGGATATTCCAGCATGCCGGAAAAGTGCGATTCCTCCTGAAAGCTCTCGTCGCAGGAGAGCACGCCCGGGAGCATCCGGCTCACCGTGTCGATGAGCACCATGGCGGGCAGCTCGCCGCCGGTGAGCACATAGTCGCCAATGGAAATCTCCTCGTCCACAATAAGGTCCAGCGCCCGCTGGTCCACACCTTCATAGTGGCCGCACAAAAGCACGACGTGCGAAAGTTTAGCAAGGGCTTCTGCCCGCCTTTGCGTGAGCACCGCGCCCTTGGGGCTCAAATAGATGGTGTGCGGCTTTTTATCGCACTTTTCCGCCACACTCTCATATGCGGCAACCACCGGCGGCGCCATGAGCACCATGCCCCGCCCGCCGCCGTACGGCGTGTCATCCACCCGGCCGTGCTTGTTCCCCGCAAAGTCGCGGATGTTTACTGTATGAAATTCTAAAATTCCCTTTTGCTGTGCCCGGCCCAAAATACTGTCGTTTAAAATATCCTGAAACATACCGGGAAACAGTGTCAAAATATCAAACCGCATGGCGTTCCCTTCTAGAAATATTATTTATTGCTAATGGTCTGTGTACCGCGCTCAATGGCAATGGTGCCGGTGCGCACCAGCTCCACATTCCCAAATTCCTCCGCCATATCCAAAAAGGCGTTCACCTTATCGGACGCGCCGGTCATTTCAATGGTAACTGTGGTTTTGGACACATCCACCACCTGCGCGCGGAAGATGTTTGCAATCTGAATGATTTCCAACCGTTTTTGAACGTCAATCCCCCGCACCTTGATCATGGCAAGCTCGCGGCACACCACCTCTTCGCTGCAAAGCCGCTTTACCTTAATCACGTCAATGAGCTTGTTGAGCTGCTTTGTCAGCTGCTCAATGGTGCGCGCGTCACCCGTGGCCAAAATGGTGATACGGGAAACGTCGGGTTTTTCTGTCACCCCTACTGCCAGTGAATCGATATTAAACCCGCGCCGGGAAAACAGCCCGGAAACCTTGGTGAGCACGCCCGCCTTATTTTCCACCAAAACTGATAAAATATGCTTTTCCATGCCTGTTCCCGCCTTTCTATTCCAATCGGCTGGTGGGTTCTAATGGATCCACCATAAAATCCACAAAATATGCGCCTTTATAAGAAAGCGCGCGCGTAAGCGCCGGCAAAATATCCGCATTGTCCGTTACGCGCTCGCCCAAAATGCCAAATGCATCCGCAAGCTTTACAAAGTCGGGGTTGCCCTTTAAAAATACGCTGAAATAATTTTCGCCATACGCCGTACGCTGATATTCGCGGATCATGCCCAACGCCTGGTTGTCCAGCAGTAAAATTTTAATATCCATCCCGTTTTCAAAAATGGTTGCAAGCTCGGCCAAAGACATCTGCAGGCTGCCGTCTCCGGATATGGCAACCACTGTTTTTTCCGGCCTTGCAATTTTTGCGCCGATGGCTGCGGGCAGCCCATAGCCCATAGTCCCCAGCCCGCCGGAGGTGATAAAATTGCGCGGGCTTAAAACAAGCGCTGTTTGCGCGGCCCAAATCTGGTTTTGCCCCACCTCGGTGGTCACAATGCAGTCGCCCCCAGTGAGCTGATTGAGCGCTGAAATTACCTGCGTGGGGGTTACAAATCCCGGTTTTCCGGACGCACAGGGCTTTACCCGCTCTTCTTTGCGCAAGGCGGCGAGCGATAAAACCCAATCTTTGTCCACATTGGTTTTGATGGCGTGTGCATTTAAGTCGTTTAACACATCCCGGGCACTTCCCACCACAGGGATGTTGGCGTTGATATTTTTCCCGATTTCCGCCGGGTCGATATCGATGTGAATGATGTGGATGCCTGTGCGGTCGGCGATTTTTGCGTTGTTAATGGAACGGTCGCCAATGCGCGCGCCAATAATCATGAGCGTGTCGCATCCATATACTGCCTGCCGGGCTGCAGCGCCGCCATACATGCCCACCATCCCCAGGTTTAAGGGATGGTCAGTGGGAATGGCGCCCAGCGCCTTTAGCGTGGTGACCACGGGGATCTGTGTTTGTTTTACAAACTCCCCTAACGCGTCCGCGGCATTGTCGTTCACACATCCGCCGCCCACGCAAATGACCGGCCGGCGTGCCTGTGCTAAGCAAGCTGCCACCCGTTTCATCTGCAACGCATTGCCCTTATAGGTGGGTTTGTACCCCCGGAGTGAGGGCTGCTTGAATTTTTTAAATTCCACGGTTTTTGAAAAGATATCCACTGGAATATCGATGAGCACTGGGCCGGGCCGCCCAGTGGAAGCGATGTAAAATGCCTCGCGCAACACATCTGTTATCTCGTCTGCGTCGCGGACAAGGTAGTTGTGCTTGGTAAACGGATTGGTGGCGCCGGTAATATCGGCTTCCTGAAAAGCGTCCCTGCCCACCAGCGCGCTGTGCACCTGCCCGGTGATGGCCACCATGGGGATGGAATCGCTGTATGCAGTGGCAATGCCAGTGATAAGATTGGTGGCGCCGGGGCCGGACGTGGCAATACAAACGCCCACCTTGCCGCTGGCCTTGGCATAGCCGCTTGCCGCATGCGCCGCGCTCTGCTCGCTTCTGGGCAGGATGTGCCGGATCGAGCGGCTGTGGGAGAGCGCGTCGTAAAGCGGTGCAATGGCGCTGCCCGGATAGCCGAACACGACATTCGCACCATGTTCCTCCAAAACCTTTAAAATAGCCTGTGCCGCCGAAACCTTCATCCTTCCCGCTCCTTTTTTGATATTAAAACATATTATATCATATTTTTTTGCATGGCACAACAAAAAATCAATTTTTTCCACGCATAGAACAATTGACCGGAATCATACTATCATTGGGTGATTTATATGCATCGTACAAAAGTATGGAAACGATCTGTATTGTTACTGGTTTTGGCCGCCGCGCTGTTTACCGCAATTTTTTATGTTAGCCAAATCAGACAGGATAGGCCCCAACGGGGCGTTTTTGTAAGGAGTGACGTGACATGGGTTCAAATTTGACCAATAAAGACTATGACAAACGGGTAAAAACAGCCTCCCCCAATTCCAAGCTGTTTTTAGACATGCTGCTGGCGTTTTTGATTGGCGGCGGCATTTGTGTAATTGGAGAGCTGATATTAGAAGGCATCAAGCACGCCGGCGTTTCCGCCGAGGACGCGTCGTCCATGACCAGCGTGTCCATGATTTTTATCGGCGCATTTTTAACAGCAATCAACGTTTATGGCGACATTGCCAAATACGGCGGCGCGGGCACACTGGTGCCCATCACCGGCTTTGCCAACAGCATTGCGTCCGCGGCAATGGAATTTAAAAGCGAGGGCTATGTGATGGGCATGGGCGCAAAGATGTTCGTCATTGCCGGGCCGGTTTTGGTGTTTGGCGAAATCGCGTCCTTTGTGTGCGGCATTGTGTATTATCTTATGGATGTATTCTTTTAAGGAAGTGATAAACATGACAAAACGAATGGGCAGCCAGACGGTGAAGCTGGACCAGCCGCCCGTAATTTTAGGCGCGTTTTCCTCGGTGGGAAAAAAAGAGGGCGACGGGCCGCTGGGCGAATATTTTGACAAAATTTCCAATGACGAATTTATGAACCAGACTACCTGGGAACAGGCGGAGAGCGAGCTTTTAAACCAAACCGTGACAGGCGCTGCAGCAAACGCGCAGATAAGCTTTGGAAAGGTGCAGTATCTGTTTGCGGGCGATTTGTTAAACCAGTGCACCAGCTCGTCATTTGCAATTAAGGATTTTGGCATCCCGTTTTTTGGCCTGTTTGGCGCATGCTCCACCTTTGCCGAGTCCTTGAGCCTTGCCGCCATGACCATTGACGGCGGCTATGCCGACCATTGCATTGCGGCAACCTCCAGCCATTTTTGCAGTGCAGAAAAGCAGTTCCGGTTTCCCATTGAATACGGCGGCGCGCGCACGCCCACTTCGCAGTGGACAGTGACGGGAAGCGGCGCGGCCGTGTTGGGAAAAACCGGGAACGGCCCCAAAATTACGCATGTGACCACAGGAAAAATTGTGGACATGGGCATAACCGACGCCAACAACATGGGCGCGGCTATGGCGCCCGCAGCAGCGGACACCATTTATACACACTTTCAAGACACTGGGTACGACTTAAACCGCTATGATATGATTATCACCGGCGACCTTGCGGCAACCGGCATGAAGCTGGTTTTAGACCTTTTGGCGGACAAAGGCCTGCACATTGCGGACATGTACCGCGACTGCGGGAATATGATTTTTGACGCGAAAAAGCAGAGCACCAAGGCAGGCGGGAGCGGCTGCGGCTGCTGTGCGTCGGTGTTTTGCGGATATTTTTACAAAAAGCTTTTAAAGGGCGAATTAAAAAACGTGCTTTTAGTGGCAACCGGCGCGCTCATGAGCCCCACAACCGCCGGGCAGGGGCTGAGCATCCCCGGCATTGCGCACGCGGTGTCCATTGAAATGTGAGGAGGTGGTGTATCATGCTGATGGATTTATTCAAAGCGTTTTGGGTGGGCGGCGTGCTGTGTGCCATTGCACAGATCCTAATTGACAAAACCAAAATGACGCCCGCAAAAATTATGGTGACCTATGTGGTGGCCGGCGCGCTGCTCACACTCATTGGGCTGTATGAGCCGGTGGTCAAATATGCAGGCGCGGGTGCAACCGTGCCCATCATCGGCTTTGGCTATTCGCTTGCCAAGGGCGCGGCAAAGGCAGTATCGGAAAAAGGCTGGTTTGGTATTTTTACAGGCGGTTTTACCGCCACCTCGGCTGGAATCGGCGCCGCCATTGTGTTTGGCTATCTTGCCGCCCTGCTTCGCAAACCCAAAATCAAATAACGATTGACAAACCCTCCAAATACCCGTATAATAAAAGAAAAAGGCCGCAAAAAAATGCGGCAATGCTGAAACTTAGGAGGGTACATAGATGAAACGTCTAAAGCAAATCTCTTGTTGTCTTTTGATATGTGCACTTGCCTTTGGCCTGCTTCCCGCACATGCGGCACAGCTTGGCAATGTGACGACCACCGATATTGTCACTTTTATCAACAACCGGCCCATCCGTTCTTATAACATTGAATCGCGCACGGCAATTATTGCCGAAGACCTTGCGGGCTACGGCTTTGACGTGGTGTGGGATGCGGATGCGCGCACGCTTTCGGTTTCTTTAAACAGTGCAAAACCTTTAAACCCGCAAAAACGCGTAATGCGCCCCGACAGCGCCACCAACGGGGTTCCCGCTATGCCCTATCTGGAAACGGATATCAAAACCTATGTAAACGGCGCGTTGGTGACGGGCTATAACATTGACGGCCAAACCGTCATTCCCGCACGGGAGCTGGCGGCGTTTGGAACGGTGGACTATGACGACAGCACCCGAAACGTCATCATCACCATTGACAGCATCCCCATGGGCACCAAAACCGAGCCGCTCGCGGCCTATCCGTGGTATTCGGATGCTCCCAAAATGGAAAACGCGGGCGTAGAGCCCTATCTGCAGTCCTATTCGGAAAATGGCAAGCAAATTTACATCTATGGTGGCGACAGTGTTTCCATGGAGCAGATTTCTTCCTACTTCACCATACTGAGCGAATGCGGCTTCCAGCTGATTACCGACACGCCGGAAACCGATAACAACCTGTATTTTCAAAAGGGGAATCTGATGCTTGCCATCAACCCCTTTAACGCAAACTTATATGTGACGCTGTATTACGTGTAATAAAAAAACCCCCGCAAAAATTTTTGCGGGGGTTTTTTATGTCTGCGAATTGCTTTGCAAGCGGTACAAATTTATAATCTTCCTGTTTTTGCTTTGTGCATAAATTTCTTTCTCTATTCCAACAATATCCCTGTGGCCTATAAAACAGCATTTCATAAAATCATCTCCTTCGGGCACTATTATAGAGTATATAACTCTACAAGTCAATAGAGTTATATACTCTGCTGTATAATTTGCTCAAATAAGGAGTGATTATATGGACGTAATCGATAGAATCAGAGGTTTACGTGAAGACAACGATAAAAAGCAATCGGAAATAGCAGAAATATTACACATTGGACAAAAGACATATTCTGACTATGAAACAAGAAAAATTAGAATTCCACTCGACAGCGTGATCATTTTAGCAAAATATTAT
>JAJXRJ010000014.1 GCA_021629085.1 Oscillospiraceae bacterium | reverse complement strand
TTCCACATAAAAATATGCACCTCCAAAAGTGTCTAACTTTTGGGGTGCATATCAAAAAGCCGCTCTTTTTTTATGCATGTTTTTATTCCATATCCAGCGTATTGCGATCTATCCGCTTTTCATAGTCGACCTGGCCGTCAGTAAATGCGTTGGAACCCAGTAAAATTTCCGGGTAATACCATTCGGTTTTGTCCAAATCTGTAAACGGACATTCAATATCAGAAATGTTATAGTTTTCAGTGTTTCGATCTAACATCACATTAATCATTCTGGTAAATTCCGCACGGGTTAAATTGTCCTCGGGATAATAATTCCCGCTTCCATCCTTCCCGCGAAGAATTCCTTCGTCATACAGAGCATCAATTTCATCTGCAAAAATGGAATCGGTAATATCGGGCGCATCATAGTTTCCATCACTGGAAAAACCCATGGATACAGAAATGATATGCGCAACCTCACCGCGGGTAAGCGGCTGGGTTGGCAGCACATTGTTGTTTTCATCAACAAAGTGTGCGTCTAGCGCGCCAACCGTCTGCATATAGGTCAGAGCATTTAACGACCATTTGCCATCTTCCACATCCGGAAACCCCGACTTTTGGGATTTATGGAAAGGATCCAGCTGGTCGCTTTGCTTCAAAATACGGTATAAAACGGAAGAGGCTTCTTCGCGGGTTACGTTATTGTCCGGTGCAAAATAGGTGTCGTCATACCCGTAAATGAAAGCAAAATCGAAGTCATGGATTTCTTTTTTGTCTGATTGTCCGGGATTGTCTTTATCGTCGTCAGGCACTTCGTCAGTTTCATCCTCTTTATCCGCCAAAACGCCGCTTTGGATTACAACACGGTTGGTGGTGTTATCTTCCGAACTAAGCGTCAGCGTAAACTTCCCAGCTTCCAGATAGTCTTTTAAAATGATTGCTTCTGTATACGTTGAATAATCTACTAAGGAAACGCGTTCGGAAGAAAGGATTTCACCGTCTTTTGAAAGTTCAACAATAAAGTTGACGCTTTTTTTCCCATTCCCGTTTTCTTTTAAATAGGTGAGTGGAAACGCATAATCGCCGTCGCGCTCTACTTCAAATTCCCACCGTACCTGGCCTCTGTGGTTTTTAAAGCGCACCTCCGCCTCGTCGCTTGCGTCATGCCAGTTGGCGTTGTTATCTTCCAGCGCCACTTCAAAGGAAGTGGGGACAATGGTTGTATACGTTTTGGATTCATCTTCCTTTGCCGATACAGGAACCAATGAAACAACAAGAAGAGCAACCAATGCTACAATTGTACCTGCCATTTTTGAGAATTTGTTGAACATATGGATAACCTCCTTAGAAAAATTTGAAATAAAAAAGCTGCAATGAAAAATCATTGCAGCTGGCTGTCTTAGAAAGACCCTATAGCTTTGCGTCGCTGCCTTGCGGCAGGTTTGCCTATTGAATCAATATTAAATTTACAGCTTTTTTATTTGTAACGTTAGTATACACCATATTTTGGCGTTTGTCAAGTGATTTTTTTGCGAAAAAACAAAAAAAGAAATAAAAACTGTTTAAACATTTTAAAATGTTAGGACGGTTGTACAGTTTAATCAAAAAAGCGGAGCGAGCGGCTTACAATAAGGAAATTTTACATAAATTTCTGCTGGTTTTGGTTGACACAATTTCTTAAAAGTGGTATATTTGTCTAAAGTATAATGATAGTGTATGTTGGACAAAGAGAGGAGGCTGGGCATGAAATTCAAATACTTAAAAAACTATATAAGTGTTTTTGTGCTCGGCGTGCTTCTAATTGCTGTTTATAAAACATTTGACAACTTCAGCGTCATACTGCAATTTTTCAAAACCCTCTTCTCTACACTGACGCCTTTTTTTATCGGCTTTGCGATTGCACTGCTGTTTTATCCGCCCTGTGTAAAAATCGAAACGTGGCTGATGCAGAGGAAACAGCCGTTTTTGCGCCGGCGTCGGCGCGGTTTGGCTGTGCTTTTGGTGTTTTTTATGTTTATTGTCATCATTGCAGTCATTTTCTATCTGCTTTTGCCTGCACTTACAAAAAGCATTATGGACTTTGTTGCGCAGGTGCCAAATTTATTAAAAGAGCTGATGGATTACATCAATGCAACCGGGCTGATTGAAATCAATGTGGATAAGTTTTTAAGCGGTCTTACACCAGAGGCCATTTGGCAATATATTGACGGCATGAATCTGGACAAATATGCGGCAGGCGTTGCCGGCTTTTCCACTGCGTTTTTCAATTTCTTTATGGCAATTATCATTTCGGTCTATGTGCTTTTAGACCGCAAGCAGCTAAAAGATGGCGTTTTAAGGATTACAAATGTATTTGTAAAGGAAAAAACGCGCAATGTCGTTTCCAAGTATGTAAAGCGCTCAGGTGCGTTTATTTACAAATATGTGTACTGTCAAATTATCGATGCACTCATCATATTTGTGCTGTCGTTTATCATTTTGGCATCCTTACGGGTAAAATATTATCATCTTTTTGCGCTCATGCTGGGTGTGTTCAATTTAGTTCCCTATTTTGGCGCAATTACCGCGTGCGTCATCACAACATTGATCACCATTTTCACTGCAGATCTTACCAAGGGCATCTGGGTTGCAGTGCTGCTGATTATTTTGCAGCAGGTTGACGCGAATATCATCCAGCCAAGGCTGGTCAACAGTTCGTTTTCCATTCAGCCCTTCTGGGTCATTTTCGGTGTTTTGGTGGGTGGCGGGCTGTTTGGAATTTTAGGGATTTTATTGGCGATTCCATTTATGGCACTGTTCAATTCCATGTTGGACGACTATATCCAATGGAAAAAACATGAAAAAACGGAGGCTTGTTCAAATGATGTATAAAGAGCAGTTAAACACGCCGGTAGCCGGCGAGTATGATGTAATTGTGGCAGGGGCAGGCCCTGCAGGTGTGACTGCAGCAATTGCGGCTGGCCGTGCGGGCATGAAAACGCTGCTGTTAGACCAGTGCGGCTGTTTGGGCGGCATGTGGACGTCTGGGCTTGTCAATCCGCTGTTTGACTTTCGGCGTAAACAGGGGATTATCCGGGAGATTGTGGATACATTAGCGGAAAAAAGCCAGTTTGGTGGCTTTGGAAACAGCTGCTTCCAGTATGAATATATGAAGTGCCTTTTGGATGATATGGTAAAAGACGCCGGTGTGGATGTTTTGCTCAACACATTTGTTGCACGTGCAATCGCAGAGGAGGGCACGGTGCGCGGCGTTGTGACCGAAAACAAAGACGGCAGACGGGCATATTTTTCTGAAGTGGTTATTGACTGTACCGGCGACGCGGATATTGCAGAGAGCGCGGGGGCCGAATGCCTGGTGGGTAGAGCGGGCGACGGTGCGGTGCAGGCCATTACGCTCATGTTTACCATTGGGAATGTCCACTATAAACAAAACGACTGCAACCAGCTTTATAACCTGTTTTTGGATGCTATGGCAAAAACGGGTGCGCACTATGACTGCCCGTATGAACGCCCTTATATTATTCAGATTCCAAATTCCAACACGGCCGCGGTGCAGCTCACCCATGTGCGCGGTGCAGACGTTTTAAGTGCAAAAGCGCTGAGCGACGCACTTTCAGAGGGCAGACGGCAGGCAATTATGGCTGTGGAATTTATGAAGGCCAATATTCCGGAATTTAAAGACATTGAGCTTTTGCAAACCGCACCGCTAATGGGGGTGCGTGAGAGCCGCCGGATTGTGGGGGAATATACCCTTACGGCAGAGGACCTCATTGCGGGAAAGCAATTTGAGGACGGCCTGTTTGACGCACTGTTTAATATGGATGTGCATGAGCCAGACTCCAGAGGGCAGAACTGCACACATCTTACAAAGCCCTATCAAGTGCCTTACCGCTGTTTGATTCCCAAACATATCAAAAACCTTTTGGTGGCGGGCCGTTGCATTTCCGGTACACATGAGGCAATGGCTTCTTACCGGGTTACCGGCAGCTGCAGCGCTATGGGCGAAGCTGCGGGTTATGCGGCGGCAGAGGCAGTCCGGCAAAACAAAGACTTGCGGCTGGTGTCAGTAGAAGAAATCAAAAAAAATCAAAAACGCTATGACAAACATCTGGACAATCCAAAATTTGTATGATATAATGTTAAAAACCTTTAAATTAGTACCGTGATGCTAATAAGGCGTTGATTTGCACTGTATATCACATTTTGATTGGATACATAAATTGACTCTTTATTGGAAAAGGGTCAATTTTTTTGTGCAAGCGCCTAAGTAAGGAGGGGCATTGCTTGAAAAAACAGGCGGTTGTGATGGATGCGGAGACCATGCGCCGGTCTATTGCGCGCATCACGCATGAAATTTTAGAAAAAAACAAAGGAAGCGGCGGTTTAATCGTTGCAGGCATTAAAACCCGCGGGGCAGTGCTGGGAAAACGGATTGCGGACAAGCTCAGTGAAATGGAAGGTGTCAGTGTCCCGTTTTTTGCGTTGGACACAGCGGCTTTTCGGGATGACCGCACAAAAGATAGGCCATGTGTTTTAACGCTGCCCATGTGTGTACAGGAGCAGCATGTCATTTTGGCGGATGATGTCATCAATACTGGCCGGACTGCACGTGCAGCCATGGACGCGGTGATCTCTGCCGGCCGGCCGAAGATGATTTCTCTTGCGGCACTCATTGACCGCGGCTACCGCGAGCTTCCCATCCGGCCTGATTTTGTGGGGAAAAACATTCCCACCGCCGCCTCACAAGTGGTCAATGTACACTTTATGGAGACAGATGGAAAAGACCTTGTCACCATTGCAGATAAAAACGAACGATTGGGGGAATTTTTGTGATTGACAGCAACAAAGACCTGCTTGGCATTAAGCAGCTTTCCGCCGGGTGCATCAGCCAAATCCTCACCAATGCGGCGGCCATGAAATATGCGCTTTTGAGCGGCACGAAAAAAATGCCGCATCTAACCGGGAAATCCATGGTAACCCTCTTTTGTGAAAACAGTACACGCACACGGCTTTCCTTTGAGCTTGCAGGCAAGTATCTGGGGGCCAATGTCTCCAATGTTTCGGCAGGGGGAAGCAGCCTTTTAAAAGGCGAATCGCTGTTGGATACAGCAAGAACCATTGACGCCATGCAGGCCGACGTGATTGTCATCCGGCATCCAATGTCTGGCACTCCGCACTTTATTGCAAAACATGTGCGTGCCGCTGTGATCAATGGGGGAGATGGGATGGACGAGCATCCCACGCAGGCACTTTTGGACGCGTTTACCATCAAAGAGAAAAAAGGGGAGCTTGCGGGTTTAAAGGTGGCGATTGTGGGGGATGTGGCGCACAGCCGCGTGGCCCGGAGCAATATTTATCTGTTAAACAAGATGGGGGCGAAGGTGTCAGTGGGCGCGCCTGCTACGCTGCTTCCGCCGGAATTTGACAGGCTCGGCGCGGTCACCTATACCAGCACGCACGAGGCCATTTTAGATGCAGATGTGGTGATGGGGCTGCGGATTCAATCGGAACGCCAGCAGGAGGGGCTGTTTCCCTCCATCCGGGAGTATTCCCGATTTTTTGGGATTGACAACCGCCGCATGATGCTTGCCAAAAAAGACGCGCTCATCATGCATCCCGGCCCAGTGAACCGGGGCGTGGAATATGCAGGTTCCACAGTGGATTCTCCCGCGTCTGTCATCAATGAGCAGGTGACAAACGGTGTTGCAGTCCGTATGGCAGTGCTCAACATGATTTTAAAAAGGGGGATTGCAAGTGAGAACAATGATTAAAAATGGCCGGGTGATTGACCCCAAAAACAACATTGACCAGCAGTTGGATATTTACATTGAAAACGGCTTAATTTCACAGGTGGACAAGCACATACAAGAGGCGGAAGGTGCGGATCTTGAAATTATTGACGCGTCTGGGCTGGTGGTAACGCCGGGGCTGGTGGACATGCACTGCCATTTGCGCGAGCCAGGGTATGAATATAAAGAGGACATTGAAACCGGAACAAAAAGTGCGGCAAAAGGCGGCTTTACTTCCATTGCCTGCATGCCAAACACCAATCCGGTTGTGGACAATGCGGCGATGGTGGAATATATCAAAAACCGTGCCAAGAGCGTAGGGATGGTGGATGTTTACCCCATTGGCGCCATTACAAAGGGCTTAAAAGGCGAAGAGCTCTCTGAAATGGGGGAACTCAAATTTGCAGGCGCGGTTGCGGTTTCAGACGATGGAAAACCGGTGGAGAGCGCCGCGACAATGCGGAATGCCCTGCGCTATGCAGCCATGTTTGATTTGCCGGTTATATCCCACTGTGAGGAGATGTCGCTTTTGGGGAACGGCTCGGCAAATGAGGGATATATGTCGGCATATCTGGGCCTTGGCGGCATTTCACGGGCATGTGAAGAGCTGATGGTGGCACGGGAGGCGATTTTGGCGTCCACTTATGATGTGCCGGTGCACATTGCGCATGTGAGTACCCGCGGTGCGGTTGAAATTGTGCGCCAGGCAAAAAAACACGGCGCAAAGGTGACATGTGAAACCTGCCCGCACTATTTTTCGCTGACAGAAGCGGCCATTGACGGGTTTAACACCAATGCCAAAATGAACCCGCCGCTCCGGACGCAAGACGATGTACAGGCGGTGATTGACGGTTTAAAAGATGGGACCATTGACGCGATTGCCACCGACCATGCGCCCCATTCGTTTGACGAAAAAAACAGGGAATTCCAGCTTGCGCCAAACGGCATTGTGGGCTTTGAAACCGCGTTTTCGTTAGGTATGACGCAGCTTGTGGAAAAAGGGCATCTCTCCATCCGCGAACTGGTGGAGAAAATGACCTGTAATCCAGCGGATATTTTGGGGCTCAGTAAGGGGACGCTCAGCGTTTCAGCACGGGCGGACATCATGATTTTTGACCCGAATAAGGAATGGGTGGTGGATGCGTCTCAATTTGCGTCCAAGGGAAAAAACACCCCGTTTGACGGATGGCGCTTAAAATCTACAGTAGAATATACCATCGTGGGCGGAAAAGTAGTGCTTCGCCAGGAAATCGTTTAAAAGGAGTTTACAATGGATATATTAATAGAAAAAATTAAGCAGTTAAAAAACCCTTCCGTATTTGGCCTGGATCCCAAGCTTAGCTATGTGCCGGATTTTATCAAATCAGAGGCGTACAGTGCGCATGGCCGGACGCTTCTTGGTGCGGCGCATGCAATTTTAAAATTTAACAAGGGGCTCATTGATGCCCTGTGTGATATCGTTCCTGCGGTCAAGCCGCAGTCGGCGTATTATGAAATGTATGGCTATCACGGCGTGTGGGCGCTTTATGAAACAATCCGGTATGCCAAGGAAAAAGGGCTGTATGTGATTGCAGACGTTAAGCGCAACGACATTGGCAGCACGGCAGGGGCGTATGCCACAGCCTATTTGGGAGAGACAGACTTAGAAGATGGCTTGACCGAACAGGCGTTTGGCGCGGACAGCGTCACGGTGAACGGATATTTGGGCACAGACGGTATCCAGCCGTTTTTGGAACAGTGCAAGGCGCATGGGAAATCCATATTTGCGCTGGTCAAAACCTCCAACCCTTCCTCCGGCGAATTGCAGGACCAGCGATTAAAAAGCGATGAGACCGTTTGTGAAAAAATGGCCGCGCTGGTGGAGCAGTGGGGCGCGGACAACATTGGTCAAAACGGCTATTCTAAGATTGGCGCCGTGGTGGGGGCAACCTATCCGGAGCATGCCAAAAAACTGCGCAAGTTAATGCCGCACACCTATTTCCTGGTGCCGGGCTATGGGGCACAGGGCGGCGACGCGGCAGGCGTTGCAGTCAACTTTAATTCCGACGGCCTGGGCGCGATTGTCAACTCCTCCCGCGCGATTATGTGCGCCTATCAAAAACAAAACCTTGCGGGGGAAGCGTTTGCGCAGGCAGCGCGGGACGAGGCAATCCGCATGCGGGATGAAATCGTATCGTTTATCAAATAAGGAGGCGGGTTCATGGCCGAAAAAAAAGTATATGACTGTACCATTGTAAAACTTGATGAAATTGCCACGGGCATTTTTGACCTTTGGCTTAAAAATGCCGAGATGGCAAGCACGGCTTTGCCTGGACAATTTGTCAATATCAAATGTGCAGACCAAGTAAACACCTTGTTGCGCCGCCCCATCAGTATCTGTGATGTGCAGGACGATGCCACACGGGTTATCTTTCAAGTAAAAGGGGAGGGCACGCGGGCGCTCTCAAAAAGAAAAAGCGGCGAGGTACTCAGCGTGATGGGCCCAGCAGGCCGGGGCTTTACCTGGGAGGATTCCTACCAAAAATGCGCGCTCATCGGCGGGGGAATCGGCACGTTCCCGCTTTTGTATCTGGCAAAAAAACTGCCCAAAACGGATGCATATTTGGGTTTTCGGAATCAATCACTGGTGGTCTTGGAGGAAGAATTTAAGACGGCAGCAAAGGAGCTTGTGATTGCCACCGATGATGGCAGCTATGGTTTTGACGGGTTTGCCATTGATGCGCTTGCCGCGCGGGTAACGGAATATGATATGATTTATGCCTGCGGCCCTAAGCCCATGTTAAAGGCAGTCCAGACGCTTTCAAAAGAATCCGGCGTGCCCGCCCAGCTTTCGCTGGAGCAGCGTATGGGCTGCGGCATTGGCGCGTGCCTGGTGTGTGCGTGCAAGGTCAACGGGCACTATAATCACGTCTGCAAGGGCGGGCCGGTGTTTAAAGCGAGCGAGGTGGATTTGGATGATTAACACAAGCGTAAATTTTTGTGGCGTGACATTTAAAAATCCTGTCATCACCGCGTCCGGCACCTATGGGTTCGGCCGGGAATATGGTGAATATGTCGATTTAAACCGCTTGGGCGGCATCACCTGCAAAGGGCTCACCCTAAAAATGCGGGAGGGGAACAAACCGCCCCGTATTGCCGAAACGCCGGCCGGCATCTTAAACAGCGTTGGCCTGCAAAACCCCGGTGTGCGGTATTTTGCCAAGCAGGAGCTTATGCGGCTCAAAAAATATGACACCAATATCATTGCCAACATTGCGGGCAACACCATAGAAGAATACTGTGAAATGGCGGAAATTCTTTCAGATACCGATGTGCATCTCATTGAAATGAACATCTCCTGTCCCAATGTCAAACAGGGCGGCGCGGCGTTTGGCACTTGCCCGAAAACGGTGGAGGAGATTACCAGTGCGGTGCGCAAACGGTGCAAAAAGCCGCTTATTGTGAAGCTTTCGCCCAATGTGACCGATATTTGCGAGATTGCGCGTGCAGCCCAAAGCGGCGGTGCGGATGCGCTTTCGCTCATCAACACACTTTTGGGCATGAAAATTGACATCAACACCCGGCGGCCCATTTTGGCAAACAATGTGGGCGGGCTTTCGGGACCATGCGTCAAGCCGGTTGCGGTGCGCATGGTGTGGCAGGTAAAGCGCGCGGTCAACCTTCCCATCATTGGCATGGGCGGCATTGCAAGCGCCGAGGACGCCGTTGAATTTTTGCTTGCCGGCGCGTCGCTGGTTTCGGTGGGGACGTATAATTTTGTGGATCCATATGTCACATTAAAGGTGATAGAAGGCATTGAACAATATATGCAGGCGCATGGCATCTCAGATGTTTCCGAGCTTGTCGGCGCTGTGATAGAAAATCAATAGACAAAATAAAAGGGGGTCAAAACCATGCTGTCAAAGGAGCGGGTTTTAGAAATTTTAAAAGAGGCTGGCGTGCTTTTGGAGGGGCATTTTCTGCTCACTTCCGGCCGCCACAGTGACAAATATTTACAATGCGGGAAAATTTTCCAGTACACCAAATACAGTGAGGAGCTTTGTAAGGCACTGGCGGATCAGTTTAAAGACGACGGCATTGATGTGGTAATCGGGCCGGCCATCGGCGCTATCCAGATGGCATATGAGGTCAGCCGGCATCTGGGCGTCAAAAATATTTTTGCAGAGCGGGAGAACGGGGAAATGACGCTTCGCCGCAACTTCACCATTGCGCCGGGACAAAAGGTTTTAGTGGTGGAAGACGTTGTCACAACGGGCGGAACGGTGCGCGAAGTGATGGACATTGTGAAGCAAAACGGCGGCGACGTTGCAGGCGTGGGCGCGGTGGTAGACCGCACCGGCGGCAAGATTGATTTTGGCGTAAAATTCGGCGCGGTCATCTCTATGGACGTTGCTTCCTATGACGCAGACGAATGCCCCATCTGCAAGGCGGGCAAGCTTCCGCTGGTAAAGCCGGGCAGCCGGAAAATCAACTAACCGAAAGGGGCGATTACCATGCCGTATTTTGGACCGTCGGGAAACGCGGAGTCCTTTTACGCACAGGGAAATAAAGCGTCGCTGCAGGCGCCCAGGTGGATTGCGGGCATGGGGCTTGACGCCTATGAATACCAGTGCAGCAAGGGCGTGAAAATTTCTGAGGCCACTGCACGCAAGCTGGGGGAAGAAGCTAAGGCGAACAACATCCGCCTAAGCATTCACGCGCCGTATTATATCAGCCTTTCGACGGATGATGAGGAAAAGCGGGAGCGGAGCGTCAACTATATCACGCAAACCCTGCAGGCGGCAGATTATATGGGTGCAGACCGAATTGTGGTGCACTCGGGCGCGTGTGCAAAAATGCCGCGGGAAACCGCGATGGAATATGCCAAAAAAACGCTTCTAATTGCGCTTGCGCGCTCCAAGGAGATGGGGCTTTCCCACATCCACATTTGCCCGGAAACTATGGGGAAAATCAATCAGCTGGGCACACTTGAAGAAGTAGTCGAGCTGTGTAAGCTAGACGACTCCTTCTTGCCCACCATCGATTTTGGGCATCTCAATGCGCGCTCTTTGGGCGCTTTAAAGGAATACGCCGACTATCTGCACATTTTTGATACCATTGAAAACGGGCTGGGCAAAGACCGGTTAAACTGCTTCCACAGCCATTTTAGCCGGATTGAGTTTACAGCAGGCGGTGAAAAGTGCCACCACACCTTTTCTGACACGCAGTATGGCCCGGAATACCAACCGGTGATGGAAATTATCTATAAGAAGGGGCTGCATCCCACCATTGTGTGTGAATCTGCCGGCACACAGGCCGAGGACGCGCTCACCATGAAGCGGTATTATGAAGGTTTGGGGGGAGTGCAGTGAACGAACGAATTGAGAAGCTCCGTGAAAAGCTAACCGAGCGCAATCTGGATTCCATTGTGATAAAAAACAGGAAAAATGTATTTTATTTCAGCGGGTTTACCGGGACCACCGCCTATCTCATTATTGGCATGGATTGCTGCTATATTGTCACTGATTTCCGCTATCTGGAGCAGGCGGCGGCGCAGTGTGCAGGGTTTTCGGTGATTGACAGGCACAACACCGATATGGCGGGCTTGACAAACAACTTTCAAAATACAGGCTTTGAGGATTTGACCATCGGCTATTTGGAGTTCCAAACACTAAACGCCGAATTTCAAACGCTTACGCCGGTGGGGGATCTTATCGCAAAGCTCCGGGCTGTCAAATCGCCAGAAGAAGCGGCAAATATCAAAAAAGCGGCCGCCATTGCGGATGAGGCATTTTTGCACGTGCTGTCCTTTGCAAAGCCGGGCATGGAAGAGCGGGAGATTGCGCTGGAGCTGGAATATTTCATGCGCCGGCGCGGCGCGGCGGGGACGTCATTTGACACCATCGTCGCATCCGGCATCCGGGGGGCGTATCCCCATGGCTATCCCACTGAAAAAAAGCTGGAATACGGCGATTTGGTGGTGCTGGATTTTGGCTGTGTGTATCAGGGCTACATGAGCGATATGACGCGCACGTTTGGCGTGGGTGAGGTTCCCAAAGCGGCACAGGAAGCCTATGATAAGGTACTGGAAGCGCAGATGGCTGTATTAGATGCCATCGGCCCGGCTGCATCGCTTTGTGGAATGCACCGTCTTGCCGCGCGCATATTGGACGCGGCTTATCCGGGGCGGTTTGGACACGCGTTGGGGCACAGCGTGGGGCTGGACATTCACGAATCCCCCAATTTGAGCCCCAAGGCCGAAGGGACACTTTGCCCAGGCAATGTTGTCACAGTGGAGCCGGGCGTCTATTTGCCGGGAAGCTTTGGTGTGCGCATTGAAGATTTAATTTATATCACAGAGGATGGATATGAAAATTTCACCGCTTCTCCAAAAGATTTACGGTATATTTCATAAAATACTTGCCAATTATGGAAATATATGTTAGGATTATAATATGGATTTTTATGTTCGTTGTTTGACAAAGGAAAACAGGAGGTAACAATATGATTTCAGCAGGCGAATTCAGAAATGGTATTACGTTTGAAATGGAAGGCAACGTATATCAGGTCTTGGAGTTCCAGCATGTAAAACCTGGAAAGGGCGCGGCATTTGTCCGCACTAAAATCAAAAACGTCATTACCGGCTCTGTGGTGGAAAAAACCTTCCGTCCCACCGAAAAAATGGAAAAGGCGCACATTGACCGCAAGGATTACGAATATCTTTACAGCGACGGCGAGCTCTTTTACTTTATGGATCAGGAAACCTATGAGCAAATGCCCTTAAACAAAGAGGCGCTGGGGGATTCATTAAAATTTGTAAAGGAAAACATGGTGGTAAAGGTGCTGTCTTACAAAGGCAATGTGTTCGGCGTGGAGCCGCCCACGTTTGTGGAGCTGGAAGTCACCGAAACCGAGCCTGGCTTTAAAGGCGACACGTCTACCGGCGCAACAAAGCCTGCTACGGTGGAAACCGGCGCACAGATTGCTGTGCCGCTGTTTATTAACCAGGGGGACGTTATCCGGATTGACACCAGAACCGGGAAATACATGGAACGGGCGTAAACAATATCAAGGAGGTTGTAATTATGGAGCGTATTTCCAACCAGATTTCTTATTTAAAGGGGTTAATGGAAGGCCTGAAATTTGATGAAAAGTCAAATGAAGGCAAAGTGTTTAAAGCAATGATGGAAGTATTTGACGAAATTAACAGTGCAATTGACGACCTGTATGACTACCAGGACGAGGTGGCTGAACAGGTGGATATGATTGATGAGGATTTGGCTGCTGTGGAAGATGTCGTGCTGGACGCCGAGGAATGCGACGAGTGCTGCGGCGATGACGATGAGGAATTTTACGAAGTGGAGTGCCCCAATTGCAAGGAGACTGTCTGCATTGGCGAAGAACTTTTGTGCAGCGGCGACGATATTGTTTGCCCCAACTGCGAAACCCCCATTGAGATAGATTTTGACTGCGATTGTGCTTGCGACTGTAAGGATGGGGACGACAAAGAATAAGAAAGAAGCCCGCTTTTTGCGGGCTTTTTATGTTAAGGAGGCGGTACGCTTATGCGGGTTGTCACTTGCGCGCAAATGAAGCAATATGAGAAAAACGCTGATGCAAACGGGCTTTCGTATCTGCAAATGATGGAAAATGCCGGCGTGGGTGCGGCGAAATATATGCTTTTGCACGTTTGCCCGCAAACAGCAGTGGTGTTTGCTGGGAGCGGCAACAACGGCGGCGATGGGCTTGTGGTTGCACGAAGCTTGTGCGATGCAGGCGTGCGGGTTGTGACGGTTTTGGTAAATGGATTGCCCAAAACGCCGGATGCAGTGACAAATTTTGAACGCCTCAAAAACAAAGCGGTGCAAATTGTAACCTTTGATGAGGCGGTGCGCCAAGATGAACTTTGTGCTGACCTCTTTGTGGATGCCATTTACGGCACGGGGTTTCATGGGCTGCTTAACGACGCTGCCGCTTGCTGCGCCAAATGGATGCAAAAAAGCGGAAAACCAGTCGTGTCGCTGGATATTCCAAGCGGTGTCAATGCGGATAGCGGCGCGTTTGACCCGCGTGCCGTGCGGGCGGATGTCACGGTTTGCTTTGACAGCTATAAACCGGCGCATATCTGTCCGGATTGCGCGCATTTCGTGGGGGACATTGTTTGTATTGACATTGGAATTTTAGACGCGTGGCGCTAAATATGGACAAAATTTTAAAAAAAGCTTGCATTTTTGAGATAGATATGGTATACTATACCAGTATTATGGTAAATATTAACCAATGTGAGAGTGGGTGCTGCCCACTCTTTCGCATTGTAATGGATAAATTTAAAAAGGACGGACCAATATGCCGAAATCAAAAGTAACGGATACGGTGCGAAAAATTGCACTTCCCATTGCAAACAGGCACGGCTGTGATTTGTTTGATGTGGAGTATAAAAAAGAAGGCGCAGACTATGTGCTGCGCGTGTATATCGAAAAACAGCGTGTGGGAGAGTACATTTCCATTGACGACTGTGAGGCGGTGAGTAAAGAGCTGAGCGACCGGCTGGATGAAGCTGACCCTATTGCCAATCCATATCTGTTAGAGGTTTCCTCGCCGGGCATTGACCGGCCGCTTCGAAATCGGGCGGATTTTGAAAAATATATGGGCAGTGCGGTTGAAGTTGGCCTTTATCAGGCAATGGACGGCTGCAAAACGCTTGCCGGAACGCTTGCTGGATTTGACGGCCAAACCATTTTATTAAATACAGAAACAGGCGAAAAAGCCGTTCTTTTCAAAGACGCGGCCTATGTGAAGCTTGCGGTAAAATTTTAGAGAAAACACGTTGAAAGGGGAGTCGAAAGGAAAAATGAACAGTGAGTTTATCTTAGCTTTGGAGGAAATAGAACGGGAAAAAAATATTAGTAAAGATATTTTATTAGAGGCAATTGAGACCGCACTGATTTCCGCCTATAAGCGAAATTTCAACACGACGCAGAACAACATTGTGGTCAACATTGACAAAGAAAACGGCGAGGTCAAAGTATTTGTGCAAAAAGAGGTTGCGGAAGAAATTGAAGATGAGGAATTGCAAATTCCTTTGGAAGAGGCAAGAAAAATCAACAAGCTTTTAGAAGTGGGCGATGTGGTCAACATCGAAGCCACGCCCATGACCTTTGGCCGGATTGCCGCACAGACGGCAAAACAGATTGTGATGCAGCGCATCCGCGAGGCAGAGCGTTCATTAATTTATGACGAATTTGCAGGCCGGGAAGGTACGATTGTGGAGGGCGTGATCCAACGCATCGAAAAGCGGAACATTTATCTGGATGTGGAAAAAACAGAAACTTACCTTCCGCCTTCTGAGCAGGTTGCCACAGAGCATTACGACTTCCATCAGCGGCTAAAGGTGTTTGTGACCGAAGTGAAAAAAACTACAAAAGGTCCGCTCATTACTGTTTCCCGTGCCAAACCCGGCTTGGTGAAAAAGCTGTTTGAGTTAGAAATTCCGGAAATTAAGGACAATGTGGTGGAAATCATGAGCATATCCCGGGAGGCAGGGTCCAGAACCAAGATGGCGGTAAAATCCAACGACCCCAATGTTGACCCCATCGGTGCGTGCATTGGGGCGCGCGGCACACGTGTGCAGGGGATTATTGACGAGCTGGGCGGCGAAAAAATTGATATCATCAAATACAGCGACGACCCGGCCACGTTTATCAAAGCAAGTTTAAGCCCGGCTGATGTGGTGTCCATTTCCGTGGACGAGGAAAACAAGCAGGCACATGTGGTCGTGCCGTTTACCCAGCTTTCGCTGGCCATTGGCAAAGAGGGGCAAAACGCACGTTTGGCAGCACGATTGACAGGCTATAAAATTGATATCAAGAGTGATGCAGACGAGCCGGCGCTCTGAAACGGGGTGCGACGGTGCGAAACAAGGCGTTGACCCGAACCTGCATGGGATGCATGAAAAAACACGGCAAATATGAGCTTTTGCGCATTGTACGGTATCCAAATGGCTGTGTTGCCTTGGATGAAACCGGCCATGCAGACGGCCGCGGCGCTTATCTTTGCGCAAGCGAAAGCTGCATATTAGCAGCGCAAAAGAAAAACCGGCTTTCCCGCACGTTAAAATGCGAGGTGCCAAATGCTGTGATAGAAGCGCTTTTAAACAAGGCGCGGCAGGAAAGACAGACGGGGGAATAGGATTGGAACAGGCATACAGGCTGCTTGGCCTGGCAAAAAAAGCAGGGAAGCTTATAAGCGGCGAAAAAAATTGCAGGCAGGCAATTGCAAGCGGTGCGTGCGCGTTGGCGGTGATTGCAAACGACGTGTCGGAAAATGCAAGAAAGGCAATTTTAAACAGTTGTAAATACTATGATGTTCCATTGATGGAGGCAGGCCCCATGGAAACGCTGGGGCACAGCATTGGAACCTCTTTTAGCGCCGCGGTGGCGGTGATGGACGAAGGACTTGCAAAGCTGATTAGCGCTGCACTGGTACGAAATTTAAACGGAGGTGGTCGTGATGGCACAACCCAAAATATATGAAATCGCAAAAGATTTAAACCTGTCCAGCAAGGATTTGCTCCAGGATTTTGCAAACTATGGGAAAGTGATGAAAAACCATATGGCGAAGCTGACGCCGGAGGATATTAACCTCATTTTTACACTATATCTCAATAAATTTGACAACGGCGGCACGGTGGAGGAATACTTTGCCAAAAAGCTGGAGGAAAAAAAGGCGGATGCGGCGTCAAAAGCGCCGGAAAAGGAAGAAGCGCCCGCTCCCGAATTGCCGCCCGAGCCCATCTTGGAAGAGCAGCTTGAGATTGTAAAAACCGACAATACAAAGCATGTTGACACGCGGCAAAACACAGTCGACTTAGAAAAACTGGACACAGAGAAAATTGAAAAGCTGGTGAGCTCTGACATTGTAGAAAATGTGCAAAAGAAGCAAAAGCTCAAAAAAGGTGCCCAGCACAAGCGTTCAGAGAAAAAGCCTGATGTTGCTGCAAATAAGCGCAATCGCCAGAAGCAGGAAGCGGAAAAGCCTGTTACAAAAGAGATTTTGGTGCCGGATGAAATTTCAGTCGGTGAATTTGCAAATCGGCTGCATTTAAATGCCGCTACGGTTGTAAAGAAGCTGTTTGAGCTTGGCATTATGGCATCTGTCAGTCAGGTGATTGATTTTGATACTGCAGCCTTGGTAGGGGAGGATCTCGGGTTTGTCATTCAAAAAGAGGTGATTGTCACCGAGGAAGATTTGCTCTTTAACGACACGGAAGATTCGCCGGAGAGCCTCAAACCGCGCTCGCCGGTTGTAGTTGTTATGGGCCACGTTGACCACGGGAAAACATCCCTTTTGGACGCAATCCGCGACACCAATGTCATTGCAGGCGAAGCGGGCGGCATTACGCAGCACATTGGCGCGTACCGGGTGCGCATCAACGACAAGAAAATCACATTTTTAGACACCCCGGGCCATGAGGCGTTTACTGCTATGCGGGCGCGCGGTGCACAGGTGACAGATATTGCCATTTTGGTGGTGGCGGCAGATGATGGAATTATGCCGCAAACGGTTGAAGCCATTAACCATGCAAAGGCTGCGGGCGTCACCATTATTGTCGCAATCAATAAAATTGACAAAGACGGGGCAAACCCTGATAAAATCAAACAAGAGCTCACAGAGTACGACCTGGTGCCGGAAGAATGGGGGGGCGATACGATTTGTGTGCCCATCTCTGCAAAATATAGGCAAAATATCGACGAGCTTTTGGAAATGGTAGTTTTAGTTGCGGAAATGAAGGAGCTTAAAGCCAATCCGGACCGCAAGGCCAAGGGAACGGTCATTGAGGCACAGCTGGATAAAGGCCGCGGGCCGGTTGCCACTGTACTGGTGCAAAATGGAACGCTGCGCGTAGGCGATATCATTGTGGCAGGCACGGCTGTAGGGAGAATCCGCGCTATGGTGGACGATCGGGGAAATGCGGCCAAAAAAGCGGGTCCTTCGGTTCCTGTTGAGGTTGTGGGCCTAAGCGAAGTGCCGGATGGCGGCGATTTGTTTTATGTAGTAACTGATGAGCGCAAGGCGCGCGATGTAGTAGAAAAACGCAAGCAGAAAATCAAGGACGAGCACAATCAGGCACGGCAGGCGATCTCATTAGACGCCCTGTTTGATCAAATTAAAGAGGGCCAGGTAAAAGAGCTTGATATCATTGTAAAAGCGGATGTACAAGGCTCGGTGGAAGCGGTGAAGCAGTCGCTTGAAAAATTGAGCAATGAAGAGGTGCGCGTCAAATGCATCCACGGCGGCGTGGGCGGTATCACCGAATCCGACGTCATGCTCGCTTCTGCGTCCAATGCAATTATTGTCGGATTTAATGTGCGCCCGGATAGCGGTGCCATTGCATCTGCCAAACGTGCAGACGTTGATATACGGTTATATCGTGTTATTTACCACGCGATTGAAGAAATTGAGGCTGCTATGAAGGGGATGCTGGAGCCGAAATTCAAAGAGAACGTGCTGGGGCATGCTGAAGTGCGCCAGACGTTTAAAGTGAGCGGCGTTGGAACCATTGCCGGCGGCTATGTATTGGATGGAAAAATTACCAGGAATTCCCAGACGCGCATTGTGCGGGACGGCATCATTATTCACGAAGGCGTTTTGAGCAGCTTAAAGCGGTTTAAAGACGATGCAAAAGAAGTGGCATCCGGTTATGAATGTGGTATAGGAATTGAGAATTTTAACGATATTAAAGAGGGAGACATTATTGAATCCTTCATTATGGAAGAAATTAAACAATAGGCGGCAATTGGCTGCTGCCTGAGGAAAGGAGGCTCTTTGATGGCTTCGAACCGACTGGAACGAATAAAAGAAGAGCTGAAACGGGAGCTAAGCAGTGTCATTCGCTCGCTCAAGGATCCAAGATTGCATCAGATGTCCTCTGTTGTCGCGGTAGATGTGACGAAGGATTTAAAATATGCAAAGGCGCACATCAGTGTAATGGGCACAGACGCAGAAAAGAAGGCCGCCATTTCGGGGCTCAACAACGCAGCAGGATATATCCGCCGGGAAATATCGCAGCGTATGGACTTGCGGACGACGCCGGAATTCAAATTTGTGCTGGATAATTCAGTGGAATATGGTATTCACATCGGCGAGCTGCTCCATAAGATTAAAACGGGCGAAGAGGGATAAGACAGTGGAACTTTTTGAATTAAAACCATTTTTTGAAGCACACGAATCCTTTGCGGTCATCCCACACAAAAATCCTGACGGGGACGCGCTGGGCTCTTGCCTGGCGCTTTGCCGCACATTGGAACGTTTAGGCAAAACGGCGCGGATTTTTTATGAAGAAAAAATTCCAGTCAATTTACAATTTATATGGGATCATTCGTATGACGGCGATATGTCCATGCAGTTTGACGCTGCCATTGCGGTGGACTGTGCAGATGCAGAGCGGCTGGGGATATTCCGGGCAACCGTGTTTGACCGTGCAGCCGATACCGCTTGCATTGACCATCATATGACCAATGCCGGTTTTGCAAACCATAACTACATAGATCCAAATGCCGCGGCAACTGGGGAAATTATTTATCAATTGGCAGAACAGTTGTTTTTACAAGTGCCGGACAAAAAAACCGCCGAATGGCTCTACTGTGCAATTGCGAGTGACACGGGCAGTTTTAAATATTCCAATACCACAAAAACGACGCATCAAATTGCCGCAAACCTGATAGGGCTTGGGATTGACGTTTCTAAGCTGTCCAAGCACCTGTTTGACACGTTGAGCCTTTCACAAATACGGCTGTTGGGCGTTGCAGCTACAGGGATGGAGCTATATGAAGGCGGAAAAGTTGCGCTCATTCACATGCATGAGGCTGAGCTTGCAAAATGGGGACTGGGATTTGATGAAACCGACTATTTGGTTTCACTGCCACGCAGCATTGAAGGGGTAGAAGTGGGAATCTTTTTGAAAGAGAAGGGGGAGCGGGAAATCAAAGCCAGCTTCCGTTCCAATGCATACATCAACGTTGCAGAAATTGCCTCTTCGTTTGGCGGCGGCGGCCACTGCCGCGCGGCTGGTGCTACCATTGCGCTGCCATACGATGATGCAAAACAGCTGGTGCTGGAACGGGTGTCGCAGGCTTTTTATGACGGACATGCAAAATCTTAACGGAATTCTTGTTATCAATAAAGAACCAGGCTATACCTCCCACGATGTGGTCAACTGTGTGCGCAAAATTGTCGGCATGAAACGGGTTGGCCACACAGGTACGCTCGACCCGGATGCAACCGGGGTTTTGCCTGTGTGCCTTGGCACGGCAACACGCGTGTCAGACATGCTTATGCAAACCGATAAGGAATATGTGGCTGGATTTTTGCTGGGGGTGGAGACAGATACGCAGGACAGCTCGGGAACGGTGCTTTGCCGCCGGGATGTTTCTGTAAGCGAAGCACAGCTCCGGCAGGTGGTTTCGCAGTTTGTGGGCGAAATTTCTCAGATTCCGCCGATGTATTCCGCGGTAAAAATTGGCGGAAAAAAGCTCTATGAGCTTGCCAGGAAAGGTGTGGAAGTGGAACGCGTGCCGCGACAGGTGACGGTGCACGCATTAAACGTGCAGGCATTTGAAAAGAATCAAGGTACGCTTTTGATCCGTTGCTCTAAGGGCACCTATGTTCGCACGCTTATCCACGACATTGGTCAAGCGCTTGGCTGTGGCGCCTGTATGACCCGTCTTGTACGTACCAAGTCTTCCATTTTTAGCCTGGAAGATGCAGTTTCTTTAAAGCAGCTTGAAACGCTCGTAAAAGCGGGCGCGCTTTTGGATGCACTCATTGAAACCGACCGTGTATTTTTGGATTTGCCCGCATGGACGGCGGACGAGGCAGCGGCGCGTCGGTTTTTAAACGGCGCGCGCACCACAGTGCCGCTTGCGGCTGGCCGTTACCGGATTTACGGTGAGGGGGATGTATTTTTGGGCATTGGATTGGTATCTTCCCAAAACGGACGCAATGTGTTGGCAACAGAAAAGACGTTTTACAGGACATCCTGACGAAAAATAAAGGTGGTCAGATGGAACTACAAAAAGAATCCAAAATTGCAGACTGTGTAATAACGCTCGGGAAGTTTGACGGCGTGCACTTAGGGCACCAGTTTTTATTGGGCCGCGCAAAGCAGATTGCACGGCAAAAGCAGTTAAAATTTTATGTCTTTACGTTTGACACCAACCAGTCCGGCGCAATGATCGGACGGGAAGAAAAGCAGGCGCTGCTTATGGCGGCTGGCGCAGACGGCGTTTATTTTGCAGCCTTAAACGATGCGTTTAAAGCGATGAGCGCCCGTCAGTTTTTTTATGACATCCTGCTAAAAAAATTCCATGCGCGCTATGTGGTGGCCGGCGCCGACTGGCGGTTTGGGCACAACCGCGAAGGCGATGTGCACCTTCTTGCGGCGCTTGCCAAAGAAAGCGGAATCGGCGTGGAAATTGTGGACAAGATAAAAGTGGCTGGTGAAATTGTGAGCAGCACCAATATCCGCGGCTATATTGCACAGGGAGAGATGGAAAAAGCCAATCAAATGCTGGGCCGGGCATATACCATTGCGTCAACCGTGCTGCATGGGAAAATGCTGGGGCGGACGCTTGGGTTCCCCACCATCAATTTTCAGTTTGAAAAAGGAATGCTGCTTCCAAAACGAGGCGTTTATATCACCAAAACCGGCGGGCATCCCAGCATGACCAATATCGGCATCAATCCTACGGTGGAGCAGGGAAGTGCAGTCAAAGCAGAAACGCATATTTTGGATTTTGACAAAGATTTATACGGCCAGGTTGTGCAGGTGGCGTTTCTAAGAAAAATCCGGGAGGAAATCCAGTTTTCCAATCTCTCTGATTTAACGATGCAGCTTCAGGCAGACTGTGCAGCCGTCCGGAAATATTTTCAATAAAATTAAGGTTTTGTATTTACAAATTTTTCGTTTTGTGGTATACTACTAGAGTTATTAACCTATCACAAGGGCTATGGATGCTCCAGACCTTGTCCTTTGTGATACGGCGTTTAAAATTTTATGGAGGTGCAAACCATGCAAAAAGAAGTAAAACAACAGATCATCAATGAGTACAAGTTACACGAAACAGACACCGGTTCGCCGGAAGTCCAGATTGCGATTTTAACCTATCGCATCAATCATCTGACCGAGCATTTAAAAACGAATAAAAAGGACCACCATTCCCGGCGCGGCCTTTTGCAGATGGTTGGTGACAGAAGAGGCTTGCTCAACTACTTAATGAAAGTGGACATTGAGCGTTATCGTGCCATCATCCAGAAACTCAACATCCGCAAATAGTGTATATATTATGGACAAAGGCGGTTTTTTAAAAACCGGCCTTTGTCTTGTTTCATTCTAAAAACAAATTTTGGGTGCAAACTGTTTGTCCTTAGCGATTAGATATCCGTTTTTTAAGAAAAGAACGCATATCTAATAGCTAAAGCAAATGGCTTGTTCCCAACCGATTGGGAGGAAAAACAAATGAAAAATATCTTTACCACAGAGCTGGCCGGCCGGCCGCTCACCATTGAAACCGGCGAACTGGCACAGTTAAGCAGCGGTTCTGCGCTGGTGCGCTACGGCGACACTACGGTGCTGGTCAATGCCACCGCTTCGGCCAAGCCCAGAGACGGGATTGACTTTTTCCCGCTGAGTGTGGACTATGAAGAAAAGCTGTATGCCGTGGGGAAAATCCCCGGCGGCTTTATCCGCCGCGAGGGGAAACCGAGCGAGAAGGCCATTTTAACGTCCCGCGTCATTGACCGGCCCATCCGCCCGCTGTTTCCAAAAGATTTGCGCAATGACGTAAGCATTGTCGCCACTGTCCTGTCGGTGGATATTGACAATTCTCCGGAAATTGCCGCTATGATTGGCGCGTCCATTGCGCTTTCCATTTCAGATATCCCGTTTCATGGACCGATTGGCGGTGTGTTTGTCGGATTGGTGGATGGTGAAATTGTCATCAACCCCAACCTTTCACAGCGTGAAAAGAGTGAACTGGAGCTCACTGTTGCGGCAACCCGCGAAAAAGTGGTTATGATAGAAGCCGGCGCAAAAGAAGTGTCGGAAGAAGTTATGCTAAAAGCCATTAAAATTGCACATCAGGAAATTATCAAAATTTGCGATTTTATTGATTCTATCGTTGCCAAAATCGGGAAAGAGAAGTTCGATTATCCGAAGGTTACGGTAGATGAAGAACTGTATGAAAAAATTAAGGCGTTCGCTTACGATAAGGTCGCTGCTGCGCTGGATACTGACGATAAAAAGGTGCGTGACGCAAACATTTCTGCAGTCACACAGGAGGTTTCCGATCAGTTTTTAGAGGAATATCCTGACTCCGAGGCGGCAATGGGAGAGTGTATTTATAAGCTGCAAAAAGAGATTGTGCGCAAGTGGATTTTGCGTGAGCATAAACGGGTGGACGGCCGTGGATTGCTGGATATTCGGCCGCTGGACGCACAGGTTGGCCTGCTTCCGCGCACGCATGGCTCCGGCCTTTTCACGCGCGGGCAGACGCAGGTGCTCACCGTTGCCACACTTGGCGCGATGGCAGATGTGCAGATGTTAGATGGCATTGACGAATTTGAAACAAAACGCTACATGCATCACTATAATTTCCCCTCTTACAGTGTGGGGGAAACCCGTCCGTCCCGTGGCCCCGGCCGGCGTGAAATTGGGCATGGCGCATTGGCAGAGCGTGCGCTGGAGCCGGTCATCCCTTCGGTGGATGAATTCCCGTATGCCATCCGGCTGGTGTCTGAGGTGCTCAGTTCCAATGGTTCCACCTCACAGGGCAGTGTTTGCGGCAGCACTTTGGCGCTTATGGATGCGGGCGTTCCCATTAAAGCACCGGTTGCAGGTATTTCCTGCGGCTTGGTAACCGATGGCGACGACTACGTCACCATGGTGGACATCCAGGGGTTGGAAGACTTCTTTGGCGATATGGACTTTAAGGTTGCCGGCACACACAAGGGGATTACGGCCATTCAAGTGGATATTAAAGTGGACGGCCTTTCGTATGCGGTGATTGAGGAAGCGCTGGAAAAAACGCGTGTGGCAAGACTGCATATTTTGGATGATGTGATGCTAAAAGCCATTCCGGCACCGCGTGAAAATCTGTCCAAATATGCGCCTAAGGCCATCACCATGCACATTGACCCTGAAAAGATTCGGGAAGTGATTGGCACGGGCGGCAAGGTTATTCAAAAGATTATTGCTGATACCGGTGCAAAAATTGACATTGAAGATGATGGCAGCGTATTTATTCTGGCGGTTGACCAGGATGCTGGAAACCGTGCAAAAGCGATGATTGACGCCATTGTGGAAGAACCGGAGGTTGGTAAAATCTATCATGGGAAAGTGGTGCGCATCCTTCCATTCGGCGCATTTGTAGAATTCCTGCCTGGCAAAGACGGTTTGGTACACATTTCCAAGCTGGATAAAAAACGGGTGGAAAAAGTAGAAGATGTTGTCAATATTGGAGATGAAATTATGGTAAAGCTTGTGGAAATCGACAAGCAGGGCCGTATCAACCTTTCACGCAAGGATGCACTCTTGGCAGAACAAAAATAAAATAAAAGGCGGCGGTATCACCGCCGCTTTTTTTGTGCATAAAAATTCTTAATGCTGCACAATTTATGTGTGTCATGAATTTTATGTTCGGGGAGTGGAACCAATGTTTAGTATACGGACGGACCTTGCCATTGAAGCGGCAGTACTTTATAACAAGCCAAAAGAGGAAACAGATAAAATAAAGGGCGTGGAAATACAGAACATAGAACACCAGGCCTGTGCGGTGACGCGTGTGAAAATCACTTCAGAAGAAGGTGTAAATGCCATTGGGAAACCAGTGGGAAACTATATTACCATTGATTGCCCAGCGCTAAGGGAAAATGACGACAATGCGTTTAACGAAGCCAGCATGGTGCTCAAAGAAGAGCTGGAAGCGATTTTAAACTTACAAAAAAATTCCACGGTTTTAGTGGTTGGGCTGGGCAACTGGAACGTCACGCCAGACGCGCTTGGGCCTCAGGTCGTGTCCCATTTGATGATTACACGGCATCTGATGGAATATATTCCCGATAAAATGGATGAAAACACCCGGCCGATGTGTGCGGTTTCCCCCGGTGTGCTGGGCATCACGGGCATTGAAACCAGTGAGATTATAAAAGGGATTGCAGATAAAATAAAGCCTGATGTTATCATTGCCATTGACGCGCTTGCTTCGCGGCGGATGGACCGTATCAGCACCACCATCCAGTTGGCGGATACCGGCATAACGCCTGGCTCAGGAATTGGCAATAAGCGCAAAGGGCTGACCGAAGAATATTTAGGTGCGCCTGTCATTGCCATCGGCGTGCCAACGGTCGTGGATGCAGCAACAGTCGCAAATGACGCGATTGAGCTGCTGGTGAAAAATGTGGAGGAGCAGGCGGAGGACGGCAGCAAAATTAAGCAGTTTTTAAAGGCATTTGACGGGGAAATGCGCTATCCGCTTATCAAAGAGGTGCTGACGCCCTATGTGGGCAATCTCATTGTCACTCCAAAAGAGGTGGATAACATCATTGAAGAGGTGTCTAAAATTATTGCCAACGGCATTAACGAAGCAGTGCTGGGAGAAACGGAATATTTAAAAACTACGCACGCATAATTTTGCCATTTTACGCATAAAATGATATCAAAAAATAGTGCCTGCGGGGTTTTGTTTGTGAACGGAAAATGGCGGCGGCAAAATCAATTTAAAGGAATGGTGATTGATAAGCGGGGATTGGCAAAATTCTCGCTTATTTTGGCGTTCATTGTGCTCTGGACGGTAATTATCTGCAATTTGCCTGCACCAGATTTAAGCGTGCTTTATTTAAAGCATTCAGTAAAAGCTGCAGTTCCCATTTTGCAAATGTCGGGTGAGCCGTTGCCAGAGACGTTTTCTGTATCAAAATTTGTGGAAGATACCGCAAAAGAGCTCTTTTCACCACAAGGGATGTTAAAAAGCACAGTCCCGATTCTTTCACAGTATGAAACAGACGATTCTGTTTCGGTTTATAACGAAAAAAATGCTGATATGCCGGACCCAGCTGCGCCGGATGAACCGCCGAAAGTGGAACAAAACGTTGGAGCCAATGTAAAAGCGTCCAACAATATATCGAAAAATCTTGCAATCAAAAATGAGACGACCTACCAGGTGGATGTGCAAAGCGTGCTGAGTGAAAAACCAAAATTTACACAAACCGGCAGCGACCCATTAGTGCTGATTGTCCACACACATGGTTCGGAAGCATATAACTCAAATGGAGAATATGTGGTGAGTGACACCGACCGTACCCAGGATAAAAATTATAACATGATTCGGGTGGGGGACGAAATGGAAAAGCTGCTTGAAGCAGAGGGGATTTGTGTTGTCCATGACCGGGAAATTCACGATTACCCCTCCTATACCAATTCCTATAAAAAATCCATGTCATCCATTGAATCTTATTTAAAGCAGTACCCGTCCATTCAGATTGTGTTTGATTTGCACCGCGATGCCGTACAGGAATCAGACGGCACCAAGATAAAATTTGTGAGTGAAATTGCAGGGGAGCAAGTAGCACAGGTAATGATTGTGTGTGGCACGGATGAAAATGGGCTGGAATTTCCAAATTGGGAAGAAAATCTGCGGTTTGCAATGCAGATTCAAAACAAGTTAGAAACCGACTACCCTGGATTTGCACGGCCGTTAAACCTTCGCAAAGAGCGGTTTAACCTGCATGAAACCAAGGGGTCACTGCTGTTTGAAATTGGCACCAATGGAAATTCGTTAGAAGAAGCGCTTCTTGCGATTAAATACTTAAGTAAAGCGGTTTCAGAAGTGATTCACTCGCTTCAGTAGCAATGCTTGACAAGTGGGAAAAACTGTGATATAGTAAATGCAATGTTTTGATTTGAGGTGGGAAGATGTACATCTTTTCTTGCAGATAATTTGGAAAATGCGCCAAACGATGCCGAGCGATTGGCTTTGTTTTGCTGTGCCCTGCAAGGAAAGAATTGCCGTAATGTTTCCCGAAATATATGGGATGTCTTTTTAAGCTGCGGAAATTGTTTCCGCAGCTTTATTTTATGGAAGGAGGGAATGCGATGTCTATGATTTCCCTGTCCCATGTCACATTTGGCTATGCGGGCAGTTATGATTTGATTTTTGACGATGTATCGCTTGTGCTGGATAGCGATTGGCGGCTTGGACTCATTGGGCGTAACGGCCGTGGGAAAACAACGCTGCTAAAGCTTTTGAATGGAACTTTAAAAGGGCGGGGGCAAATTTTTGCATCTGTTCCATTTGCGTATTTTCCCTATCCGATTTTGGATCGTACACGGTTAACTGAGGCAGTGCTGGAAGTGGCTAACCCTCAGGTGGAGCGGTGGATGCTGTTAAAAGAATTTGCAAAGCTTAAGCTTTCGCCTGATCTTTTATACCGCCCGTTTTGCACGCTTTCAGGCGGCGAGCAGACCAAAGCCATGCTTGGGGCACTGTTTGCAGGAGAACGGTGTTTTTTGCTGATTGACGAGCCAACCAACCACTTGGATGCAGAAGCCCGGGCATTGGTAGGACGCTACTTGCGGCAAAAGTCCGGCTTTATTTTGGTGTCGCACGACCGGGAGCTGTTAGATGGCTGTGTGGATCATATTTTATCTATCAACCGCGCCAATTTAGAATTACAGCAGGGGAACTTTAGCAGCTGGTATGCAAACCACCAGGCACAGGAGCAGTTTGAACAAATGGAATATGAAAAACAAAAGCGGGAAATTGTAAGGCTGGACACTGCGGCGCGGCGGACTGCGGGCTGGTCGGATAAGACGGAAAAGCGCAAATACGGCGCGGATGTGGCGGATCGCGGCTATGTGGGGCACAAGTCTGCCAAAATGATGAAGCGGGCAAAGTCAATTGCGGCACGGCGCACAGAAGCAGCCGAAAAAAAGCGGTCGCTTTTAAAAAATGTGGAAACAAACGATGCCATCTGCCTGCACCCGATTGCCTTCCACACCAGGCAGCTAGTTTCATTGGAGAATGTGGCAATTCAATATGACGGGAAAACAGTTTCCAAACCGGTGAATTTGCGCATTAACGCGGGTGATCGCATTGCGCTCTGCGGCAGGAACGGCTGCGGGAAATCCAGCATTTTAAAGCGCATTGCAGGACAAGCGATATGCCATACGGGTACGGTCCAAATTGGAACTGGGCTGGTGGTATCTTATGTACCGCAGGATACGTCGTTTTTGAAAGGGCGTCTAGCGGATTTTATTGTACAATCCGGCGTTGACAAAAGCCTGTATTTAACCATTTTGCGAAAGCTTGGTTTTTTACGGGAACAGTTTGACAAGGACATGTGCGATTTTAGCGCCGGGCAGAAAAAGAAGGCACTTTTGGCAAGAAGCCTTTGTAAACAGGCGCACTTGTATTTATGGGACGAGCCGCTCAACTATATTGACGTTTTTTCGCGGATGCAAATAGAAGAAATGCTTGCCGCGTGCGACTCCACCATCGTATTTGTCGAGCACGACGCGGCGTTTGTAAAAAAAGTGGCCACTCAAATTGTAACATTATAAAAAAGAATTTATCGTAAAAGGGAGGAGAACGCCATGAGCCAAAATATTTTTGACAACGAGGCTTTTTTTAACGGATACCAGGCGCTCAGAAAGCAGAAAAGCTACAATGACTTGCTGGAACAGCCGGCTATGCGAGCCTTGCTGCCGGATGTGAAAGGAAAAACGGTTTTGGACATTGGATGCGGCTGCGGCCACAACTGCCTGCAATTTGCCAAAGACGGCGCAAGCGCGGTGATTGGCATTGATATTTCTGAAAAAATGCTTGCTGTGGCAAAGCGGGAAAACAGCCATCCTCGCATTTGCTACCGCCGTATGGACATGGAGGATCTTGCAGCACTTTCCCAAACGTTTGATTTGGTTTACAGCTCTTTGGCCTTTCATTATGCCAAAAATTTTCAAACACTGATACAAGATATTTATAGACTTTTAAAGGGTGGGGGATATCTGCTCTACTCACAGGAGCATCCCATTATCACCGCAACGATGGACTGCATGGGGCATTTTTTAAAGGATGATGACGGCCATCACAGCGCTTATGTATTTTCTGATTATGCCAAAAGCGGAAAACGGGTGGGTACCTGGTTTGTAGATGGGGTGGAAAATTATCACCGCCCCATGGGGGAAATTGTCACAACCATTGCGCATGCGGGGTTTGTGATACAAGACCTGGTGGAGCCGCTGCCGGAGCCCTGGGCAGTTTGTGAACGCCCGGATCTTCAAAAGGAGTGGATCCGCCCCAATTTTTTGATTGTCAAAGCGAGAAAGACGTTAAACACTGGTTGAAATCTGCATGGGTTTACTGGGGGATTTTTGCGCAATGAAGGAAGCTAGTGTCCCTGCTGCTGCCACACCAAACCAAAGGCCCATCACACCATTCCAGCCGCCATATGTCAAAAGATTGGTAAATACACTGCTGGCAACGGCGGCAAACAAATAGGAAGCAAAATCTAAAAAGCCTGTGATGCCGGAAAGCATACCGGTGTGCTTAAAGCGTAACACATAGATGCTAAAAATCATATTGCTGGTGCTAATCATGGCGGCATTTGCCAAAAACAGTGCAGCAACTGACAAGAATGTCATATGCCTGCCTATAACTGGCAAGATGGCAAACAACACAGCAGAATACAAAAACAGCACGGCGCACATTGCCTTTTCGTTTCCTTTTGTAAATTTTAACAGGTAAACCGATAAAAATGTGCCACTAATATTGAGAATGGGCAGTAAAATAGAAATAGAAGCCACCAGCTCTAATCGGATGTTTAAAAAATCAGATAAAAATGTTGGAATCCAAAATGCAACCGCATTGCACACCACACCGTTTAGCATGGTGACAACCGTCATTGCGATAAATTCAGTGTTGAAAAAAGTGCGCATAGCCCCTTTTACACAAACTGTTGTGTGCGTTTGAACTTCTGATTTTAACCGTCCTTTTTTTTCCATTACAGTGATTGCCAAAATCCAAAAAACAGAAACAACGCACAAAACAATGCCGGATATGGCAAACGCCGCGCGCCAGCTTTTGCTAAGAGAGCCCAAAAGTGCAAGCATATAGGTCACCAGTGTTCCGGCAATGGATGCGACGGTCATGGCTGTCAAAAGGAGTTTTCCTATTTTGGTATTGGTATTTTCACCAACCAGCTTTGTAATGGGCGGCCAAAGCATGGAACACAAAAATCCACATCCGCCCCATAATAGGATACAGCCTACATTGGAAGTGACATGTGGGAACAGCAATGTAAGAACGCCTGCCAAAAAAAGCCCTGTGCCAACCATGTATTTGGGATTGACCCGGTTTCCAATCAGTCCGTTAATAAACTGTCCGAACCCATAGGTGAAGAAAAATGCGCTTCCCATACCCCCGAGCAGTTTTTGGGGAAAAATATCTTCGGAAAGCAGCTGCGGCATCATGGCACTCAACATATTTCTGCATACATAGCATGCCGCGTAGGCAAAAAAGCAAGCCGCGCCAAGCGAAATTGCGTGTTTTACAGCGGTCTTCATGGTATCATCCTTTATCTGTTTTTATGTTTACAATGGAAATGACTGTATTTGCGTTATTCAGCGCGTCTGTTATCTCATTTGGAATTGGAGTCACATCATCGGTTACAATGCTGAGTGTTTCAAAAAAACCACATACTTTGTAAAAACTTTGTTTCCTAAATTTCTCACTTTCCGCCAGAACAAAGGTTTCACCTGCTTTTTTTATGAGCGAGGCAGTAAACATCCCTTCGGTCTCACTCCAAAGCATTATGCCGTCCTTCGACACAGAGGTTGCACCAATAAACGCTTTGTCCACAAAAAAACGCTCCAACAAAAAAGTGGCAATCGGCCCGGACACACTTTCAGTTTCCGGATTGGCTTCGCCGCCAATGAGGAGCACATTCCCAGTGAAATCACCGTTTTTTAGCTTTTTTAAAAGGATGTGTGCAACCGGTATGGAGTTGGTTAAAATTTTTAAATTTTGAATGCCAAAAATTGCATTTGCCAATGCTTCTGTTGCGGTTCCGGTATCAATAAAAATCACATCATTATCGTAAATTTGGGCTGCGGCATAGCTGCCGATCTTTTGTTTTGCCTCCAAGTTTTGCAAGCTCCGCTCCTCATAGCTTGCATCTCTAGCCGGCCGTTTGATAGCAACTGCACCCCCGTGTACCCGCCTGATGGGATGTTCTTTGCAAATGGCAAGCAGATCGCGCCGGATGGTTTCATCTGACACGCCAAATTCTTTGGCCAAATCGGTAATATAAGCGGTTCCTCTTTGCATAATTTGCTTGATTATCAAAAATTGACGTTCTTGTGCGAGCAAACTATCGCCCCCTTCATAACTTCAATCCAATTATATCGCATAAATCAACATAAGTCAATATAAAATTGTTGATTTATGTTGACTTACTGTGTGGCATATGTTAGAATAATGGTAAAACGAGGAGGATTGCGATGGTTTCAAAACGAAAAATGAATGTGTCCTGTTACCGTGTGGAGCCCAGCGTTTTAAAAGCGGACCAAATGCAAACGGTGACAATTTACCCAATCGGAGAATACGCCAAATTTGACGACCACAAAGCATACACAGTGCAAATCACGCCTATGGAGCACACCGTCTCACAAAAACACTATATCAGCAGCCCACAAGAAGAAGTGGCTTACACCACAACGGTCATGCCGAAAAACGGTGCAATTTCCGTTTCCTATTGCTTTTTAAGAGAGCAGCAGTGGGTGATTTCCGTTTGCGGCGACAGTTTGGACGCAAATCCAAATTTAAAATTCCATGTGTATTCTTTAGAGGAAGACCTTTATCAAAGAAGGCCGCTAAAAGGCGATTTGCATGCGCATTCCATTTGCTCAGACGGCAGGGAAGGGCCGGATGTTGTTGCCGCCAATTATCGGAAGGGGGGATTTGATTTTTTGGCGATTACCGACCACAGCTTGTGGGATCCATCAGATGCGGCGATTGATACTTATAAGAATGTGCCCATTGATTTTAAGCTGTTTCACGGCGAAGAAGTCCATATTCACTGGTATTTGCACATTGTCAATTTTGGCGGCGCGTTTGGTGTGGAAGCGCTGTTTCGAAGCAATGAAGAAACCTATCGCAAAGAAATTGGGGCATATGCAAAAACGTGCAAGCTTCCAGATGGCATTGATGCTTTGGAATATGCCTATCGGAAATGGACAGTGGATAAAATTCATCAAGGCGGCGGACTGGCAATTTTGGCACATCCGTTTTGGAATTTTTCAGATGCCTACCACATGCGGGCGGATATGACACAATTTCTTTTGGAAACGGGAATGTTTGATGCATATGAGCTTGTGAGCGGGCAGGAAGTAACGGAAAATAACTTGCAGACAGCGTTTTACTATGAAATGCGGGCAAATGGGCTTAAAATCCCGGTTGTTGGATCGAGCGATTCCCACGGAACCGACCCTGCCAACTACTTTAAACTGGCTCATACCATTGTTTTTGCAAAAGACGACTCATTTGATGCGATTGCAAGTGCAATCAAAGATTTATACAGCGTTGCGGTGGAGTGTGTGCCGGGCGAGCATGCAAGAATCCATGGGCCCTACCGAATGGTCAAATATGCCGCATTTTTAATGGAATATTATTTTCCCTATCACGACGCGCTTTGTGTGCAAGAGGGCAGATGGATGAAAGAATTTTGCGCAAATCCGACGCAGGCAGAAAAGCGGCTTGGCGATTTAAGCGGGCAGATTGAAGCATATTGGAACCGCTTTGCAAGGCCGGAAAACTGAATTAAGACATAAAAAACCGTATCCGATAAGGATACGGTTTTTTTAGTTCATTGTTGCGATATGCGGATGGCCTGGTCGAGATCCCACAAAATATCGTCCACATCTTCAAGCCCAATGGACAGCCGGACGGTTTCAGGCGAAATGCCAACCTTTTTGAGTTCCTCCTCGCTCAGCTGCGAATGGGTGGTGCTGGCTGGATGGCTGACCAGTGAACGCGTATCTCCGACATTTGCCGCATGGGAGATGAGCTGTAAGCTGTCAATAAACTTTGCCCCTGCCTTTACGCCGCCTTTTAATCCAAAGGTGAACACGCCGCCGCAGCCGTTTGGCAGAATTTTTTGCGCCAAGTCATAATATTTGTCGCCGGGAAGGCCCGGATAGTTGACAAAACTCACGCTGGGATGGCCGTTTAAAAATTTTGCCACAGCAAGTGTGCTGTCGCAATGCCGCCGCATCCGAAGCGACAGGGTTTCAATGCCTTGCAGCAGCAGGAATGCGTTAAACGGCGAAATAGAAGGTCCTAAATCGCGCAGAAGATGTGCACGCAGCTTGGTGATAAATGCCGCGGGCCCCACATCTTTCACATAGCGGATACCATGATAGCTTGCATCAGGTTCCACCAGCCCTGGGAATTTGCCATTGTCCCAGCTGAAATTTCCGCTGTCCACCACAATGCCGCCCATGGAATTTCCATGCCCGCCCAAAAATTTGGTTGCGGAGTGTATAACAATATCCGCCCCCAGCGCAATGGGCTTTATTAAATAGGGGGTGGTGAAGGTGGAATCCACAATAAGCGGCACTTGATGTTTGTGTGCAAGCTTTGCAATTGCTTCAATATCTGCCACATTTGCATTGGGATTGCCCACTGTTTCCACATAATATGCCTTTGTTTTTTCGTTGGTGGCGGCGGCAAACGTTTGCGGGTCGTCCGCATCCACCATATGTACTTTGATGCCCATTTCAGGCAGTGTTTTCGAAAACATATTGACTGTTCCGCCATAGATGGTAGCGGCGGAAACAATTTCATCACCTGCATGGGCAATGTTTAAAATGGTCATCATAATGGCCGCATGGCCTGATGCAAGCGCCAGCGCGCCCACACCGCCGTCTAAAGCGGCCATGCGTTCCTCTAAAACCGCCTGTGTGGGGTTGCCAAGGCGGGTGTAGATATTGCCTGGCTCGGCAAGCTCAAAGAGCTTTTTTGCATGCTCTGAACTTTTAAAGCAATAAGCGGTGGTTTGATATATGGGAACCGCGCGGGACAGCGTATCGCTGTCTGGCGTCTGCCCGGCGTGGATTTGCAATGTGTCAAATGAAAATTTATGCTCCATAAGTGGCTGCTCCTTTACTCTTTAATCAAACTGTCATCACGGCTGAACGGCTCGTTGAAAATCATATGTTGAAACACGGGAACTTTGTTGCCATCAATCAAAAATTGTACTTTGTCAATGTTGTCAAGTGCAGTGAGCGAGGAAACAATAGAATAAATTGTCATCATTTCCCCAGTCGAACCGCCGCTATGTTTGGTGATAAATTCGTTGGAAAAATTGACAAAGCATATGCCGTCTTTTGTTTCCACTGAAATGAGCTTGGCTTCCGCTGGAATCGTGGCTTGATGCGTGGCATTTTGCGGCCCTTTCATAAGCTCTGTGATAACGGTTTTTTCCACACTGTTGTCCACAATGGGCACTAAGCGTTTTTCAGGCTCTAAATAAATTGCCGCTTCGTCTGGGAAATACAGTGTGATGTATACATTTTTCGGTGTATTGTCCGCAGGTGTGGTCACCACGCTATTTTTGGAAATTTCGCCTACCGGCTCTCCTGCTGTGTCTTTTAATTCCACACCGTCCACCAAAAAACTGGTCTTTTTCACGCCTTCGATTTCAAACAGTGTGTTAGCGATGGAGTAGCGTGCCAAAAGTTCGCTCGCACCGTCTTGCGACATATATTCCGTGGATAGGTTGACAGAGGCAACACCGTCCTTAAGCGAGACATCGAGAAGCTTGGTTCCAGTTGGAATTACGGGTAAAAGTGTTGTGTCCACAGGACCTTTCAGCAGTTCGTTTATCGCGGTTTCCAGCAGGTTCCCGCTGGCAGAAACCATACGTTTTTCTGGTTTGAGTTCATTTTTTTGTGCATTTGCAAAATACAAGGTAATTTCCGTTTGATTGGTACTCACTTCCTGCTCGCCGCAGCCGGTAAATAGCATTCCAAACAGCAATGCCGTAAAAAGTACAGCGCATACTGATTTTTTCATAGGATCCCTCCGTTTGACGGAACGTCTGCAACAGCCGCTCCAAAACGCATTTTTTAAATGAATTATTCTTATTATACACGAAATCTTTTACAAAAGAATGAACAGTTGTTACAATTGTGTTACGCAGACTGTACGAGAGGCAATGTGATGGAAAACGTGCTGCCTTTGCCAGGTTCGCTGACAACGCTGATTTTGCCGCCAATCATTTCCAAGCTTTCCATGGCAATGGAAAGGCCAAGGCCCGTTCCGCCGGTTTCACGGGAACGTGCTTTGTCCACACGATAGAAACGGTCAAAAATTTTGGTAATCTCTTCCTGCGAAATGCCAATACCGCTGTCTTTAATTGCGATTAAAGCGTTGCCTTCATATTTGGTGATACCAATGACGATTTGTCCGTTTTCTTTGGTGTATTTAATCGCGTTGTCAATGATATTGTAAACGCCCTGCCAGAGCTTGTCGTTATCCGCCATGATGTAGAGCGTTTCACAGTAGTCGCAGTTGATGTTGATTTTTTTTGCGTTTGCAAGCGGCATTAGGTTTTTCACAATATCTAACACCACCGAGCGGATGTCGATAAATTCCATATTGAGCTCAGCTTCGCCCTTTACGTTGTCCAGCTTTGTAAGGTACAGCAGTTTTTCAATGATGCGGTTGAGGCGTTCCACTTCGGTGTTCATATCGTGCAAAAATTCCCGCACATATTCCATGTCGATATCCGGATTTTGCATGATGGAGTCGCACATGAGCTTGATAGAGCTTAAGGGGGTGCGCAGTTCATGCGACGCATTTGAAACAAAGTCAATCCGCTTTTGCTCCAAAAGCGACAGCTTGTCACTCATAAGGTTAAACGCTTCTCCCAACCGGGCCACCTCGTCATTGCCTTTGATTTCCAGTTTTTCATCCAAAATGCCGTCGCTCATTTCGGTGATTTTTCCGGTGAAATCTACAATACGTTTGGTGAGGAAATTTGCCACAATAAAGATGAACAGCCCCATGATGAAGGTGACGGCAATAAACAGCAAAGACATGTCTTTGGTGAGGTTGGAAACAAAGGTTTCATTTTTATCAGATGTGCAGGAAATATTTACTACACCCACTGGGTGGTCGGGCCGGCTGCTTTTTATAATGGGGACCGAGACGTCAATGGTCGTTGTGTTGTCTTCTTTATTTTTGATAATTTCAAACCCTTCATTGCCGGACAGCGCGGTCATTACGCTCTGTTTAATCTGTGCCTTTGTGAGCATGCTTTTGTCGTGGAAGGAGTCATAAATGGTTTCGGCCTGGTCGTTGATGATAAGCACGCGGGTATTTTGGTCAATTTTGAGTGTTTGCAGCAAAAAGGTGTCAAATTCCGGCTCTACACTTTGGTAATCTGGTGATATGTAATTGCGTTCAATGGAAAGGCTGGCAATGATGTTTGCTGTGGTTGTCAGATTGATTTGCTCGTCGCGGTTTAAATAAGTACCGACCGTGTTGATGACATAGTAGCTAAAAATCAGCAGTGTGAGAAACATGATGAGAAAATAGGTGGGCACAAGCTTTGCGGTGATAGAGTCAAATTTTTTTATAAAGTTTAAAATTTTATGATTGCCTGCACGCCGCGCTTTTTTTTGTTTTTGCGGCTTATTTGCGATTTTGGCATTAAGGCTTAAAATAATAACCAGCTCCCCATTTTGTGAGTATATATTTTGGTTCAGCGCTGTCTGGCTCAATTTTTTCCCGCAGTCTGCGAATATGTACATCTACCGTGCGGGCATCGCCTGGATAATCGTAGCCCCAGATGAGATCGAGCAGATTGTCGCGGCTGTAAACCTTGTTCGGATTGGAAATAAAAAGGTCCATCAAATCAAATTCTTTGGAAGTGAGATCTACCGTGGTGCCGTTAATGGTTATTTTGCGTTGGTTGTAATCCAGCGTAATATTGCCAAACGACATCTTGGACTTGTCTGTGCTATTGGGTGTAATCCGGCGCATAATCGCTTTTACGCGCGCCTTTAGCTCCAGGATGTTAAAGGGTTTGGTGAGGTAATCATCCGCACCGTATTCCAGCCCCATAATCTTGTCCATATCTTCCGCCTTGGCGGTAAGCATGATGATGGGGACACTGGAAAATTCCCGGATTTTTTGGCAAACTGTCAATCCGTCAATTTTTGGAAGCATCAAGTCTAAAATGATAATATCAATATTTTTATCGTGGGCAAGCTTGAGCGCTTCCTCCCCGTCATACGCCACTTCCACTGTAAAGCCTTCCTGTTCAAAATTAAAGCGGATTCCTTTTACCAGTAATTTTTCATCGTCAACAATCAGTACCTTCATGCAAGATAAGCTCCTTTAGAAATATTCAAAAAAACCCACATATCATTATAACACAAAAATCTAGATTGTCAAACAAAAAGGTCCGGGTAAAATCCCGGACCAAATGGCATCTGCTTATTCGTGGCTGACACTGCAGCTATCACAGCAGCCGCTGCAAGCTTTTCCAACTTTTTTATCAATGCCGTGCGTATCATAATAATTTTGAATGGCGGCACCAATCGCTTCTTCCGCCAGCACAGAACAGTGCACTTTTGCGGGGGGCAGCCCGTCCAACGCCTGCATAACAGCCTTGTTGGTAAGCTTTAACGCTTCGTCTACCGTTTTGCCCTTGACAAGCTCGGTGGCCATACTGCTGGTGGCGACTGCAGCACCGCAGCCAAAAGTTTTAAATTTTACATCTTTTACAATATTGTCTTCAATGCGCATGGAGATTTTCATAATATCGCCGCACTTGGCGTTGCCCACTTGCCCCACGGCGTTTGCGTTTTCCACTTCGCCGACGTTGCGCGGATTTGCAAAATGATCCATTACTTTTTCACTGTACATGACTGATTCCTCCTTCTTCCACACCTTCAAACAAAGGCGACATTTCACGAAGCCGTTTTACAATACCCGGCAGCACATCTAATAGCTTGTCAACTTCTTCTTTTGTATTTTGCGCACCAAGGCTTATTCTTAGGGAACCGTGCGCAATTTCATGCGGCAATCCAATGGCCAGCAGCACATGAGAGGGATCCAGCGACCCAGACGTACAAGCAGAGCCCGATGACGCCGCGATGCCATTTAAATCCAGCAGCAGCAAAAGCGACTCGCCTTCAATGTACTGGAATGAAAAGTTGATGTTGCCGCAAAGCCGGTTGGTACGATGGCCGTTTAACCGGCAGTAGGGGATACGCGCTTCAATTTGTGCGATTGCATAGTCGCGTAAGCTTGCAATGTGCGCCGCCTTTTCCTCCAAATTGTTTGTTGCAAGCGTAATTGCTTTGCTAAGTCCCACAATGGCGGCGGTATTTTCCGTGCCGGCCCGCTTACCGGATTCCTGCGCGCCGCCGTGCAGGAAATTGTCAATACGAACGCCTTTTTTCACATACAGTGCGCCAATCCCCTTCGGCCCGCCGAATTTATGGGCGGAAAGCGAAAGCATATCAACATCGAGCGCTTTTACATCAATGGGCACAGCACCAACCGCCTGCACTGCATCGGTGTGAAACAGCACGCCGTGTGATTTTGCAATGTCTGAAAGTGCTTTGATGGGTTCAATGGTGCCAATTTCGTTGTTGGCAAACATGATGGTTGCAAGAATGGTGGTCTCTTTGATTGCCGCTTCAAACGCCGCAGGAGAAACCAGACCGTCTTTGTCTACCGGCAGGTATGTAACCTCAAACCCATGCTTTTCTAAATATTGCAGCGTATGCAGCACCGCGTGGTGCTCAATGGCGCTGGAGATGATATGGTTGCCCTTTTTTCTAAGCGCCGATGCCGCGCCCTTGATGGCCCAATTGTCTGCCTCCGAGCCGCATGCAGTGAAATACACTTCTTTTGGAAGCGCGCCAATCGCGTTTGCCACTTGCTCGCGCGCAGCCTCAATGGCCGCTTTGCTCCGTCGCCCAATTTCATAGATGGAGGAGGCGTTGCCGTAGTTTTGTGTGAGATATGGCATCATCTCGTCCAAAACCTCTGGATTTAGCGGCGTAGTTGCCGCATTGTCAAAATATATTGAAGTTTCCATTTGAAACACCTTGTCCTTTCTGCCCGGGAACATCTTGTTCAAACCAGAACTGGGGCGGTATGAAACGACATCCGAGCGTTTATTTCAATATGCCCGTCCGGGCACGGCATTATTTTACCATACTTTTAAAAAATGTTCAATATTCTAAAAAATACAAATTTATGCTAAGAAATTCCGTACTTTTTGTAGATTTTAAAACAAAGGGCTGTATACTTTGGAGGCAAGGATAGCAGAAATTTGCTCTGCCGATTTGCCTGCCGCGTTTATCAGTAAAACGCCACCGCTTTGCAAAGATGCGCTTGAAAATGCTGAAATGCTGCCTTCATAGAGCATTGCCGCGGCTTGCGGGCTCACGTACACTGCTGCATCCACGGCCTGGGTTTGCACGCCCAGCTCCACAACGCGATAGCCTTTTGACAACAAAGCCTGTTTGATATTATCCAATCCTTTTTCTACCGCAATTATCATAAAAATCCATCCTCCCTGCCATCTAGTGTTTGCAGGGAAAATGGATTATATACCGTCAAAACCAGGGTCTTTTTTTAGATGTTCGCCTTTTATTGCAGTGGTGGCAAGCTTGTCACACCGCTCGTTTTGTGGATGGCCTGCATGCCCCTTCACCCAAAGAAATTCCACCTCGTGCCGGGCAAGCTGCGCCAATAACCGTTTGAACAAATCCGCGTTTTTTGCCTTTTCTGTTTTGGTGCGCATCCAGTTGTTTTTGCTCCATTTGGCAAGCCAGCCTTGGCACACGGCGTCCACCAGATATTTCGAATCGCTGTAAAGCTTGACGCGGCAGGGCTGGTTTAAACTTTCGAGGCCTGTGACTGCTGCTAAAATTTCCATCCGGTTGTTGGTGGTGTTTAAAAACCCTTCTGAAAGCTCTTTCGTTTTGCCGTTATAGCAAAGAATTACGCCGTAGCCGCCGCGGCCGGGATTACCGCTGCACGCGCCGTCGGTGTAAATCTCCACCAGTTTTTTATCATCCTTTAAAGGCATGGTGTACTCCTTTTTAAGTAATATCCAGCTTGGAAAGTTCCAAAAGTGCGCGTTTAGAAAGAAGGGCATTTCGCTCTTTCTTTTTTCGCACGCGCGTTTCTAGTGGGCGAAAAATGCCAAAGTTGACATTCATGGGCTGAAATTGCGTGTCTGCGCCTTCGGAAATATAGTGTGCAAGCGCGCCGGTCGCGGTGGTGTTTGGAAAATCCACCATGGAAAGGCCGCGCATTTGCCGCGAAAGGTTGATGCCGGCCGCAAGCCCAGATGCTGCCGATTCTACATAGCCTTCCACACCGGTGATCTGTCCGGCAAAGAACAAATTTTTGTATTGGTTGGTTTGGTAATAGCGGTTGATAAGCTTCGGCGAATTTAAAAACGTATTGCGGTGCATTACGCCGTAACGTACAAATTCTGCCTGCTCCAAGCCGGGAATCATAGAAAATACCCGTTTTTGCTCCCCAAATTTTAAATGCGTTTGAAACCCCACCAGGTTAAAAAGTGTACCGTCTTTATTGTCCTGGCGAAGCTGCACTACGGCGTGGGGGAGTGTTCCCGTTTTTGGGTCTTCCAGCCCAACCGGCTTGAGCGGCCCGAACAAAAGCGTCTGCTTGCCGCGCTTTGCCATCACTTCCACCGGCATACAGCCTTCAAACACCATATGCTTTTCAAATCCGTGCACCTCTGCTTCCTCGGCGGAAATCAGTGCGTTGTAAAACGTTTCATACTCTGCCTTATCCATGGGGCAATTGATGTAATCCGCACCGCCGCGCCCATAGCGCGCTGCCCGGTATGCCTTTTGCATATTGATACTTTCCAGCGTGACAATGGGAGCCGCCGCGTCAAAAAAGTGCAAAGCCTCTTCGGAAAACAGCGCCCCGATTTCTTCATAAAGCGCGCCTTCCGTGAGCGGGCCGCTTGCAACAATGGTGCATGCGTCTAAGTCAAGTTTTGTGATTTCTTCATTTTTAAAGTGGATATTTTTATGGCTCAAAATTTTTTCGGTCACTAGTTTTGAAAAACCCTCGCGGTCTACCGCCAGCGCGCCGCCGGCCGGAACGCGCGTTTGATCTGCACAGGCCATGACAATAGAGCCCATTTGCCGCAGTTCTTCTTTGAGCAGCCCAACGGCATTTTCAAGCATGTCCGCCCGAAGCGAATTGCTGCACACCAGCTCGCAAAAAGTGGACAGCTTGTGCGCGGGCGAAAACTTCTTGGGCTTCATTTCATATAGATTTACGTCAATTCCGCGGTTGGCAAGCGCCCAGGCTGCCTCGCAGCCTGCCAGTCCCGCGCCGATTACATTTGCAGTCATCATTTGGTGGTTGCCTCTTTCGCCTTTTCCTTTTTGGGGGTGCAGACAGGGCAGTATTTGCCCTTAAACCGTCCCATCCGCTGATACATCACGCCGCCGCATTTGGGACATTTTTCCGTAAGCGGTTTATCCCAGCTGGTAAATGTGCACGCGGGGTAACGTTCACATCCAAAAAATAATTTCCCGGTTTTGGTTTTCTTTTCAATTACCTTTGCGCCGCACTCCGGGCAGGGCACGCCAATTTCTTTTACGATCGGCTTTGCATTGCGGCATTCCGGGAACCCTGGACAGGCGAGGAATTTACCGAACCGCCCGTGCTTATACACCATCATCCGTCCGCACTTTTCGCACTGGACGTCCGAAACCTCATCCTTTAGCTCTACATTCCCAATTTCTTCTTCCGCTTTTTTGACGGTTTGATTAAATGGGCCGTAAAATTCAGCAATTACCTTGTGCCAGTCCACGTCGCCGTCCGCAATTTTATCCAGGTCGTTTTCCATATTTGCAGTAAAGGTGACGTCCACAATTTTTTCAAAGTGCTCCCGCATCAAGTCGGTCACAATCATGCCAAGCTCGGTGGGCACCAAAAGCTTTTTTTTCCGGATAATATAGCCGCGGGCGATGATGGTGGTGATGGTGGGGGAGTAGGTGCTGGGGCGTCCAATGCCCTTTTCTTCCAGCGCGCGGATAAGGCTGGCCTCGGTGTAGCGCGCTGGCGGCTGGGTGAATTTTTGTTCAGGCTTGAGCTCTTTTAGTGCAGGTATATCGCCTTTTTCCAAATTGGGAAGCTTTTTTTCCGCCTCTTCCTGCTGGTCGTTGCCCTCGATATACAACAGGGTAAACCCGGCAAATTTTACGGTAGAGCCGTTTGCACGGAAGGTATAGCCGTTTGCATCAATGGTCACCGCCACAGCGTCGTATACAGCATTGGTCATCTGGCTTGCTAAAAAACGCTCCCAGATGAGCTTATACAGCTTAAACTGGTCGCTTGACAGCCGCTCTTTGATTTTGGACGGCGCATATTCCATAGATGTGGGGCGGATGGCTTCATGCGCGTCCTGTGCATCCTTTTTCGTTTTGTAAAACCGCGGTGTTTTAGGCACATAGGCGTCTCCATAATTTTGTGCAATAAACGCCCTTGCCGCCGCCTGCGACTCAGCAGAAATGCGGAGTGAATCAGTACGCATATAGGTGATAAGGCCCACCGCGCCCCTGCCGCTGACATTAATCCCTTCGTAGAGCTGCTGTGCGGCCTGCATGGTGCGTTTGGTCGTAAAGCCGAGCTTTCGCGCGGCCTCCTGCTGCAAGGTGCTGGTGGTAAACGGCGGAGCGGGGTTGCGCTGTTTTTCTGTCTGTTTCACGTCGGTTACAACATAGCTTGCGCCGTCCAGCGCTTTTACAATTTCGGCAGTTTGTGCCTCGTTTTTGAGCTCCAGCTTTTTGCCGTTTTTGCCGTAAAATTTTGCGACAAAGTTTTTGCGGTCTTTTATAAGATGCGCGTCTAAAGCCCAATATTCTTCCGGGATAAACGCCTTAATTTCATTTTCGCGGTCACACACCAGGCGCACCGCCACTGACTGTACACGGCCGGCGCTGAGGCCCTTTTTCACTTTTTTCCACAAAAGCGGGCTGATGTTATAGCCCACCAGCCGGTCTAGCACGCGCCGGGCCTGCTGGGCATCTACCAGATTGGAATCAATTTCCCGCGGGGTTTTCATTGCCGCAGTCACGGCGGACTTGGTGATTTCATTAAACGTCACCCGGCATTTTTCCCCTTCTTTGATGCCCAATAAATTTGCAAGATGCCATGAAATTGCTTCGCCCTCGCGGTCGGGGTCGGTTGCAAGATACACTTTTGCACTGTTTTTTGCCTCTTTTTTTAACCCGTTGACAAGGTCAGCCTTGCCGCGGATGGTGATGTATTTGGGCGTAAAATTATTTTCCACATCAATGCCCATCTGGCTTTTGGGCAAATCGACCAGGTGGCCCATACTGGCCATGACGCTGTAGTCTTTCCCCAAATATTTTTTTATGGTGCCGGCTTTGGCCGGTGACTCTACAATGACGAGCTTCCCCTTTTTTGCAGGGGCTTTTTTGGTTGCCATGTAATACCTCCATCTGTGCCGGTTGCCCGGCGGATTGATTTTATACGGATATGCCGTAGCAATTACCCGGGTAGCATACGATTTTACCTTTAATTTCAAGCTGCAAAAGCGGCCCGGAGAGCACTGCCGCGCCAATGCCGAGTTTGTCGCAGATGCGGTCGACATGTAATGGTTCGCCGTCTAATACCGCTAAAATCTTGCGTTCCATTTCGTTTAGCGTATCGGCGGATTCCCGGTCTTTTTCCTGCTCTTTTGGATTGTCAAACGACGTATTTAAAAACGCCGAATATTTTTGCCGGTATGGCTCCACAATATCTTCTGCACAGGTGACAAATATGGCGCCATCTTTTAAAAGCTGGTTGGTGCCTTTGGCGCGCAGGTTGTTGATGTTGCCCGGTACGGCAAACACATCGCGGTTATTTTCATAGGCGAGGCGCGCGGTGATGAGTGATCCGCTGCTGATATTGGCCTCTACCACAACCGTGCCCACCGAAAGGCCGCTGATAATGCGGTTTCTCTGTGGAAAGTGGTGCTTTAAAGGCTCGGTGTTGGGCGGATATTCGCTGATTACCATGCCGGTTTCCATAATGCGGCGCATAAGGGATGCGTTGGAGGCGGGATAAACCCGGTTGACACCGCAGCCAAGTACGGCCACAGTGGGCATGCCGGCGTCTAATGCGCCCAAATGCGCACACGAATCAATGCCGTCTGCCATCCCGCTCACAATCATTATGCCATTTTTGGCAACGTTGTATGCCAGCTCCCGCGCCACAGTTGTGCCATAACCCGTAGGCGTTCTGGAGCCCACCATGGCAATACACAGGTGGCTGTTTAAATTGATGAACCGTCCGCGGCAATACAATAGGTAAGGCGGATCGGTAATATATTTTAGCATACCTGGATACTCGTCCATGTCAATGGTAACGATTTTTACACTGTTTTTGTGAAGCACATCCAAAAATGCGTCCAGGCCGGACAGGTCTTTGTTTGACAGCAAGTTCATTTCACTGTCGCTTAAAAACTTCAGCGGTAAAAACTGGTTGGGTTTTGCACGGAAAATTCCTTCTACAGTTTGAAATGTGTCAAGCAGCGCTTTTATTTTTTTATGATTGAGCCCCACCTTGACGGTCAGCCACAGCCAATACTTCACACTTTCCAATTTGTGCCACCTCCAAACATGCCTTTTACATTATACACTACAATAAAATTCTAAATTTGTAAAGGGGTTTTTTGAATATAGCCAGAAAAAGACGCATGTATGACCGGTAAATTTTTGTTGTTTTTGGTGGAAAGTGTTGAAAATAGAAAAGATTTATTTTAATATTTGTTGCTTTTGCACATAAAAAAGGTGCAAAGATTGGTGATTTTGCTTTTTATAATAGGAAGGAAAAAAAGATTCAAACTCGAATTTTATATATATTCTGAATTTTGTGTAGACACACAGCTTTAGGATGTATGCCAAAAGTATGTAAAGGAGGAAGTGTAGATGTATGATTTTGCAACAAAGGACATGAGAAATGTTTGCCTCATTTCTCATGGCAATGCAGGCAAAACCTCCATGTGCGAGGCCTTGCTGTTCAAAGCAAAGGCCATTGACCGGCTTGGAAAGGTTTTGGACGGGAATACGGTATCCGATTACGACCCCGAAGAGATAAAACGGAAAATCTCAATCAACACCGCCATCGCTCCGCTTACTTGGAAAGGCGTAAAAATCAATCTTGTTGATACGCCGGGATATTTTGATTTTGTTGGAGAGCAAATCGAAGGTCTTGACGCATGTGATTCTGCAGTTATCATGGTCAGCGGGAAATCCGGTGTTTCCGCTGGAACGGAAAAGGCGTGGGATATGGCGGCACAAAAAGGGCTGCCGGCTGTATTTTTTGTCAACAAGCTAGATGATGCAAAAGCAAATTATGCAAATGTGGTTGCACAGTTAAAAGATAACTTTGGAAAATCCGTCGCGCCGCTTTTTTATCCCATTAAAAACGGCGACGACCTGATTGGTTTTATAGATGTTGTAAAAATGAAGGCAAAAATGTTTGAGCAAAGCGGCATTACATATAAAGAAATCCCGGATGATATGAAGGATATTGCGGATGAGAGCCGTGAAATGCTGATGGAGGCGGTAGCCGAGGTCAGCGAAGAGCTGATGGAGAAATATTTTAATGGCGATGCATTTACCCAGCAAGAAGTGGACAGCGCGGTAAAGAGCGGTATTAAAGATGGAAGTATCGTACCGGTGCTTTGCGGTTCCGTCGCTTTAAACATCGGTGTGGAAACTTTGCTGGATTTTATCGTTTCTTACCTGCCGGCACCCGACGAGTGCGCGCCGATCTTAGGCGTCAATCCCAAAACCGGCGATGAAATAACGCTTTCCTTTGACCGCGGCAAGCCGCTGTGTGCAAGGGTATTTAAAACAATTGTGGATCCATACATTGGAAAAATGTCCATTTTCCGAGTGGTTTCCGGTACCATTTGCGCAGACAGTGCAGTATATAATGCCAACAAAGAGGAAAATGAAAGGATTGGAAAACTCTTTGTCCTGCGCGGGAAAAAACAGATAGAGGTGCCAAAGCTCTATGCAGGTGACATTGGCGCAACCACAAAGCTGCTCTATACAGACACCTCCGACACCCTTTGCAGCCCCAAAGACCCAGTTGTACTCAAACCGCTTGCTTTCCCTGAACCAGTGCTCTCGCTGACCATTCTGCCTAAGGCAAAGGGCGACGAGGAAAAAATCAGCACAGGGCTCAACCGGCTTTTGGAGGAAGATCCAACCTTTAAAGTGGAACAAAATGCAGAAACACATGAAACCATTGTTTCGGGCACGGGTGAGCAGCACTTAAATATCATTGTCAACAAATTGCAGACAAAATTTGGCGTGGGCGTTGATTTGGCAGAGCCCAAAGTTGCTTACCGCGAAACCATTAAAAAGAAGGTGAAGGTGGAAGGCAAGCACAAAAAGCAATCGGGCGGACATGGACAGTACGGCCACGTATGGATTGAATTTGAACCGTGCGAGAGCGAGGATTTGGTATTTGAAGAGAAAATTTTTGGCGGCAGCGTGCCCAAAAACTATTTCCCGGCTGTGGAAAAGGGATTGCGTGACAGCATCCAACACGGCGTTTTGGCAGGGTATCCTGTGGTCAACTTAAAGGCCACACTGGTGGACGGTTCTTACCATAGCGTTGACTCGTCAGAAATGGCGTTTAAAACCGCTGCAAATCTGGCCTATAAGGCGGGGCTTGCCCAGGCAAACCCGGTTCTTTTAGAACCCATCGGCACCCTAAAGGTGTGGGCGAAAAACAGCTATACCGGCGATATTGTGGGCGATATCAACAAGCGGCGGGGCCGCATTTTAGGCATGAACCCCATGGAAAAGGATATGACCGAGGTGGAGGCAGAGGTGCCTGTGAGTGAAATGGCAAAATACGCCATTGACCTGCGTGCGCTCACCAATGGGCGGGGCAGCTTCAAGTTCGTGTTTTCCCACTATGAAGAGGCACCGCATAACATTTGCGAAAAAGTAATTGAGGAAAGCAAGAAAAACAAAGCGTAAAAATATGGACGGCTTTTTAAGCCGTCTTTTTTTATAAAAAAGATTGCAAATGCCGGCAAAATAAGGTAAAATAGTGCAAGAACAATAAGCAGGGGGAATTTGCATTGAAACTTTGGGGCGGAAGGTTTGAAAAAAACACAGATGCACAGGTAAACGATTTTAATTCGTCCATCCGATTTGATAAACGGATGTATAAACAAGACATTTTGGGCAGCATGGCACATGCTGAAATGCTGGGCCGCTGCGGTGTCATTCCGTCAGACGACAGTGCGCTGATTGTCAAAACGCTGGGCGAAATTTTAAAAGAGATTGAAGCGGGCAAGGTGGAGTTTTCGGTGGACGCCGAAGATATTCACATGAACATCGAAACCATATTGACCGAGCGCATTGGAGATGCGGGCAAAAAGCTGCACACCGGCCGGAGCCGCAACGACCAGGTGGCGCTGGATTTGCGCATGTATTTAAGGGATGAGACAGATGAAATCCGCATGCAGTTAAAAGCGCTGCTTGAAGTTTTATTAACCCTTGCAAAATCGCATGTCGATACGATTATGCCTGGCTACACACATTTACAAAAAGCGCAGCCCATCACACTTGCCCATCATCTTTGCGCCTATTTTGAAATGTTTGCGCGGGATGCCGAGCGCTTGTGCGACTGCCGGAAACGGATCAATATTATGCCGCTGGGATCGGGTGCGCTGGCTGGAACGACTTATCCGCTGGACCGGAAATTTGTGGCGCAAAAGCTGGGGTTTGACGATATTACTTACAATTCGCTGGACGGCGTTTCCGACCGCGACTTTGTCATTGAGCTATTGTCGGCGCTCTCGCTTATCATGATGCATCTAAGCCGGTTTTGCGAAGAGCTCATTTTGTGGAATTCCAATGAATTTTCCTTTGTGGAGATGGATGATGCCTACAGCACCGGCAGCTCCATTATGCCGCAGAAAAAAAATCCCGACGTAGCAGAGCTGGTACGAGGAAAAACCGGCCGTGTATACGGGGATTTGATTGCGCTTCTTGTCACCATGAAGGGGCTTCCGCTCGCTTATAACAAGGATATGCAGGAGGACAAAGAGGCAGTGTTTGACGCGGTGGACACCATAAAACTCTGCCTTCCGGTGTTTACAAAAATGCTTCAGACTGCCAAGTTTCAAACTGAACAGATGGAGCGGGGGGCAAGCGGCGGGTTTACCAATGCAACCGACGTGGCTGACTATCTGGTGCGCAAGGGAGTGCCGTTTCGCGAGGCGCATGCGGTGGTGGGACGAATGGTGCTGTATGCCACCAAACACCAAAAATCGCTGGACGCATTTACCATGGAGGAATTTCACGCTTGCTCTGAAAAAATTGAGCCGGATATCTATGACGCCATTTCACTTTCCACCTGTGTCAACGCGCGAACCTTGCCCGGCGGGCCTGCTAAAAAAGCGGTTTTGGAGACATTGGCGCGCGATGCGGCGTTTTTATCCCAAAATTTTTAAAAAATGCTTGACAAACTGGAAAAAGTCGGGTATACTACTTTTTGTAAAATGTGTGAAAATAAAGTAGAAGTCCACTTCTCACCTTGCGGCGCTTGATGCCAGTAAGGTTAATAGCTTATTGAACGGTTGCATAAGCAGGTGGATTTCGCCTGCTTATTTTTGCGCTTTTATCAATTTTTTGGAGGTGTTTTGCCATCAGTAATAAAGATTTGATGATTAACGAGCAAATCAGGGATAAGGAAGTCCGGCTGATTGATTCCGACGGCGCACAGCTCGGCATTGTTTCGCTTTCTGCCGCCATGGAAAAAGCAGATTTCAGAAACCTGGATTTGGTGAAAATTGCACCGCAGGCCACCCCGCCGGTGTGTAAGATCATGGACTATGGAAAATATAAATTTGAACTTTCCAAGCGCGACAGAGAGGCCAAGAAAAATCAAAATATTGTTACGATCAAAGAAATCCGCCTTTCGCCGTCCATTGATACCAACGATTTTAACACCAAAGTTAATCATGCCATAAAATTTTTAAAATCTGGTGACAAGGTGAAAATCACTGTTCGGTTTCGCGGCCGGGAGGTCAATCATTCCTCATTAGGTGTTGCGTTGCTAGACCGGTTTTCCGAGGCGTTAAGTGAAGTTGCAACACCAGAAAAACGCCCCAAACTGGAAGGGCGGAACATGTCTATGGTGGTTGCACCAAAATAAGAGTGTCTTTATATTTTTAAAGAGTTTTATCATATAAAATCGGAAGGAGCGTATATTATGCCGAAAATTAAAACACACAGAGCTGCTGCAAAACGGTTCGGCCTGACCAAAAAGGGGAAAGTAAAAAGGGGACAGGCATACCGCAGCCATATTTTAACCAAAAAATCCACCAAACGGAAACGGGGCCTTCGCAAAGCTGCCTATGCTTCAAAAGCAAATGAGGCTACCATCAAACGGCTGATTTTATACAAATAATCTGCTTTATTTTTAGAAAACGGCTATCCGTTAATTTTTG
>JAJXRJ010000013.1 GCA_021629085.1 Oscillospiraceae bacterium | reverse complement strand
TACTCACTGTATATTATAGCATGCTTTTTTCAAAATGAAAAGGGTTATTTACAAATTCTTCTTCTTTTTTTGCGTTTTTAGAAGAAACACGCTTTTTCTTTTTAATATGTGCAAAGCGGCAGGCAAGAACGCCTGCCGCCTTCCTCATTTAAAACATGTCCATCAAATTGTCAATGGCACCGCCAACCGTTTTAAACAGCTCGCGTTTTTGCTTGTGTAACTGCTTGTGCTGCCTGTCTTTAATGGGGTCAGATAAAATGCCGATGGTTGCGCCAATTACCGCGCCGGTAATCAGCCCGCCTGCAAAGCCTTTTGTATTCATTGCTCAAACTTCCTTTCTGCTGTTTTACGAACAATATTAGTATCCCGTTTTTTTAAAAAATTACTCATAAAAATTTTTTAAATGCATAGGATGATAGCACAAAATATGCGCAGAAAGGATGGGAATTTCATGTTTCGTGCGTCAGAGTTTAAGTGCAAGGAAGTCATCAATTTGTGCGACGGCGAGCGCATGGGATTTGTGTGCGACCTGGAAATTGAAAATTGCACGGGACAAATTTGCGCCATAATCGTGCCCGGAAGGCGGGGCGGCCTGTTTGGGCGGCGGGACGGCATTGTCATCCCGTGGCGGTGCATCCAGCGCATTGGCGAAGACCTCATTTTAGTGCGGTTGGAGCATGAGCGCTTCACCGAAGTTTGATTAGAACTTTGCCGGGCTTTGTCCGGTCACTTTTTTAAACACCCGGCAAAAATAGGGCACATCTGAAAACCCACAGGCAAACGCCACCTCTTCTAGCGTGCAGAGGCGGCTTTTTAGCATATCTTTGGCCCGCTCCACGCGTAAATTTGTGAGATACTTCACCGGCGGGCATCCAAACAAACGCTTAAACACCGTCCGGTAGTGGGACGGGCTGTAGCCCGCAATCAAAGCAAGCTGATCCATATCCACCTTCTGGTCGTAATAGTTTTCCATATAGTCAATGGTGGCCTGGATATTTGCAGAAACCTTGCCGGCCGGAAGCCCCTCACACAATAGTGCATAAATCAGCTGATAGAGCATGGCCTTACACAAAAGCTGATAATAGGGCTGTTTGGAAAACCAGGTTTCCTCTATTTGAGAAAACAATGCATACAGCCGGCCCGGGCTGCGGGGATGCAGCACATCCGGCAGCGGCAGCGGCCCATCGTCTGACAAAAAATTGAGTACAATCACCGAAAATGGTATATCGCCGTACGTTTCTGTCTCATAACTGCATCCTCTCGGCACATAGAGGATATCGTCTTTTTTTACCGAGAATCTGCGGCCGGGCATGATATAGTCCGCCGCACCGTTCACAATATAAATCAGCCCGTCCCCGTTGCGGCTCTGCTGCTTTATCCTCCAGCCGAGCGGGCACCGCTTGCCCAATGCAAGCTGTACTTCTAAAATGGTCATCTGGTCTCCATTCACATGGGATTCCCCCTTTGCGTATAGTTTATCACAAACCATCGAAAAGTACAACAAAAAAATTGTTTTTCCCCTTGCGGATTTTTGCCGCAAGCGATAAGATGGCCTTATAGTATAAGAAAGGAAGGGATAAAAATGGACGCTGCACAAATAAAGGCCTATGCCAAACGGCTGGGCGCAGATATTGTAGGGATCGCCCCCATGGACCGGTTTGAGGGCGCACCCAAGCAAATGGATCCGCGCTATATTATGCCCGAGGCAAAAAGTATGATTGTGATGGGGTTCCGCGTGATGCGGGGCAGCCTGCGCGGCATTGAGGAGGGAACGTTTTTTTCCAACTATTCCGCAATGGGCTACGGCGGGCTCACCTACCTCTACATACCGCTCACAGTCATTAACCTGTGCAAACTCATTGAAGACGAAGGATATGAAGCCATTCCCATCGGGCACCAGAGCGACTGGCGCGGCATTGAGGGCGACGGGAAGCTCCGTAAAGATTATTCTAAGCCAGTGGAGCCCGGCAAGCCCCAGCCCGACGTGATGCTGCACTTACGCATCTGCGGATTTTTGGCCGGGCTGGGCGAAATTGGCTACAGCAAAATGTTTCTATCCCCCGAATTTGGCCCGCGGCTGCGGCTGGGCGTAGTGCTCACTGAAATGGAGCTTACACCCGACCCCATCTATAACGGCCCCAAGCTCTGCAACCGCTGCATGGCATGTGTGCGGGAATGCCCCGGAAACGCAATCAGCGCAACCAAAACCGTAAAGGTCAATCTGGCGGGGCACGAGGTGGAATGGGGCGAGCTGGACTGCAGCGCCTGCGACCTGGCATTTCGCGGCGGCGAAGTGTGCGAACCGGGCGGCGGCACCTATATGGATGGCCGAAACGACATCCGTCCCGGCAGCCATTCGCCGTTTTACAAAAAGCCCCGGAATTTATACAACACAGGCCAGGCCATTTGCGGTGCGAAAGGATGTACGCGCGCTTGCATGATTCAACTGGAAAAGCGCGGCGTTTTATCCAATAAATTTGAAAAACCATTCCGCAGAAAACCGCTTTGGAGCATAGACTGGTCAGACTATGAACCAGGTGTAGGCACTGTGAGCAATATAGGCTCCTCTCAAGCGCCGAAAAAAACAAACCCGTTTGAAAAAGACCCCGACTGAGGAAGGAACCCCACATGGAAGCCAAAACACACGCAAAATTTATGGTGGGCTATCAGCCCTACGCGCCAGATTTAATGGAGGTCATCTCCCTGTATGCCAACCGGATTTCAGAGGTATATTTCTCCTGGCCAGGCACGCCAAACGGCAGGGGCAACCTCACCGAGCGGCAGGGCATGGTGGACTGGGACGGCGTTCGCGTACTGGAGCACGACCTTCTAAACATCAAAAAAGCCGGCATCAAGCTGGATTTATTGCTCAACGGCAACTGCTACGGCGGCGGCGCGCTGAGCAAGGCGCTGGCAAACCGCATCCATTCCATTCTCTCTTACCTTGCGCAAAAAGGCTGTGCGGCGGACGTGGTAACCACCACTTCGCCCGCAGTAGCGCACATGGTAAAAACCATTTCGCCAAACACCGAGGTACGCGCTTCGGTCAACATGCGGATTGGGACGGTGGAAGGGATGGAATATACCGCGCACCTGTTTGACAGCTACTATGTGCAGCGGGACTATAACCGTGACCTTTTGCGGATTGCGATGCTAAAAGAATGGGCAGATCAAAACGGGAAACGGCTTTTTATGCTGGCAAACAGCGGCTGCATGCGGTTTTGCAGCGGGCAGACGTTTCACGATAACCTTGTGGCGCACACATCGGAAATTGAAGCGTCGGACAACATCAACTTTCAGCCGCACATGTGCTGGCACTATTTAAAAGACCGCGCGCATTGGCCCGCCGTTTTGCAAAGCACCTGGATCCGTCCCGAAGACATCCGCCATTACCTTCCCTACTGCGACGCCTTTAAGCTGGCCACGCGCATGCACGAACGGCCTGCCATGGTGGTGGAGGCCTATGTGCGCGGGCAATTTTTTGGAAATTTAATGGATTTGTTTGAACCGGGCTTTGGCCCTGCCCTTGCCCCCTATGTGGTGGACAGCAGCAAGATGCCCAAAGACTGGTTTTTAAAAACCACACAGTGCGATAAAAACTGCCATACATGCGGCTACTGCAAAGCTGCGCTCGATCAGGCGCTGGTTTTGTGTGAATAACATCCTACTTGACGTCCAGCGCAAAAACCCGGCAATCTGGCGCGCCCCAGGCGGCAAGCGGCGTCAAGGTGATTTTGCCTGCCCAGTATAGCACGGATGATTTAAAATGCATCTTGTAAACGAATCCCCATTATAGTATAATTAATATATAGAGAATGACATTTGTAAAGATTGTGCAAGAACTTTAAAACAGTGCGATTTTCGGTTAAAATCGCATCTTGTTTTTTATAACCAGAAAGCATATAATAGAAGCAGGCAAAAGGAGAGGAAACCGGATGCATGTGGTGTGGAATTTATGGCACGGGTGCATAAAGTACAGCCCGGGCTGCGACAACTGCTATGTTTACCGCAGCGACGCACGTTACGACCGGGACAGCACGGTGCCGCGAAAAACCAAGGCATTTGACCTGCCCATTCTAAAAAACCGGAAAGGGGAATACAAATTGCCGCCCGGTACAACGGTGAACACCTGTTTTACCTCTGATTTTTTGCTGGATTTGACAGACGAGTGGCAAGAAGAGGCGTGGGACATGATTTCCCGGCGGCGGGATTTGCACTTTTTGTTCATCACAAAGCGCATCCACCGGTTTTTGGAGCATCTGCCCGCTGACTGGGGAGACGGTTATGACCACGTGACAGTGGGCTGTACCATGGAAAATCAGGAAATGGCGGATCGCCGCCTGCCCATTTTTTTGTCCATGCCCATCAAGCACCGCCTGGTCATCAGCGAGCCATTGCTTTCTCGCATTGACTACCGCGGCCTGCTTGCACCTGACAAAATAGAGGAGGTTGTGGTTGGCGGAGAATCGGGCGAGCTTGCGCGTATATGCCAGTTTGACTGGGTTTTGGACATCCGCCGCCAATGTGTGGAGGCAGGCGTGGAATTTACATTTAAGCAAACCGGCGCGCGGCTTTTGAAGGATGGAAAGCTCTACCGTATTCCACGGAGGCTGCAGCACAGCCAGGCAAAAAAAGCTGGCATCAACGTAAACCGGCAAGATATGAATATTTCTTGACGAGTAGATAAGCCAACTGTTATAATATTAACAGATACATAGTTTATCAATCAACCAAAAGGAGGAAAAAAATGAAACGAATCACAGCAAGTGTGCTGGCAGTTGTGATGGTGATGGTGTTGGCGTTTGGTATGACCGGCGGGGTGTATGCGCAGGACGACATTAAGATTACCATTGACGGGACCCAGCAAAGTTTTGACCAGATGCCGGTGATGGTAAACGACCGGGTATTGGTGCCCATGCGGGGGATATTTGAAGCGCTGGGCGCGGAAGTTTCGTGGGACGACGCCACGCAGACTGCCTCAGGCGTCAAAGACGGAAAAACCGTGTCGCTTGCCATTGGAAGCACAAATGCCACGGTAAACGGCGCGGCGGTGACGCTGGACGTGCCGGCGCAGCTTGTAAATGACCGGACCATGGTGCCGGTGCGCTTTATTTCAGAAAGCTTAGGCGCGCAGGTGGACTGGGACGATGCATCCCAGACCGTGATTATAGAAAGTGCAGCAGATGTTTTGCGCAGCTTTGTCTTTGACGATTTAACCGCGTTTGAAAGCGAAAAGGACTTCCAAATCGGCGGTGATTATGACGCCAAAAACATCTCGCTCTCCAGTGAGCAGGATCACACCACGGGGACCGGCAAAAGTGCGAAGCTCGCCAACCGTACTGCCACTTCCTGCCGTTTAAAGCTTATGAACATGCTGGACGAGGAAAATCTCAACAAAACGTACACGCTCACTGCGTGGGTATATATACCCGATATGGCGACTTCCATGCGGGTGGGTACTTACGGCACCAAGGGCACAGCCACCGCTACGGCAGCAGCCGCACATGAGAGCTTCGCCATTCCCCAGGCGGAATGGACCAAGATTACCTTTACCTTTGACCACACCAATGTGGAGGCAGACATGATTGGGTTTGACCAAGACCCCACCCATACCCTGACCCCCACTATGTATATTGATGATGTAGAGCTGACTTTGGGCGGCGAAAGCGCCCCGCAGCTGATTGAAAGCTGGGAAGGCCCGCGGCCGGTGCCCACCGAGTTTTCCAGGAGCAACGACCCATACGATTTAATTTATTACGATGAGCCCGAAGATCCGGAGGCCATGATTGCCAGCCTGCCGGAGGGCGATGTGGTGTTAAATAACGACAGCCTGTTAAACGGCGCAATTATGGGAAGCGAATATGGCACCATTGAGCAAGTCGACGTGGATGGTCCCGGCTTTACCAAAGCCCTGCACGTCACTGTCAACGACCCGCTCCCGGAATATCCCTATAACTTCCAGGTCCGCATGGATATGCCGGACATCAAGTTCAACGTGGGCGATTTGATCCTGGTAAAACTCTCTATGCGCACCCTTTCGGGCGGCATTCCCGAATCCAGGCTGGGGCAAGTGGAATGCATTGTGGAGGAACTGACCTCCGGGAGCCATAACAAGGCGGTGATTGGCGACATTCAGTCTTCCAACGAGTGGGTCACCGGTTACTTCCCGTTTGTGGTAAAAGATGGCTATGCCGACAATTTACAAGCCACCGTCCGCCTTGCTTACTATGTGCAGGAGGTCGAAATCGGCGGCTATGAAATGATTAACTACGGCAAAGACGTCACTTTGGATCAAATGCCCGATACCAGCAATTATCCGGGGCAGGAGCATGACGCCGCCTGGCGCAAAGAGGCCATTGACCGCATTGAGCAAATCCGCAAGGGCGACGTGAAGGTTGTGGTACAGGATGCAGCGGGAAATCCCGTATCCGGCGCAAAAGTGGACGTCAACATGACAGAGCACGCCTTCCAGTGGGGTTCTGCCGTCAATGGGAATATGTTTAAAACCGACAGTAACGGCCTCCAATATCAGCAGGCCATCCGCGAAAACTTCAACAGTGCAGTGTTGGAAAATGAACACAAGTGGATTGCATTGGAGACTGACCCGCAAAAAACGCAGAGAATGGTGGACTGGCTGCATGCAAATGGTATCCGTGATGTGCGCGGGCACACATTGGTATGGGAGAGCTACAAAAGTGATTTCGCCGTGCCGCAGGATTTGCGCGACATGGTGGCAGCAGGTGACAGAGAAGGCTATGAGGCGCGCGTAAAGGGGCATATTCAAAAGACGCTGACCGACTGGAAAGGCCAGCTTTCCGACTGGGATCTCATCAACGAAATGGTGGCCAACAACAATTTCAAAGATGCGTTTGGCATAGACACTGTGGTGGATTGGTGCAACTGGGCGGAAGAAGCTGACCCCGATGTGCCCAAATACATCAGTGAAACCGGTATTGTGGGCGTGAATGGTTTAGAATCGCCAAGTCTAAAGGGATTTGTAGAAATTTTGGACTATTTGAAGGAGAAAAACGCGCCTTATGACGGCATTGCCATTCACGGGCATTTCGGCGCGCTGTGCCACCCGTATAATTTTTATGAGCAAATCGACTTTTTGGCAGAACGCTATGACAAGCCCATCAAAATTACCGAGTTTGACGTGCGCAGCGATCCTCCGGAAACGACTGCAGAATTTATCCGTGACATTATCATCCTGTGCTTCTCTAACGAACATGTAGACGGCTTCCACATGTGGGGCTTCTGGGATGGCTCCCACTGGTTCTCCAACGCTCCATTATATGCCAAAGACTGGACGTTAAAGCCCTCAGGTGAGCAATATCAGGACCTGGTTTACAACAAGTGGTGGACCAGAGAGAGCGGCCAGACCGGTGCGGATGGCAGCTATGCGCTGCGGGCGTTCTACGGCGACTATGAAATCAAAGTGGATGCCAACGGCCAGGTAAAAACCGTGCAGGCGAAAGTGGAAAAAGGCGCGGACAACACCATTGTTGTCACGCTGGACTAAAAAAGGAAAGCCCCCGGAAAAAACGGAGGTTCATTAGGAAATAAATTCCGCAGGACTCTCTCATCCTGCGGAATTTATTTTTTATTGGGAATAAACTTCTTTGGCAAAACAAGCGCAAAAGGAAAGACAAATCTGTTTCTTCTGGATTCTGTGCCCGAAAAAGTTAATTCATATATTGCGATTTTTAAGATTGAAACCAAAAAGCAGAGGATCTTCACCTCTGCTCTGTATCAATCTTTAAAATTTATTCTAACGGCAATTTTATATGCACAACAAACCCATTCTCATTTTTCGCAGTTAGCGTCCCGCCATGTACGGATATAATTTTATATGCCATTGGCAAACCCAAGCCATGCGCGGATTTTGGTATTTCTGTTATGTTTTCAAGGACACCATCAGGAACACCGTTTCCGTTATCTGCTATGATAATATGTGTGCTTTGATTCTTTATATATACGGTTATCCAGATTTTACATCCGTTTGGATTATGTGTGATACTATTGTGGATTAAATTAAAAATTGCACGCTCTAACAAAACGCTGTCTGCTAAAACCCTTGCTTTTTCGTCCTGCAAATCCAGTTCTATCTCACAGTTTTCAGAAAGGCCGCTGTTAAGGATGTTCGATACGACTTCTCTGATAAACGGGCACACACGAACAGGCTTCCTTTTGGCGGGCTGCATATCATATTCCAGCGTTGAAATTAAATTTAAGTCTTCAATTAGCTTTTTGATTTTCACGCTTTGCACAGTAATCATTTTTGCTTTTTTTCGGTATTCTTCCGGCAATTTATCTGCAGTTTCAAGGGCTTCTGCGTTGCCCATAATAAGTGCAAGCGGCGTGCGAATATCGTGGGAAATGCCGGCAATCCAATTTGTGCGTGCGTGTTCCCGTACGGTCAATGCGGCGTTTTTGCGTTCTATGGCTGCTGCAGTGTCGTTAATATTTTTGATCAGTTCCTTAAAAATCCCTTTTTCTTTTAACTTGATGCTTTTTTCCTGCCGTAAATCATTGATTCCCTTTGTCAGCACATTCAGGCGTTTATAAAGAGACCGCCCGATTACAACCGCAAGCACGGCGGCAAACAACAGGTTGATCAGCAAAATCCCAGCCAAGCGTTGGGGCAGTGTGTCAAACCAGCGCATAGAATAGGTAATATCATATTTTCCCACAGAATTTTTCGGCGTTCCGAGCACCAAAAGCCCATAGTCCTCCGTACGCACATAGACGGGATAGTCATTCAAAAACCAACGGGTCATTCTTGCAATATCGTTTAGTGAATACTGCACAGGAATATCATCCGGCTTGTTTTGTGACCACGCGATTTGTCCGTTTTCATCAATTAAAATGCACCAGCAGTTTGCCGGCAAGGCGGTATTGTCCGTTAAGATGAATCCACTTTCGGTCTTTGACAGCCCGGCGCTGATTGCATTTAGCGTTTGCGTGGGAGAAAAATCACGCATTGGTGACGATACATCGCTTGCCAAAAAGGAAAAGCCCAAAAAATTGAGTATCAAAAGAATAACGGCAATGGTGGCAGATATCGCCGTAAAGCAGGTAAATATTTTCAAAACCGTTTTATTCATGCTGCACCACCAGTTTGTAGCCAAGCCCTTTCACAGTTATTAAATGCTTTGGCGAAGACGGCGTCTCTTCAATTTTCTCCCGCAGCCGCCGGATATGCACCATAAGCGTGTTTTCGTAGCCGTAATAATCGTCCCCCCAGGCAGCCATACAAAGTGCGTCATTGGTAACAATCCGATTCTTATTTTCATACAGCTTTTTTAGCAAAATAAACTCCTTTGCCGTTAAGGCCTTTTCTTTGCCTGCTGCCGCCACTGTTGCCGTTTCAAAGCTGATATAGCGGCTGCCCAGAGAAAAACCTGCTGCTTCCTCCTGCTTTTGATAGGTTCGCCGAAGTACCGCGGTCAAGCGCAGCAATAGTTCTTTCATCAAAAAAGGTTTGACAATATAATCGTCAGCCCCCAATCCCAGTCCATGTATTTTATCCTCCGCTTCCCCTCTCGCTGTTAGAAACATAACAGGTGCCTGGGATATTTCCCGTATTCTTCCAAGCAGAGAAAATCCGTCACCGTCCGGCAGCATTACATCTAAAAGCATGAGGGCAATGGGCTGTGTCCGAATGATTGCAAGGGCTTCCTTTCCGTTTTCTGCCGTATAAATATTGAAAAACCCTTCATCGCGCAATGCGTCTTCTGTCATTTTAAGAAGGTCTGTTTCATCATCTACCAACAATATTTTTTTGTTCTTTAATTCATCCATTTTTATCACCACTATGAGTATACCACATAAGTGCGTATTCTTGAAAGGTTTTATGAAAATTTAAGGTTTATGAAAGGTTGCGTTAAGTTTCATGACAGGTAGGGCTGCTATCATTAAGGTATCTTAGACAGAAAGGGAAGTTTGAATATGAATGAAATTGTAAAAACAAACAGCCTTACAAAGGTGTACGGCGACCAGGTCTGTGTGAACAATCTGGATATGCGGGTTTTAAAGCAGCGCATCTATGGATTTTTAGGGCCAAACGGCGCTGGAAAATCCACAACACTTAAGCTGCTTTTGGGGCTTGCTGTCCCCACCAAAGGGGAAATTGATATTTTCGGCAAACGGGTCAATCGAAAAAACAGGATTGAAATTTTACGGGAGGTCGGCGCATTGATTGAATCCCCCTCCTACTACGGGCACTTGACAGCCAAAGAAAACTTAAAAATTTTTGCCACCCTTTTAGACGTCCCCCATTCTAATATTGATAAGGTGTTAAAAATCGTCCGTCTGGACAAGCAGCAAAGCAAAAAGGCGTCCAAATTTTCTTTGGGTATGAAACAGCGCCTGGGCCTTGCGGCAGCGCTTTTATCCTTTCCCAAGCTGCTCATTCTTGATGAGCCCACAAACGGGCTGGATCCGGCAGGCATACAAGAAATACGGGAACTCATTCAATCTCTGCCAAAAGAATACGGTATGACGGTGATTGTATCCAGCCATCTTCTGTCCGAAATCGACCAAATGGCAGAGGATGTCGGAATCATCGCCAACGGGAAGCTGATGTATCAGGGCAAGTTAAATCAGCTTCATGAAACAGATCCCACAAAATCGTTAGAGGAAATCTTTTTGGATTTAACCGGAAAGGAACAGAGCTTATGATAGGACTTTTACAATGCGAATACCAAAAAACAAGAGGGCGGTACCTGTTTGTAACAGCGCTTGCAATAACAGCGGTGCAGCTCTGCTGGATTTTATACGGGAAGTACACCGATCCATTTATATTGCAAAACGGCTGGATGATGTTTTTGTACCAGCTTCCTTTAGCAAATGCAATCTTTCTGCCGCTCCTTTCCACAATCGTTTCCTCCCGGTTATGTGATATAGAGCATAAGGGCGTTATGTTCAAACAATTGTCCGTTATAATGGAGAAAAAATCAATTTATAATGCCAAACTCCTTTATGGGCTGGGGATCACTCTTTTTTGTATCCTTCTTAGTTGGGCCGCAACGATTATTTTTGGATATTGTATCGGGTTTGGCGGTCATATACCCATGGGGCTGTACCTCCTATATTTGCTGTTCACCGCTGTGCCCACCATTGCAATTTATATTTTTCAGCACAGTTTGGCGATGCTATTTAAAAATCAGGCAATCCCATTTTTTGCGGGAATCATTGGCACATTTCTGGGCATGTTTTCCATGTTCTTGCCCAATTTGCCATTTTTACGCCGCATCTTGATATGGGGATATTATGGAACGCTGCAATTTGTGGGGCTGTTCGGCTGGACATCAGAAACAAGATATGCAAATGCCTATTTTGAAGTCATGGATATTGACTGGCTGTTCTTTGGGATTCTGATCGTTGCAAGTATTGCGCTATACTTACTTGGAAGAACGCTTTTTATAAGAAAAGAGGTTTAATATGATGCTGATAAAACTATTAAAAACGGAACGAATGAAATTAAAACGCTCTCCGGTATGGGTTGCATTTCTGCTGATGCCGATTATACCGGCGCTTTTAGGGACGCTCAATTATATGGGAAATATCGAAATCTTAAAAAGCGAATGGTACAGCCTTTGGACACAGCACACCTTATTCACCTGCTATTTCTTTTTGCCTGTTATGATTGGGATTTACAGCGCATATCTTATAAGGCTTGAACACAATCATCAAAATTGGAACAAGCTTCTGACCATGCCCACCAGCCTGCATGCAGTCTTTCTTGCCAAGCTGTTGACGGTATCGTTTATGATTTTCATAAGCGAACTATGGATTGGAATATTGTTTGTGATTTCCGGCAAAGCTGTCGGCATGAGTACACCGCCGCCCTATCAGTCCATTGTGCTTTGGTGCCTGTTTGGAACGCTGGGCGGCATTGTGATGGCTGCCATCCAGCTGCTATTGTCTGTCTACTTAAAAAGCTTTGCACTGCCTGTGGGAATTTCCTTTGCAGGCGGCATTTCGGGTTTGGTATTCCTTGCAAAAGGTTTGGGCCATATCTGGCCCTATTCCCTAATGGCGTATGGGATGAATTCCAATTCACCGCAGCAGATGCTAGAAAGCGGGTATTTAGGGTTTGTTATAACCTGTACAGTGTATCTTTTCCTGCTTACCATCCTTTCAAAATTGATGTTGGCCAGGAAAGAAATGTGAGATAATTTCTAAAAGACTCCGTGGGGAAACCGTCTGATATGCAACCCCCTTCCTTTCCTGATATTGTCCCTTAAAATCTACATAAAGCAAAAGAGATACAGGCTATAAAAAGTCCATATCTCTTTTCTTTTTTACACTCTGCCTTGCTGGCAAACACGTTTTTGAACGCTTTCTGATTGCCATTCTCTGCGTTTCGGGGATTTTTCCTCTCCGATTGTGCTTATGCTTTTTTATTCTGTAATATAGATTTTTGTCTGTTTGGGTATGTAATAAACCAGCCAGTTGATATCCTCTTTGGACACCCGGATACAGCCATGAGAAAGCTTAATGCCTACGCGGGGGTCATAGTCGGATCCATCATACCGAAGCAGCGTGGAATGAATGGCATAGCCGTTATAAAACCGCATGATGGGTCCCACATAATAGTCGGGATAATACCATTTGGACTCTAACGAGAAATATTCATACTGCCCGGTGATGGTGGGTGTTTGGTCGGTGCCAATCGCACAGGGGATAGATTTTAAAAGTGTCCAGTTGCCCTTGGCCCCTTCAAATACATTCACGCGGTAATCTTTTTTGGAAATCCAGATAAGATACGGCGTTTTGCTGGACACACCGTCACGGTTGACCTTTTGCATGAGCGCTGCCGCCTTTTCATCTGATTCGGCATAGGGCTTTGGATAAAGGTCAATGATAGCGTCTGCCGCATAGCCGGAGTCTACCAACCTGTAATCCTTTGCATAAATGAGCGCCATCAGCTTGATGGGTACGTAAGCGCTGCCCTCAATGCGGTAGGCCGGCGTCTCATTGATGAGCTGCTCCCCATTTTGCAGCACCACATTGGTGTGATAGGAAAATGTGAGCGCCTTGTTTTGATAAGTGAGCGTAAATGTTCCGTTGGGGTCGTCAAAGGTAAGGGTTGAATTTTTTAAGCCCAGTGCACGCGTTAAATCGCCAATTTCTGCAAGTGCAAAGCGGTCTACCATTTTGAGCGGAAACTGCAGCGCAAATTTTTTACCATTCACATAGAGGTCCATGGGCCGTTCTGTGATGGGATTGCCGGAGATTGCAAAATGGTTGGCAACTGTTGCAGTACCGGTATTTACATCCAGCACGGCGTAAGTCTCCAGTATCGTATTGCCATGTGGGTACACCAGGGTGTCATAGCTCTTAAAAGAGTGCAGCCCTTCTAACAGCTCCAGCCGGAACTTGGCGCCGGCCTGATAGCGCGGCACCTGAAAGTGAAGCTGATAGACGTCGTTTTGGTCGGATACGATAAACGAATCGGTTGCCAAAAGCACGCTGTCTTCCGAATACAGGTTGAACACCGCATAGGTCCGTTTTAAGTTAGGCGTTGATGTGAGATTCACCGAGACGGTTACCGTATCGGATTCCGGTGTGCCGGATGCGCTTGCAAATAGGGGGGAAATGCAGGATAAAAGAAGTACAACCACCATTGCCAGCCGCATTTGTCGTTTCATAAGTTTCTCCTCCGTTTGTTTTTTATCTATATCTATGCAGCAATTTCACAGCTTATCCATCTTTCTTACTGCTTTTTAGATTTGTTCCTGATTAAATTATAATCCCAATTTAGCGTTTCGTCAACCGCTAAGGACAAAATTCAAAAATAAGTAGCGCTGCCCTATTTTAGGTAGTATAAATTCCGCCCCGCGCTCATATAGTTTAATAAGTTCAAATTAAATGATGGGGTGAGAATTGGTGAAGGATTATATTTTGGCAAGAGTCATTACATTAGCTGAATATATTATAGACAACAAGGCGACTGTGCGAAGCACGGCAAAAAAGTTTGGAATATCAAAATCTACCGTACATAAAGACATCAGTGAGCGGCTGGTAAAATTAAACCCTGCCCTTGCGGAAAAAACCCGTGCAGTTTTGGATGAAAACAAGGCGGAGCGGCACATTCGCGGCGGTATGGCCACCAAAAACAAATATAAGAAGATTTCATAAGGGGAATTCTTTTACAAATTGCCATATGTTACCAAAACAGAATCATAAATACAAAAAGCGCGGAAGCTTCCGCGCTTTTTGTATGCCCAAAATTCACTCTGTTTGGCTTAAGCCGTCCGGCTCTGTCCCGGACGGTTCTTCCTCCGGGACAAAGGGCGGCAAATTGGTTTCAAAAAACACCTTTGCATCTGTGGGGACAGATGGGGCTTCCGGCTTTGCAGACGGCGGAGCGGCAGGATTTGCCGGTTTCTTTTCCGGCCCTACCAAAACTACCTGCTGAATGGACTGATAAACGCTGCGCGCAATCTGCTCATGCGAAACCTGCTGCCCGTCAATATAGACCGTTTTATACGTATTTACAATGCTGCCGTTGGAACCGCTCTGCGACATTCTTGTCTTTCCTGGTGCAAGCGATTTGTCTGTGACACGTTTGACGGTAAATGGAATGACCTGTACGGTTTCGGTAGAAATTTCTACCACTTTATCCTCATTTTTAAGCCCATAGATGGTACACATAATTTTCCCATTTTCCGATACACACCCCACTTTTACAGGGCAATCCTGATTGTTGGCAAAGATGAAATCAATGTCATCATAGGACACTGTGGCATCTCTGCCATTTGCCACATAGGAGACGGGCATAGAGTGATTGGTGCGCGATATCACATCCAAATCTGCCAGCAACACAGCATTATATAGCGTGGAAGATACCTGGCAGATGCCGCCGCCAATGCCGTCCACAATTTCGCCCGCCTGGTACACCTTTGCCGTTTTAAATCCGGTGTCCTCCGCACGCCTTCCCACCACCGCATTAAAGGAAAATACATCCCCGGGCGCCAATACATATCCGTTGATTTTTTCTGCTGCAAGCGCAATGTTTGCCGCGCGGCCGGCGTTGATGGTGGAAAATGTGGTGGTAAACGTACCCAGTGTGTCATAGGCGTAGTTGTCTGCAAACCACCGCGCATCCTTTTGGGGGACAGTGATGGTGATAGGGATAAAATAGGTTTCGGCGTTGTCTTTGTTTTCCTCTAAGATACGCGCTGCCTCCGCCTTATCAAAGTCCACGCCTAACACATGGTTTTCATAGTGCATTTTCCCATCCACCACTTCAAATGCCACGTCTTTTGGCTCTGCGTGATAGCGCTCATAGAGCAGATCTGCGGTGAGCGGCTCCGGATTTTTCGTTTCCACAATTACCTCAAACGGCACGATGTCGCGTGCAAATCCAAATGTTTCACGTATTTGGTTGCCCAGCCGCGCCGCATCCACCCCCATACCCGCCTTGCCGTTGGTAATCTCCATACGGTCGCCGTTTAGCACCACCTGTGTTTGCACCGCAGGCGTGACATGGTCTGCAATGTTTTGATTGACTGCCTCCAAAAGTTTTTGCTCGTCATACAAAATTTGCACAGGCAGCACCTGTTTTTGAAACCGGAACACAATCACATTTTTTAAGCGGACAAAAAAATTGTCGTCCCTGCCCATGTCATAAGCGGACATGGCAGTTTCAAAGCACCCATACTGCAATGCCACAGCTTCAGATGCAACTGAAAAGGATGTTCCGTCAAACGAAAACGGCAGCGAGACATTTTCAAATCGGTAGTGGTTTTCCAGCGTTTCCGCCGCCTGCTCCAAAGACAAGCCGCCAAGCGGGATGTCATTTACGTAAATTCCCTTGTAAATATGGTCGTCGTTTGCAAGTATGACGCCCAAAGTGACAACGGCAGCTATCAATACGGCCGCCAACACGATGCATGCAATGAGCAGAATCTTTTTGTGTCTGGACGTCATGGTTTCTAAGACCGGCATATACGGAATCCACCTCTCATAAGCCAAACGCAAAATTTTGCGGCTTTGTATTATATATGTATTTTTCGCGCTGTACAATTAGAACAAAAGCAAAAATCCCGCAGACTGCTGCCTGCGGGATTTGCGTTTTTAAATTATTGCTGTGCCATTCTCTTGTACGATTCATACCGTGCTTTTAAATCGCGCTCCGCTTTTGCAAACAGTTGATCCGCAACATCCGGATATGCCTGTTTGAGCATGAGATAGCGGTTTTCGCCCATGAGGAAGTCTTGCACTTCGCCGGTGGGCTCTTTGGAATCCAGCACAAACGGGTTCTTGCCTTCCTCCGCCAGCTCCGGATTGTATCTCCACAAATGCCAGTAACCGGTTTCCACCGCTTTCTTTTCTTCGCCGATGGAGTTGTTCATACCCGCTTTGATACCATGGTTGATACAGGGCGCATACGCAATGATGAGCGACGGGCCCGGATATGCCTCCGCCTCTTTGATGGCTTTGATGGCCTGGTTCATATTGGCGCCCAGCGAAATCTGTGCGACGTAAACATAGCCATAGGTGGCTGCAATCATACCAAGGTCTTTCTTTTTCACTTTTTTACCAGACGCTGCAAATTTTGCAACTGCAGCGGTCGGGGTTGCCTTGGAGGACTGTCCGCCGGTGTTGGAGTACACCTCGGTGTCCACAACAAAGATATTGATATCTTCCCCAGATGCCAAAACGTGGTCCAATCCGCCGTAACCGATATCATAAGCCCAGCCGTCGCCGCCAAACGCCCAGTTGGAGCGTTTTACCAAAAAGTCGGTGCGGTCGGAGATTTCTTTTAATTCCGGCATGGAAAGGTCGGCACCTTTAATTGCTTCACAGATGTCCGCAGCTGCTTTTTTGGAAGCCTCCGCATTGTCCATACCCGAAATCCACGCTTTAAACGCGTCTGCAAGCTTCGCATCCACGCCTTTTTCCATGGCGGTTTCCATGCGCTCTTTTAAGGTGTTGCGCACCTTTTTCACTGCAAGCACCATGCCCAGGCCGTATTCGGCATTGTCTTCAAACAACGAGTTTGCCCAAGCGGGACCCTGGCCCTTTTCGTTTTTGCAGTAGGGCATGCTGGGCGCTGATCCGCCCCAAATGGAGGTACATCCAGTGGCGTTGGCAATCATCATGCGGTCGCCAAACAGCTGTGTGATAAGCTTGATATACGGCGTTTCACCGCAGCCTGCGCACGCGCCGGAGAATTCAAGATAGGGCTGTGCAAACTGGGAGCCTTTCACCGTGGCCTTATCCATCAGGTTGTCCTTGATGGGCACTGTCATAGCGTAATCCCAGTTGTCTGCCTCTTTTTCAAGCATGCTATCCAAAGGCTCCATGATGAGCGCTTTGTTTTTGGCCGGGCAAACCTGTGCGCAAACGCCGCAGCCCAAGCAGTCGCGCGGGCTGACCTGCACGCGGAATTTCAGGCCTTTTAGCTGCGGGCCAGTTGCATCTTTTGCCACAAACCCTTCGGGCACGTTGGCATACTCTTCTTCTGTCATGAGCACCGGGCGGATGGCCGCGTGCGGGCAGACCAGCGAGCACTGGTTACACTGAATACAGTTGTCAATCTGCCACTCGGGCACTTTTACCGCAACCGAGCGTTTTTCATAGCGGGCTGTGCCCTGCTCAAACGTGCCGTCCGCAATGTCCACAAATGTGCTGACCGGCAGTTTGTTGCCGCGCTGTGCATTGATTGGTTCACAAATATTTTTCACAAATGCGGGGATATCGCCGTCATGTTCGGGCATTTCGTCCTTTGCATCTTTCCAGCTTGCAGGAACGTCGATTTTCACAATCGCGTCCAGCGCTTTATCCACTGCTTCGCAGTTCATATCCACAATCTTTTGGCCTTTTTTGCCATAGGTTTTGTTGATAGCCGCTTTTAAGAGCGGGACTGCCTGATCAATCGGAATAACATTTGCGAGCTTGAAGAACGCACTCTGGGTGATCATATTGATTCTGCCGCCCAGGCCGATGGAGGATGCAATTTCCACTGCATTGATGGTGTAGAAGTGGATATCGTTTTCCGCAATATATTTTTTCATGTGCCCCGGCAGTTTTTCCTCCAGCTCGTCCGGCGACCAGACGCAGTTTAACAGGAAGGTACCGCCCTTTTTGAGGCCCTCTAAAACATCATATTGATAGATATAAGACGGCTTGTGGCAGGCAATATAATCCGCCTCGTCCAAAAGATAGGTGGATTTGATGGGCTGCTTGCCAAACCGCAGATGCGACATGGTCACACCGCCGCTCTTTTTGGAGTCGTAATCAAAATACGCCTGCGCATAAAGGTCGGTGTTGTCGCCAATGATTTTGATGGCGTCTTTGTTTGCACCCACGGTGCCGTCGGAACCAAAGCCCCAGAATTTACAGCGGGTTGCGCCTTCGGGCGCCGCATTGATTTTTTCAGGCAGTGCAAGCGACAGATTGGTTACATCGTCCACAATGCCGATGGTGAAGCCGTTTTTGGGCTCTTTTTCATCCAGATTGTTAAACACAGCGTAAATCTGGGTGGGGGTAGTATCTTTGGAGCCTAAGCCAAAGCGTCCGCCCACAATCATCGGTGCGTCTTTTTTGCCGAAGAACAGGTTGCACACATCGAGATACAGCGGCTCGCCAATTGCACCCGGCTCTTTGGTGCGGTCGAGCACCGCAATTTTTTCAACCGTTTTGGGCAGTACATCGAAGAAGTATTTTGCCGAGAACGGGCGGTACAGATGCACTTTTACCACACCGACCTTCTGGCCGGCAGCATTTAGGTAATCCACCGTCTCTTCAATGGTTTCGCAAACCGAGCCCATTGCCACAATTACCTTAGTCGCATCGGGTGCACCGTAGTAATTGAAGGGCTTGTAGTCGCGGCCGGTAATTTTGGAAATTTTGCCCATATAGTCGTTTACAATATCAGGCACTGCATTGTAATAGGGGTTGGACGCTTCCCGGCCCTGGAAGTAGATATCAGGGTTTTGCGCTGTGCCGCGCAGTACCGGATGCTCAGGATTTAACGCGCGGTCTTTAAATTCCTTGATCGCGTCCATATCCACCAAGCCCTTTAAATCTTCGTAATCCATCACTTCAATCTTCTGGATTTCATGCGAGGTACGGAACCCATCAAAGAAGTGGAGGAACGGCACGCGCCCTTTGATGGCAGCAAGATGTGCAACACCTGCCAAATCCATCACTTCCTGCACACTGCCGGAAGCCAGCATTGCAAAGCCGGTTTGGCGGCAGGCCATGACGTCTTGATGGTCGCCGAAGATGGAAAGTGCATGCGCCGCAATGGCACGCGCGCTGACATGGAACACGGCGGGAAGCAGTTCGCCCGCGATTTTATACATGTTGGGGATCATCAGCAAAAGGCCCTGCGATGCGGTAAAGGTTGTGGTGAGCGCGCCGCCCTGGAGCGAGCCGTGCACAGCGCCGGCAGCGCCGGCTTCCGACTGCATTTCGCAGACGTCGACCACCTGACCGAAGATATTCTTCTGCCCCTTTGCGCTCCACTCATCCACGTACTCCGCCATGGTTGAGGAGGGCGTTATGGGATAGATGGAAGCAACTTCTGTAAACGCATACGCGCAATGCGCGGCGGCACAGTTTCCATCCATGGTTTTAAACTTTTTTGCCATAATTTGTTTGACCTCCTTAAAATACTTCTATATCAGAAAATTGCCGGCGCGCATATGGCCGCGCGGCAACTGATATTTATAATTATGGACAACCTTTTATAGTATAGCACATTCTTTTTTAATTTTCAAATAGAAAATAAAAATTATCACAAAGAAATTGATAAAATTTCATTTTTTGTGGAATCTGAATAAGTTTGTATTCCCAAATTGTCACACATTTATCAATATTTTCTTTTTTGCAGCGCTTTGGCGCACAAAATTTCAAGTTTACTTGATAAAGTTTCCCCATTTGTGGTATGATGAAACAAACAGATTCTATTTTGGAAGGAAGAACCCAACATGGCACTGGACGGGCTGGCTGTTTGCGCCCTTTCTTATGAGTTAAACGCGTCCTTAGCAGGCGGAAAAATTGATAAAATCTATCAGCCGGAGCGCGACGAAGTGGTCATCACTGTACGGCGGTATAAAGAACAGTACCGCCTGCTTTTGTGTGCCAACCCTTCGTTTCCCCGGGTGCACTTTATCGAGACGGCAAAAGACAATCCCGCATCTCCCCCTATGTTTTGCATGCTTTTGCGAAAACACCTTTTGGGCGGCAAAATTTTAGGGGTGTATCAGCAGGCGTTTGAGCGCATTTTAAAGTTCGAAATTGAAAGCTTTGACGAGCTGGGGGAACGTTCGGTAAAAACGCTCATTTTAGAAATCATGGGCAAGCACAGCAATTTGATTTTAGTAAGTGCGGAAGGCACCATTATTGACAGCATTTTTCATGTGGACATCACAGTGAGCAGCGTACGGCAAGTGCTGCCGGGGCTGCCCTATGCGCTTCCGCCCTCTCACGGCAAGCTCAACCCGCTTTTGGTGGGGAAGTCCACCATTGCATCCGGCTTTTTGCCGGACGGGAACAGCTTTTGCAAGCAGCTCATGGATCGGTTTATGGGCATCAGCCCGGTCATTGGCCGGGAAGCGGTATTCCGTGCGCTGGGCGACGTGGATGCACATCCGGGAAACGGCGGGGCAGATGCTGTGGCGGACGCATTTTTTGAACTCATGCAGCAGGTAAAGGATCGCCGGTTCTCCCCTGTCATTTTGCACGACCGCGAAAAAAACAAGCCGCTGGATGTTTCCGCCGTTGCCATCACACAGTACGGTTCGCTGGCGGATGTGCAACCGATGGAAACCATCAATGCCGCGCTGGAGCAATTTTACCGCAAAAAGGCCAGTGCAGAGAGCGTGCGGCAGCGCACGGCCGACCTTTTAAAGGTGGTGACCAACCACTTGGACCGCTGCCGGCGCAAGCTGCAAATGGAAAATGAAACACTGGAAAAGGCAAAAAAACGGGATTTATATAAAATCAAGGGCGACCTTATCACTGCCAATCTCTACCGCATCAAACAGGGGGATGCACATGCGGTGCTGGAAAACTTTTACAGCGAGGGCGAGCTTTTAGAAATTGCGCTTGCGCCCGACTTAACGCCCGCGCAAAACGCCCAGCGGTATTACAGCAAATATAACAAAGAGAAAACCGCAGAGGCTGAGACGCGGCTGCAGCGCGAAAAAAATCTTTTGGAAATCGACTATTTGGAATCGGTGCAGCAGGCACTGGAAGGCGCCGGCACACGGGAAGAGATTTTGCAGATTCGCGACGAGCTCACAGAGCAGGGGTATTTAAAAAACCGCGACAAAAACAAGCGTAAAAAGCCGCAGGCGCCTAAGCCCATGCAGTTTGTAAGCAGCGACGGCTTTGAAATTTACGCCGGCAAAAACAACAAGCAAAACGACTATATCACCTTAAAGCTCGCGCGGTCAAATGACATTTGGCTGCACACCAAAAATATTCACGGCTCCCATGTGATTATCAAAACAGGCGGGGCAGACGTGCCCGAAACGACGCTTCGCGAAGCCGCCATGATTGCCGCATACTACAGCAAGGGCAGGCAGTCGTCCAATGTGCCGGTGGACTACACCGAGATAAAACATGTGAAAAAACCGTCCGGCGCAAAGCCCGGCATGGTGATTTATGTCAACAACAGCACTGCCGTGGTGACACCCGACGAACAGACAGTCCTTTCGCTTGCAAAATAAAAAGGGGGAAACGGTGTATGCAGAAAATCAAAAAGAAAGCAAAAGAGTTTATCATGCAGCTTCCGCCTGTGAAACGGCGGCATGACCGCTACATCCAAACGCTTTGCGCGACGTATGACAAAAACCGCCCTACCCCATCCATTTTGAGCGTCAACTGTGCGGGCGGTATCATTTCGCACTATTTGGGGCTCCGGTTTTTATCGCCCACTGTAAACCTTTGGATTGACTCGCGGGATTTTGTAAAATTTGCATGCAATTTAAAAGCGTATTTGGAACATGAGCTGATGCCGGTTGCACAGGCCGAGTATCCATACCCGGTGGGGAAATTGGACGATATCCTCATTTATTTTAACCACTACAAAGACTTTGACGAGGCCAAACGCAAGTGGGACGACCGAAAAACACGGATTGACTATGACAATCTCTATATCATTGCGGACGACATCAGCCTAAACGAGGACCAGATGGAGGCGTTAGAGCAGATTGCGTGCAAACGCCTGGTTTGGTTTAGTGCAAAAGAGCGGCCAAATTACCACCGTTCGTTTTGGCTAAAGCAATACGCACAAGAGGGGAAGCTCGGGCTTTACAGTGTAAAATCGCTGGGCGGCTACACGGGCTTTGAGAAGGAATTTCACTTTGCAAAGTGGCTAAACGGCGATAAGGACTTTCGCATTTGACAAAAAGGGGGCGCGCTAAAATGGCAGCTTTAAAAGAAACCCTAAAGACGGCATATTTGCACCTGCCGCATGTGCGGCGCAACCGTAAGCGGCACGTTTTGGCCATGCGTGCGCAATATGACTATACCTGCCCGACGCCGTGCATTTTTTCTGAAAATGGCGCAGGCGGCATTATGTCGCAAAACCTGAAGCTTGAAAGTCTGTCGCCGACTGCTGGGCTTTGGCTGTCCGCACCCGATTTGGTCAAGCTGGTTTGTAATTTACCCCACTATTTGGCGCTGACGCCCCAGATTTTAAAGGCATCGGACGCGCCCTACCCAGTTGCAATGCTGGATGATATCACACTGCACTTGAATCATTTTTCGGATGCAGGTGCTGCCATAAAAACCTGGGAGCGCAAAAAGGAACGGGTGGACTTTGACAATCTGTTTGTTGTCACCTCTGAAAACGGGCTCACAAAAGCGGACATGGGCAGGCTTTTGGCGGCAAATTTAAAGGGGTTGGTAATCTTCACCGCAAAAGAGCGGCCTGATATCCCCCATACCTTTTGCCTCAAACAATATGAAACCCAGGCCGCGGTGGGTGCCTACAGCGTGACAGGCCTAGACGGCCTGCGCCCGTTTGAGCGCGAATTCAACTATGCCAACTGGCTGTGCGGGCGAGAACATTTGCGGATTGGAAAACAATAACCCCCGCTCCGGCGGCAGTTTGCCGGGCGGGGGTTTTTCTGTTTACAGACGCGTGTCCCACTTGTCGCACCAGACGGTGTCTTCAAAATTCCCTTTGAATTCGGATTTTCCCATAATTTTTAAAATGGCCTGCCGGATGATTTCCCGCGTGTTGCCATAAGCATTGATGTAGGTGCGGCACATGGGGACGTCGTAGAGATGCGTGGTGAAATTGAGCGACACAAACACTGTAGGCACCTCTCCTGCATACCACGGCACTTCGTTGGACTGTGCTACAGCCCAGCTGATACGCTTGACGTTCTCCCGCGCATAGCCTGCAATGTCGGCAAACACAAACGCCGCGTCCACCGCTTTGTGATAGTCGTCCATGCGGCCCTTGATTTTGGTATTGCCGTCGTTAAGCGTCACACAAAAGCCCGCCTTTGTAAGCTCGTCTATGATGATTTCCCGCGCCTCGTGTGTGGAATCTAACAGCCCGCCCACATCGCCGCCAATGTAATAGAGGCGGATATTTTTGTGCGTATCTGGCGTGATGGGAAGCTGGTGCTTCGTGTCTTTGACCAGCGTGATCGCGTTGTCCGCTGCACGTGCGGCAAGGCCTAAGTGCTCCTCGCACCCCACCCGCTGCAAGTTGTCTTTGGGCGGCATCAGCTTGCCCTGTGCGTGTTTTTCATGCAGGCCCAGCATGGCCTTTAGGCCCAAAATGCGGCGCAGCGCGTCTGTCAGCCGCTCTTCGGTGATGATTCCTGTCTGATACCCCTCCAGCATATAGTGAAAATCTTCATCCAAATCGTTGAAAAACAAAAACATGTCACACCCGGCCGCAATGGCGCGCGGCACCTGCTCTTTTCTTGGCATATGCTGCCACATGCCCACCATATGGCTGGCATCGGTGAGTACCAGGCCGTTAAAGCCCAGCTTCTTACGCAGGAGGCCGGTCACAATTTCGGGAGCCAGCGTGGCGGGCAAAATGTCGCCGTCTAAGATGCCGGGCACGAATTTCCTCGAATAGGCCGGCAGGCAGATATGCCCCACCATGATGCTTGGCAGCCCCTCGTCAATGAGCGTCTTGTAAACCTTGCCAAAGGTTTCGTCCCACTGTTCACAGGAAAACGGATTGGTGCCCATTAAAAGGTGCTGGTCCCGCTCTTCCACGCCGTCGCCGGGAAAGTGCTTGGCACATGCCGCCACATTGCTCTTGGAAAGCCCTTCCATAAATTTCCTAGAAAGTGTGATTACCCGGTCGGGGTCGCTGGAGTACGCACGGGTGTTGACAATGGTATTGCGCCAATTATAGAGGATGTCCACCACCGGCGCAAAGTTCCAGTTGCATCCAATGGCCTCGGCCTCCACGCCGCTCACATAGCCTGCATCATACGCCGTCTCCTCTGTGCACGATGCGCCGCTCTGCGCGCTGGTGGCCACAAACGTGCCATTCTTCACGCCGCCGCTGCCGCCCATTTCGCAGTTGCTGGCAATGAGAAGCGGAATTTTGCTGTGCGTTTGAAAAAACTGGTTTTGGTCATAAATTTCTTCCGGGCTGGCATTTAAATACCGCATACCGCCCACGTGATAGCCGTTTAGGATGCGCTCCATATCTGCAGGATCACGAGAGGTGTTTAAGTGAATAAACAGCTGCCCGATTTTTTCCTCTACTGTCATGGCGGATATGGTGTCCTCTACCCACTTGATCGCAGATGCATCTAAATGAAACGGGTTTTTTGTCAAATCAACCATAAAAATCCTTCCTTCCCCTAAATTATGGATCCATCATGGGCCGGCCTTTTGCACCATCCGGCCCTTTGGACGATTGTTTTTCGTGCCGCTCGGCCAGCTCTTTTTGAATGTGCTCCATCTCTTTGGCGTCTAATTTGTAAAACCGCATGGCAATCACAGACGCGACATGCCCCAAAAAGGGCACAATGCAAAACAGGCTCAAAATGGCAGTATCAAACGCGCCGGACACCGGCTGGTTGGGTGTGATGACCACATGCCCCACCCCCACCGCCGCCAGCGCAATGCCCACAAGCAGTGTGGATGCTGATGAAATCATCTTGTCGATAAACGAAAACATGGTGCCCATCATGCTGGGCACAAACCGGCCGCTGCGATAGGTTTCATAGTCTGTACAGTCGGCAATCATGGGGATAACCGCCGCGCTTCCCATGCTGGCAACACATTTTTGTATGAGAAACAGCGTGAGAAAAATCCAGGGCGCGCTGGGGTTTGGCCGCACCAAAAACATGGCGGCAAGTGCAATCATGGAGCCCCAGGTGCCAATCATAAATGTCTTTTTGAGCCCCAGCCGGCGGGCGAGAAATACGCCGCCAACCGAGATGACAATGAGCGGGATGGTGAGCACAGAGGAAAAAATGCCTTGCAAGGTTACATCCAGCAACAAATTGGCAAATACATAGGTCATTACGCCGGTCATCAAAAGCTGGCCCAGCTTGTCGGTGGCCGCTGAGATGATGAGCATCTGGATGGGGCGGTTGTGCCCGATGATTTCCAAATAGTCGCTGAACCGGACTTTTTGGCGGTTGTCCCCGGCATTGTAATATTTTGGACGGTCTTTTTGCGAAATGCCAATCATGGCAAGAATGGTAAACACAAACGAGATACCGCTGATAATGAACACGGCTGTTCGCCACATATCGGGATTGATAAGCCCCTTGTCCGGCGCGTAGTCGCCCACAGAATAGCGCTGCGCCAAAATCGTGGTAATTAAAAGCGGCACCAGCATATTGGCAAGCTGCGTGAGTACGCCGTCAAACCCCGAAAAAATTGGACGCTGCTTGGGGTTGTTGGTCAAAACGGCCTGTCCCGCCTTGGTACAGATGGTTTGGCAGGTGTAGCCGATGACATACAAAAAATACAGCACTGTCGTGTAGATGTAGCGCGCCGTTGCGCCAAACGACTGCGGTGTGCAAAAAATGCCAATCATACACCCAATAATGATGAGGTTGCCAATGAGCATAAACGGCCGGAACCTGCCAAACCGGCTGTTTGTCTTATCCACAAAAAAACCGATAATGGGGTCGGTGACACCGTCAAAAATCCGGGTGGCAGTTGCAATCGCCCCTACCACCACTGCTGCAAGCCCTAATACATTTTGTGTGAAATAGGAATACTGCATCATCAAAAACAGTGCTAAGTTGGTGGCACAGTTGTTCAAAGAAAAAAGTCCGATTTGCCACAGCTTTGCATTGTGGTATGTGACATCTGGCAGGTTCTCTTTTGGCATAATATCCTTCCTCCCCGTGATTTGTACAATCAAATCTCTTTTAAAGTTTGTTCTTCTTTTTAAAAAAATATCCCTGCATTTTTAAAAACGTCCTGAAATTTCATCAAAGCGGTTTTTGGTTGTTCGCTGTGGATGGCAGCACGTTTTTTGGTATCCGCACATACCTTAAGACAAGGAATATTTGAAAGGGGAATTTATATGGCAACCATAAGCTTGTGCATGATTGTAAAAAACGAGGCGGCAGTGCTGGCACGGTGCCTAGAAAGCGTAGGGGATGCAGTGGATGAAATTGTCATCGTAGATACGGGAAGCAGCGACCAAACCAAGCAAATCGCCGCGCAGTTTACCGATAAAATCTATGATTTTTTATGGTGTGACGACTTTTCCGCTGCACGCAATTTTTCATTTTCCAAAGCCACAATGGAGTTTGCCTTTTGGCTGGATGCGGACGACGTGCTGATGCCTGCAGACCGGCAGATATTTGTTGCGCAAAAAGAGACACTGTTCGATGCCGCCGACATGGTAATGATGCGCTATTACACAGCATTTGACGAAAGTGGAAATCCGACTTTTTCATTTTACCGGGAACGGCTGATCCGCCTGCATGCGGGCTTTTTATGGGAAGGCCGGGTGCACGAGGCGATTTCACCTGCGGGACGCGTGGTCTATTCCGAGGCTGCCGTCACACACAAATCGGTGAAGGTAAGCTACACAGACCGAAACCTGCGCATTTATGAAAAACAGATTGCAGACGGGGTATTGCTCTCGCCCCGTGACCAATTTTACTACGGCAGGGAACTATACTATCACAAGCAATATGACAGCGCAAAAAACATGCTGCAAACATTTTTAAAATCGGGGGCAGGATGGGTAGAAAACAACATTGAAGCCTGTAAAATCCTCTCTTACTGCTATGCGGAAACCGGCGATTATTTTGCCGCACTTTCCGCTTTGACAGACGCATTTTACTACGATACACCACGCGCGGAAATCTGCTGTGAAATTGGACGGATGCTCATGCAGCTGCAAAAGTACAGCACAGCCATCTTTTGGTATGAGCTTGCGCTCAAACTGCCGCGAAACGACACAAGCGGCGGCTTTTTATGCGAAGAATGTTACGGCTTTTTGCCCTGCATACAGCTGTGTGTCTGCTATGATAAGCTTGGGGAGCACGAAACGGCCAAGGCATATAATGAGCGGGCAGGAAAAATTCGACCAACGTCGCCGGCGTATTTACACAACTTGGAATATTTTAAAAGCCAAGCCCAGCACGCTGAGAGCCAATTTGGAATATATTGAATTGAGATAGCTTGGCAATCTGCCGGCTCTCTATAACTACAAAGGAGTGTATGAAATGAAAATATTTGATTTTAATTTATCTCCTGCCTGCGACCAATGTCATATGCCCAAGCGGAAATGCTGCTGTAAACGCGGTGCAACAGGCCCGACTGGGCCTACGGGTGCTACAGGCCCTACCGGCCCCACTGGCCCCACCGGCACGGGCATCACAGGCGCAACTGGCCCCACCGGCCCTACGGGTGCTACAGGCCCTACCGGCACGGGCATCACAGGCGCAACTGGTCCCACCGGCCCCACTGGCCCTACCGGTACGGGCATCACAGGCGCAACTGGTCCCACCGGCCCTACGGGTGCTACAGGCCCGACCGGCAGTGACAGCGATGCGGTTTCGTGCTTCTGTGTGCAGCAAATGCGCCATGTTTTACAACAAATTATCACGCTATATCCAGATGATACCATTGTCATTGCAATGGAAAGCGGCAACAATGCAAGCGGCCGGCCCGGATCCTTGCTGCCTGGCCCGGACTCCAATCCGAATTCGGGGCTGCTGCAGCTTGTCAATAAACAAGGTGTTGCGCAAGAAGCAATCTCACTTTGCCGGATTGCTTCTGTCAAAATTACCAGTGCAACGTATAACAATGCCATCACGTATCTTCCCGCTCCCTCACCGCGCCCCACAGGCTGCGGGGCAGACTGCGTAAACGCCATCCAGAGCTATCTTCCAGTGGGAACTACTGGTGTGAATGTCAATGCAGGCGGTCAAACCGTTGCAAACGGCAGTATCGTTCGCAGTGAATATGGTATGGTAGTTGTGGTTGGACCCAATAATAGCACGCCGACATTTGTTTCCACCTGCAAGGCGGAAATCCTCAGCAGATAAGCACAAATCCACAGTCATCAATTGAAAAAAGGAGAAGCATCTGCTTCTCCTTTTTTGCAAAATACAGTATAAATTTTAAAAATACGTGAAAATACGCATTTATTACGCATATCTTCTTTTGAAAATTCCGTTTTTTCCTGTTACCATAGACATAGAGTTTGGACGCACGTTCAAAAAGGAGGTCAAGCTTGTGTCGAATGATGAAATTGCGCTGCAAATTACGTTAAAAGCGATTGAGCTTCGCTTAATTCAAACCCGAAAATCTGCTTCACCAGAACACATTGAACTGTGGAATGCTTTTAACGCCAAACAAATCAGCGATTTTTACCAGGCAGTGATCGACGGTTTAAAAGCGCCCTGATTTGTAATGTACATCCTGTACTTTGTAATCCACTTTTCAGCCAAACGATGTTTCCAATCATTTCCGCTTATAAAAATAGAAGACTGACATACACTAGTTTTGACAGGGCTGATATGCATGTTTTTTAAAAACGTACTGTATTGTACGAATATCCACCCTGTAAGGACGGAAAACATTTTCCGTCCTGCCAACATACTGGCGCCGCATATCATCATGTGCGGCGCTTTTTTTCTACGTTTGAACATCCCTGCCGCCAAGGCCAAGCGGATCACAAAATCATACTATGGTGCAAAACGTAATGCTCGGATGATCATAATAAAATATGCGTGCGCAAACAGGTTGCCGCACGCATATTTTATGTTTATCCCAGCGCCACGTCTAAAATCATCATAGCTAAAAATCCTGCCATTACGCCCAGTGTGCCAGAATGCGAATGCTCTCCCAAATGCGCCTCAGGGATGAGCTCTTCTACCACTACATATAGCATGGCGCCCGCCGCAAATGAGAGAAGCCACGGCATGAACGGCGCAATGCTGCCCATCAAAAGTACGGTTAAAACACCAAAAATGGGCTCTACAATGCCTGACAGGCCACCCAGCAAAAATGCCTTGCCGGCGCGCATCCCCTCCCGCCGAAGCGGCAGTGAAATCGCCGCCCCCTCTGGGAAGTTTTGAATACCAAGGCCAATGGCAAGCGCCATTGCAGATGCGTACATCGCAGGGTCATTGCCGTGCTGTGCCGCCAGTGCAAATGAAAGGCCGGCCGCCATGCCCTCGGGGATGTTGTGTAAGGTGACGGCAAATACCAAAAGCGTGGTACGCTTCAGGTGTGAATGCGCCCCCTCCGGCGTTTTGGATCCAGGATGCAGATGGGGCAAAATGACGTCCATGAGCATTAAAAATGCCACGCCCAGCACAAACCCTCCCGCTGCGGGAATCCAGCCAATCTGTCCAGCCGCTTCCGCCTCTTGGATGGCCGGAATGAGCAGCGACCAGATGGAGGCGGCGATCATCACACCAGCCGCAAATCCCAAAAATACCCGCTGCACATTCGCATTGAGTTGCTTTCGGAAAAAAAACACAACTGACGCGCCAAGCGCTGTCATCAAAAAGGCAAACCCTGTGCCAGCCGCCGCCCATAAAATTGCATCCACACGCATTCCTCCTTTTTATCCTGCTGTTTTCTTCGACGTTGCATGTAAAATCCCCTTTATTCGAAGCGCACGGGTTGCATTTAAAATGGCAATGACCGACACGCCCACATCGGCAAAGACTGCCTCCCACATGGTCGCCACGCCGCATGCCCCCAAAATAAGCACCAATAGCTTCACGCCCAGCGCGAACACAATGTTTTGCCTTACAATTTTAAGCGTGCGCCGGGAAAGGGAAATGGCTGCCGCAATTTTTAAAGGATTGTCGTCCATAAGCACCACGTCCGCCGCTTCAATTGCCGCGTCTGAACCAAGCGCGCCCATGGCAATGCCAATGTCTGCGCGCGACAGCACCGGCGCATCGTTGACGCCGTCGCCCACAAACGCGAGGCAGCCCGCGCTTTCTTGCTGTTTTAGAAGTTCTTCCACCTTTTTCACCTTGTCTTCGGGCAGCAGGCCTGCATACACCTTGTCAATGCCAAGCTTGTTTGCCACGTCCTGGCCCACAGCCTGCACATCACCGGTCAGCATGACCGTCTGCTTCACGCCCGCTGCACGCAGAGCCAAAATTGCGTCTGCTGCCTCTGGCTTAATTTCATCCGATATCACAATGTGCCCGGCATATTGCCCATCCACCGCAACGTGTACCACAGTACCAGTCAAATGGCAATCCCGCGCCGGTACACCAATGCGTTCCATCCACTTTGCGTTGCCGGCATGAACGGTTTTGCCTTCTACAACCGCGCGGACGCCAAACCCCGCGGTTTCCTCTGCCTCTGTGACATGCACCTTTGTGAGGTCTTTCCCATATGCCGCCTTGAGCGAAAGGGAGATGGGATGGTCGGAATACCGTTCCGCCGCCGCGGCATACTCCAAAAGCTGTTCTTCAGAAACCGCATCGGGATGTACCGCCGTCACTTCAAACGTGCCTTTGGTGAGCGTACCGGTTTTGTCAAACACTACCGTATCCACCTTCGAGAGTGCTTCTAAATAGTTGCCGCCCTTTACTAAAATGCCGCCCTTAGACGCGCCGCCAATGCCGCCAAAAAAGCTCAGCGGGACGGAAATGACCAACGCGCACGGGCAGGAGATAACCAAAAAGAGGAGCGCGCGGTGCAGCCAATCTGCCCAGCCGCCGCTTAAAACCAGCGGCGGGATGAGCGCAAGCAGTGCGGCACAAATGACCACTGCCGGGGTATACACCCGTGCAAATTTGGTAATAAAGTGCTCGGCTTTGGCCTTTTTCGCGCTGGCGTTTTCCACCAGATCGAGAATTTTTGAAACGGTGGAATCAAAAAATTCCTTATCTACCCGTACTTTCAGCACGCCGCTTAGGTTGATGCACCCGCTGATAACCTGCTCGCCTATGGTCACCTCACGCGGCACTGATTCGCCGGTGAGCGCTGCAGTGTTTAGTGTAGAACTGCCTGAAATTACCGTGCCGTCAAGCGCAATCCGCTCGCCCGGCTTTACCGTGATGGTCTCACCCACCTTCACCGTTTCGGGCTCCACACGCTTAAGCACACCGTCCCGTTCCACATTCGCATAGTCGGGCCGGATGTCCATAAGGTTTGCAATGGAGCGGCGCGACCGCCCCACCGCATAGCTTTGAAACAGCTCGCCCACCTGGTAAAATAGCATAACCGCAGCGGCCTCGGGGTATTCTCCAATAGCAAATGCGCCGATGGTGGCAATGGACATGAGAAAATTCTCATCAAATACCTGCCCGCGAAAAATATTGCGCACAGCTTTTAGCAGCACATCGTAGCCGATGATAAAAAACGGCACCAAAAATAGTAGTAACCGAAGGAGCCCCTCAGCGGGAATGAGTGCGGCACAAATAAGAAGCACCGCACTGATGATAATCCTTACCAGCATGGTGGTTTGCTTTTTACTCAATACCGCCACCTCCTACGATACCAGCGTGCAATCGGGTTCCACCCGCCGGATTATTTTTTTCACCTCTGCCATAATTTGCTCAAACCGCGCATCGTCTGCATCTATAGTGAGTTTTTGCGCCATAAAGCTCACCACCGCGCTGTTCACACCGTCAATTTTATTAATGGCCGCCTCCATTTTTGCGGCACAGTTTGCACAGTCTAAATCCAGCAGTTTATATTGTTTTTTCACAAAAAACGCCTCCTTATTCTGTAATATGTTCCATTCCCTGTCCTAAAATCGTGCGCACATGCGCGTCTGCAAGCGAATAAAAAATGGTTTTTCCCTCCCGCCGGTTCTTTACCAGGCTGCTCTGCTTTAGCACCCGAAGCTGGTGGGAAATGGCCGACTGGGTCATATTTAAAAGCTGGGCAATGTCGCACACGCACATTTCTGACTCAAACAACACGTACAAAATCTTAATGCGGGTGGAGTCGCCAAAAATTTTAAACAGCTCCGCCAAATCATACAGCAGCGTCTCTTCCGGCATTTTTTTGTTGACCTTCTTTACAACGTCCGCATGCGCGTGAATAAAATCACAGCGTTCCACGCCGTTTTTGTCCTTCATGGTTCCCCCTCCAATCATATGAATTATTGTTCATATATTATTATATTCATATATTTCAAAAATGTCAATCCTTTTTTCTAAAAAATGCAAAAAAATTTCTGCCCGCGTAAAGTGAATGGAAATACGGAGGTTGAAAAACCATTACCGGAAGGCTCGATGTAAAACAAAAGAGATACAGACTTTTTATAGCCTGTATCTCTTTTGTTATATATGGATATTTAGGGCATTTTAATTTTCTGCTTTTACATTTAGAGTTTTCAATCCCGTTTCCCGGCTTTCAACATACAGCGGCTTAGCGTTCGGCCGTTCTTTCATTGATATCACTTTACTGGTTTTATCAATCAAAACCGGCCAAGCCTACTGCATTTCCTCGTCTTTGCTCAAATCCCGCGTGACTGCCATGTCGCATGAGATTTCACACTCGATATTGATTTGCTTTGCGACAACCCATATCATGGGGTTAAACCAATGCAAACACTTCACAATCACCGCAATCCATTTGTATAAAATATCGTGCCGTTTTAAATGCGTCATCTCGTGGCGAAGTATGTTGTTGAATTGTTCCTCCGTAAACTCGTGGGCAGGAAACAGGCACAGAAGTTTTACGCATTTCCATCATCAGCCGTATGTAGCCTGCAAGGTGTATCAGCAGCAGTATGACTGCCCCCGCAAGGGTGGGGAAAAGCAAGGCGGTAAAAATTTCAGCAACCACCATCAGCCCTCCTGATCCTTAAAGATTGCTTTCAGCTCTTTGATGTCCTGCTCCGAAAAACTTTCTTCTTCAAAAAGGGAAGCAACCAGATTCTGCGCCGAGCCGTCAAACAAGTTTTTAATTAAGTGTTTGACCTGTGCTTTTTTGTACTCCTTAGCGGTAATCAGCGGCGTATAATACCACGCTTTCCCCCTCCTTTCGGCAGACAAGGCCCCCTTTTCTACCAGCCTCGCAAGAAATGTCGCAATGGTGGTACGTTTCCAGCCCTTGTCCTCCACGGCCTTTCCAATGGCAGTGGAGCCGATGGGCTCCGGAGCTTTCCACACCACTTTCATAATTTCAAGCTCAGCCTCGCCTATGTTCATAGTTTCTGCCGGCATGAAAACACCTCCACGCATTTATATTCTACCTCAGTAGACATATATAGTCTACCATAGTAGACGTCATTTGTCAATCCTTTTTTGAAAAGGAACGAAATTTTTTTCTTTTGCAACAATGCGTTTGCAATCGTAATAAAAAAATTCCGCAGGACCATCTCTAATCCTGCGGAAAGCGCTTCCTTATGGACCGCCTCGTTATGTGGGCGGAAATCCAATACGCAAATTTAATTGTCCCAAACACCTTCAATGGACTCGATTTTTGCAATCAGCTCATCCGCCATTTTTTCTGCGGTGGTGTAATACGGATGCCCGTGGACACCGTCGCCCGCAAATGTGGTGAATATCAAACGGTGCAGCTTTTTATCGCTGCCGCTCAGCTCGTTTACAACCGCACTTGCTTCCTCCTGGTAACACCCGGACGGCTTGGAGCAGGCAATAATATGCGCATTGGGATACGTCTCTCGCACCTCCTGCAAAAATGCCTTGTAGTGCTCTTTAAAGTAATCGCCGTTGCTGCCACGCGGATTGGTACCATTATAGTCGTTGGTGCCCAAAAATACCACCACAACCTGCGGTGTAAATTTAGAAAAATCCCACGCCGTGGTACCGCCGGCCGATCCCACCAAAATATCGGCGGATTGAAACTGCTCCGGCATACAGTTGGTTGTGTTCATCTCCGTTTGCGTAGTGGAAATGTTGTTCATGCAAACGCCCTTGCCTGAATAGGCAATGAGGCTCGCGTCCGCATCCAGCTTGCGGGCGGTATACCCCGCATAAGAACGCCAGGCATCCGTGTTTTCCGGCGTCTTGACCGTCACATTGCCGTAATCCAAATTGCCGTAACCGGCAGTGTAAGAGTCGCCTATAAATTCAATCCGCCGCTCCTTTGGTGCAGTTGCAACCGGCTCTGTACCATTGGTGCGCACCATGCTGATATACAGCAGGCCATCCGAACCGTTGCCTTCGCTGGACCGCATGAGTTTTACCGTGTGTTTGCCTTGGGGCAAATCCTCATCAAATAGTTTGTACCAGCCAATGTCCACAAATTGATAACGCTCATAGGTTTTGCCGTCGTCTAAGCTCACGCCGAAATATTTATTGGCCGCCGCGCCGCTCACATACGACACATACACTTCCGCGTTGGTGCCCTCAAACTCAAATTCAAACCCAGCCATGGGCCAGTTAAACGCATAGCCACGCGCCGATTTTTCCGTCCGTCCCAAAAACCGAACTGTCTGGTCTGATAACTCTGTCGCGCCCTCTATATCAATCTTTTTCTCCGAAATAAAGATATCGTCAATGTAAACCGTCGGCGCCACAGCGGTTGTCCCCACCTGGTCAAACCCAAGCTGGTTAAAGCCCTCGCGCGAATGCACATATTGGAAGGAAATGGGTGTCCAGGTATTGGCCGAAACCGACTGTTTTACAAGCTGCACTGGCGTATAGCTGTCTTCCCCCGTCGCGCCGTAAATTCCCACCGCCACAGAAGTGTCTACATTTGGCACATAGGCCCAAACGGTAATGTCAAAGGTTTTTCCAACATCTGCATCGTCAAACACGTTGGGCAGCTTTAACCGGTTCCAAGCCTCTGTAAACCCATCAATCTTTATGCTCTTTCCTTTTCCGGTGGTGTGATCCTGTTCGCTTGAAAGCGATACGCCGCGGGCACTCAGCTCGCCGCCCACCACAAAATCAACGCCTTCTTCCCACGCGGTTAAATCGTCAAAATCCTGCTCGTAGAAGGCGTCCACAACCTCAATGTCCGCCGCGGTGAGCGCAATAGGCTCGGTGCAGGGCGCCATACCGTTCCAAACATAAAATTTTAATACGCTGGATTGGTCAACCTGTGCGGGCAGATTGACAAATGCAAGTTCAAACGCCTGCGCGCCGCCGGATGCCAGCGTCACCGGCTTGGCCTGCACATCCAACAGCTGCTGCTGTGCGTCAAACAGCCCGCCAATCATGCGAAACTGCCCGCCTGCCTGCGCTTGGATGGTTCCAGAAAGCGTCAGGCTGCCGCCGGGCGCAAAGCTTCCCGCAAGCGACACCTCTGCCACTTCCGCTTCGCCGGTCCCTTGTGCCAAAGCGGCCGGGATGCCGCCAAACAGCAGGGTTACCGTCAACAACAATGCCAAAACTTTTCTCATTTTTTTCTCCTCTGGCGCTAAATTTGCCAAATTTGGCAACCGCCTTTTGTAATAAAATTATATCACATAAAAAATGGGATTTCAACCATTATCTTTTACAAGCAAAATGTCCAGCGAAGCAGTGTCAAATCCATCCGCTGATGCAAAGAGCCGGCATGTGCCCGTCTGGGTCCCGGCGCGCACCGCCACACTGATCAGCCCTGCATACATGGTTCGGTCGGGCACATGCGGCGGCGTGTGGTCAGTCACAGCAGAGCCCGTCCCCACAACCGTGCCCAGTCCGTTGCAGTAAAACGAGACGGTAGGCGACGCATCCGGCACAGGCCGCCCATGCGCATCCACACAAAAACAGGTTGCCACTGCCACATCCCGGCCGTTCGCACGCACTGGGCCATTTTCCAACCGGAGGCACAGCGCCGCTGCACGCCCAGTGGTTACAACCGATCCTACCGCAGCGGTTGTCCCGCCGATTTTGCCCTCCGCCACAAGCGTCCCCGGTGTATAAGGGACGCAAAACTCCACATGGCAGCGGTTTTTTACCGGCTTTTCGGCAATTTGTGTGCCGTTTAGCGACAGCGATATCTGTTCACAGTTGGTATACACCCATACCACGATTGGCTCCCCTTCCCGCCCAGCGTGGTTCCAGTGGGGCAAAATGTGGACCATGGGCGCATCCGTCCAATGGGACTGGTTCTGATAAAACGCGTCTTTTTTTTGCAAAAACAAATCCAGCGCCCCGGACTGGGAACACACCCGCGGCCAGTCGGTTTCCCCGCGGTGCTCAATGCCTGCCCACTGATAACCGCCCGCAAGAAATCGATACTTCAAAAACAGCTTGTGCATATCTTCCCGGCATGCACCGGAAAAATTTTTATGGTCGTAGGCTGGGATGTATCCACGTTCCGGCTGGGCTGCATGATACCACCCCCGCGTCGTGGCGGCCGCACAGCACTCTGTAAATAAAAACGGCTTATCCGGGTATTGCTTGCGCAATGTTTCCACACAGTCCACATTGTAATTGAGCCCAATGACGTCCATCTCATCAAATACCGGCGCACAAAGCGGCGTGTTGCTCACCGCCGTTGTGACGGGGCGGGTACAATCCAGCTTTTTTATGGCCGCTTTCATAGAGCGGGCAATGCGTTTCCCCTGCGGCTGCGTGTGCAGCGGTTCCTCATTCCCAATAGACCACAGCACCACGCTTGGATGGTTGCGGTCGCGCTTTACCAGGCATTCTAATTCCATAAGCCCCTGCGGCGTAGAGGTAAACCAACGGGTTTCATCCAACACCAAAAACCCCAGCTGATCCAAATAGTCCATCGTCTGCTCGCTGTGGGGATAGTGCGCTGTGCGATAGCCGTTCGCACCCATTTCCTTTAACAGCCGCAGGCGGTATTCCTTCACGGTATCCGGCATGGCCTTGCCGGTGATGCCATAGTCCTCATGGCAGCACACGCCATGGATGGGAACCCGCCGGCCATTTAACAAAAACCCTTGATCCTTATCAAACACCGCCGTGCGGAATCCAAACGTGGTTTCCACTTCATCCGTTTGTTTCCCATCTACCAAAACTGTGGTGACAGCCTTGTACAAATGGGGCGCATCTATGTCCCACAACGCTGGATTGGCAACCGAAGCTGTGCTGGCTGCCACTGCTTTGTCCCGCGGCCAAAGCGCGATGTTTGCCTCTGTATCGGCCACGATTTCGCCATCTTTTGCATACAGCACCGTTTGCACCACAGCATTTGCCGGCGCGTCCCCATCGTTTCGCACGGTCGTTTCGGCAAACACCGTCCACACGCCATCCTTCTCCTGCCGCGGGTTGATGTAAACGCCGTATAAATCCACTGCAACCGGTGCGGTAATTTGCAGCCACACATGCCGGAAGATACCGCCGCCGCTGTACCACCAGCCCTCATGCACATCGGAATTGACATGCACGCAAACCGTGTTTTGCGCACCGTAGCGCAAAACATCGGTCATGTCCACCTCAAACGGCGTATAGCCGCACATATTGCGCGCCATCAGGCAGCTGTTGACATAGACCTCGCACTCGGTTGCCACGCCTTCAAAATACAGCGTCACCCGCTTCCCTTCCCAGCCTTTGTCCGCCACAAACCGCTTTTTATACCACGCCGCACCATAAGAAAAATACCCCAGTGTATGATTGTTGTTTTCGTTTGGCGTCTGATGGATGATAAAGTCATGCGGCAGCGTGACCTTCTCCCACTTGTCGGGGCAGCGCGAATCGTTCTCATGGTAGGATTCCGCCGCAAATCCCCACTGCTTCCGCTCGGTTTTTGCCTGGCAATACACCGGCGTTTTGGTTGTTGGGAACGGAATCTGCTCCTCCCCATGGTGTATCCGCCAATCATCGTCAAACAACTGCTTTTCCCGCATAGAAATCCCCTCCTGTTTTTTTGCATTGTATCACATCGCCGTCTATTTGAGAATGGATTTATCAACATATTTTATGGATAAAATTGCGGTTTTTGTGTTGACGTATTGACGGGATCCCCTTTTTAGAATTATAATCACAAATAAAGGAGGGCATTTTATGAAGCTTGTGACGGGCATTCCAAATATCAAGACTGACCGCGTGTCAGACGCCTGTGTGCAGGTCAACAACAGCGGATATTACACTGAAGTTTCCCATAAAATTTTTACTGCGCGTCCCAACGGGCGCAGCGACTATCATTTGCTGTTTCCCTGTTTCGGAAGCATCGCAGCACAACATGGTAAAAAAACCGTTTCCATTTACCCGGGAGACGGTATGTTGTACTTACCCAGACAGTCACAGCATTACACCTATTTCCCCGGCAGCATAACCGCATACTACTGGATTCATTTTTCCGGAACCGGTGTGCCGGATCTGCTTTCCGCCTGCAATATGGCAGATGGCGGAAAGGTCCGCATCGGCGATGCTTTTTTAGCGGCCGCGCACATTGTCAAAATCACGGCCGAGCTGCAGCACGCCGGGCCCGGCACAGATTTGATTTGCAGCGGGCGGCTCCTTTCGCTGTTTGGCAGCATTGCCAAAACCACACTGCAAAAGAAAGATACGGCCTTAGAACGGGTGCGGCCCGCCATTTTAAAAATGGATAGAGGGGAAACCGGCACGTTAGAGATGTTTGCGCAGCTTTGCTCCATGAGCAAATACCATTTTATCCGGGTGTTTCAAAGGGCGACCGGCATGACGCCGCACACATACATGAGCCAGGCCAGGATTGCCGCAGCAAAAAGCCTGCTGTTAGAAACCACGCTTCGCATCCATGAAATTTCTGATATGCTGGGTTTTTTAGACCCGCTCTATTTTAGCAGGGTGTTTAAACGCGCCACCGGCGTTTCCCCAACACAATACAGAACGCAGTTTGACCTCAGTTTATCATCTAAAATTCAGCATCTTTGACAGGAATGGAATCCGTGTACGCAATCGCGATGATTCATATATTGAAAATATTGTTGTAATTATTAATTATATATTGATATTTTTTTTCATATATGATATCATCATTTAAGGAGGTGCCAATATGCAAAACATAACGTTTAATGCGGAAAATATTGAATTCCATATTGCTGTGTCAGACAGCGGAGCGTACATAGACGGCGGAAGGATTCATGCGTTAGAAATTGCAAAATCGCCTGTTGCCAATCTCAAAATTAAAAGGCTTTCTGACAACCGTGAATTTGAATTGGATTCTATGTGCGGATTTAAAAAAACAAAGGTGTTTCACTATCAAACATATACAGAAATCGCACTGCTAAATCCGCGCGGTGGTGAAATCACAGATTTTACTGTTTTAATTACCATAAAGCCGTTAAAAACACGCATTGTATGGAATGTTGCCATCTTAAATGACAATCATGGATACAGCGTATTATCAGCATCTTACCCCGTTTTGAAAATCAAGGGAGATGTGATTGCTTTCCTGCCAAAATATGGGGGGATTGTTGAAACAAATATCATCCAAAATGGATTTTCTGACAAAGAAATATACCCGCGCGGCGGTGCCTACACCATGCAATATTTTGCATTTTACAAAGACAACAAAGGCGTCTATGCCGCCATACATGACGGAACGGGCGCAGTAAAAGAGTTTTCGGTCAATACAGATAAAGAAGAAAACACTTGTGAATGGATTGCAGATTTTCCCGCAATTGGGATGGGGAACGGCGCAAACGCATTTGAACTGGCTGGCGCGATGGTTTGGCAGGCGCTCGACGGCGACTGGTATGACGCTGCAAATATATACCGCGCGTTTGTATTTGACAATGCACAATGGATCCCAAAGGTGAACCAGGACGGCAGAATGGATACGCCAAAATGGTTCAAAGAAATCCCTTTTTGGATTATGGACTGGATGCCAAACTGCAGCGGCAAGGAAGACGAAATCCCAGTCAACCTGCGCCCTGCCAACCATGAAAAAACAAATGAAGATGACTGGTATGCGCTGCCCATCCAGCTGCAAAAGGCATTGGGCGTGCCAATTGGCTATCATCTGTATAATTGGCATAAAATTCCGTTCAATAACGACTATCCACATTATTTTCCTGCACAGGACGGCGCTTTTGAAGGGGTTCAAAAACTAAAAGAGAATAATATATATGTAATGCCATATATAAACGCACGTCTTTGGGATACGTTAGATTTTGAAAATACAGATTACATGTTTAGCAAGGTTGGAAAAAAATGGGCAACCAAAGATGCATGCGGCAATGTGTATACGCAAAGGTTTGCCTCGTATGAAAAGGACGGCGAAAAATGCAGGCTTGCGGTGATGTGCCCGTCGAGCGGGGTGTGGAAAACGCAGATTTCATCCGTGTTAAAAAGACTGTTTTACGAACTGCAGGTGGACGCTGTATATCTGGACCAGATTGCCGCATCTGCGCCAATGCTTTGTCAAGATGGGCAGCACAACCATTTGCCGGGCGGTGGAAACTGGTGGGCCGCCTCCTATAACCATATGTTAAAACGCTATCAAATTGAAAAGCGCGAAAACACGGCGCTCACTTCTGAAAGCAATGCAGAAACATATTTAAAAACGCTGGACGGATATCTGACCTGGCTTTGGGTGCAGTCCAACAGCGTACCAGCATTTTCGCGCGTTTATGCCGGATATGCAGTGTTTTTCGGGCGAAATTCTGACGGTCCAAAAAAAGAGGATGTTTTATTTTTTAAACACAGCATTGCGCAAAGCCTGGTGTATGGGCAGCAGCTTGGCTGGATTAACGCAGACGTTGTGTCTGATAAACATAAGCTCGAATTTTTAAAAAGAATGGTACAGCTGCGCTATCAATATACCCGTTTTTTCAACAGCGGTGAGCTTTTGAGGCCGCCTGTTGTAACTTGTGATATAGAAGACGCACTTGTAGCCCCCGCAATGAGATTTAAGGGACCGCAGGTGATAAGGCACGTGATATGCGGCGCCTGGCGGCTCTGGGATAACACACAGACCGTCATGTTTGCAGTTAACATTGCAAATAAAACGATTCATGCTGCATTGACCATAAACCCGGCTGAGTATGGTGAACATATTGCAGTAAAAGAAGGGGGTGGAAAGATTCTGTCGGTAGAAAAGACAAAAGAGCGCTTGGAAGTCAGATTGGAAATTGAGCAAAATCACTATTTGGTTTTAAAGCATTGGTAACGTTATAAAAAAGGAGAGAATGATTTTGAAAAAAATGTTGTCGCTGGTGTTATCCATTTTGATGCTGGTATCGTGCTGTGTGTGTATCACAGGCTTTACCGAAAGCGAAATCAAAATTATGATGGACGGCAAATATATCGAAATGGATCAGCCACCCATTCTTGTAAACGACCGAACGCTGGTTCCCTTCCGGGCAATTTTTGAAGCGCTGGGGGCTGCGGTTGCGTGGGATGACGCAACGCAGACTGCAGCGGGAACCAAGGACGGCAAAGAAGTAAAAATTACCATTGAACAGACAACTGCTTACGTGGACGGCCAGGCTACCGAGCTCGACGTTCCCGCAATGCTGGTCAACGACCGGACGCTCGTGCCTGTGCGATTTATTTCAGAAAGCCTGGGCGCAAAGGTGGATTGGGATGAAGCAAATCAAACGGTTGTCATTTCTACCGCATCGGCGCAGCGCATGCTCACATTTGATGATTTGACAGATTTTGTAGCCGAAAAGGATTATCAGCCGGGCGGCGGCGCTGGCGCGGCAAATATTTCCCTGACGGCCGAAAAAGACCATACGTCCGGCAGCGGGAAATCGGTGAAAATGACGGATATCAAGGCGGATGTTTACAGAACGAAATTGATGAACATGTTTACCGATGCTGACCTTGGCAAGACCTTTACGGTTTCGGCCTATGTGCTTTCTGAACAATCAACCACAGTGAGAATTGGCATTTATTCGGCAAAGGGGACCGACCATGCGACCATGCCAGTTGCGGAAAAAAGGGCCACTGTCCCTGCAAACCAATGGACACAGCTTTCGGTCGAGTATACGCATTCCAACCCGATTGACACCATGGTTGGCATTTGTCAAATCTCAAGCAGCAATTTCTCCAGCACGCTCTACATAGACGATGTGAGCGTTGCCGAAGGCGGCCAGCCTTCTGCGGCGGACGCGGAAAAGGAACATGCGCTTTTGGCAGCGGGCGTCTCCCATATCGAAGACGGCCACAGGCCCATTCCAACCAATTTCACAAGCGGCAAGGGCTATGACGATTTAATCTATTATGAGGATGAACTGCCGGACAACGAAACGCTATATAACGCGCTTCCCGAGGGGACGGTTATCATTGACGACTCTATATACAATAATATAAGCGAGGTTGACAACCAATACGGCACGGTTGAAATTGTCGACGTTTCCGGCATGCCGTTTCAAAAAGCGATCCGGGCAACCTGTACGTCCCTCCCGCCTGAAAAGCCATATCAATTTCAGATTTCCTTCGGCAACTTTTTGGATGGAAAAGCGGAAAAAGGCGACATCCTTTTACTGAAATTTTATATGAGGACCATCGAAAGCCAGGCAGGGGAAACCCAGACGGGCCATATTGTGCCGATCATTGAGCTCAATACATCGCCAAATACAAAAGTAGTCAATACAGATGTATTTACGGGAAAAGACTGGGAAGTATTCTACTTTCCGTTTGTGTATGACGACCAATACACAAGAGGTACACTGCGGCTCGGATATGAACTGCAAACCGTTGAAATCGGCGGATATGAGATTACCAATTATGAAAATACCGTCACGCTGGACCAGCTTCCCACAAACGCAGCGCTGCCCGCATTTTTGAGAAAAGAGGCGGAATGGCGGAAAGAGGCGTGGGACCGGATTGAACAAATACGGCGCGGCGACATCCGCGTGATTGTACAAGATGCAAACGGCAATGCCATCCCAAACGCTGATGTGCGTGTTGATATGTATGAAACGGACTTTGAATGGGGAACTGCAATTGGAAGCGGGGTTTTAACCAACGCAAACTATCAAAAGACGCTCTCTGAAAACTTTAACGCGGTGGTAAATGAAAACGATTTAAAGTGGAATTATTATTTAAAAGACCCCACGGCAGCAAAGAAGCAATTTGAAGTTTGTAATCTGCTTGGGATAAAACACTTTAGAGGCCACTGTTTAATGTGGGATAAGGCAACTGTCAACAATGGCATCAATTCCGCATTCCCGGATGATTTGCCAAACTATTTTGACGATTATGAAAAAATGCAAAGTATAATCTGCGGGCATATTTCTGAAATCATGCCAGAATTTAAAGATACCATCGGCGACTGGGATGTGCTGAATGAAGCCATGCGTAAAGACATGCGCATTATTCCCAAATACGGATTTCCCATGATAAAAGAATGGTATGACGCTGCCAGAGCAACCAATAGCGGTGCAGAGCTTTACTACAACGACTATAAAACCCAGGGCGAAATGGTGAACTTTGTAAAGAGCCTAATCGAAGCGGGCGTTGATTTTGACGGCGTGGGATTGCAATCGCACCACGACAGCGCGCCTGATATTGTTACCACCCTAAAATGGTGGAATGAAATTGCCGAAATGGGAAAAAGGCTCAAAATTACAGAGTATGACTTTGCCACAATGCAAAACGATCAGGAGCTGCAGGCATCTTATACGAGGGACTACATGATTGCCGCATTTTCCGTCGAAGCAATGGACGGTTTCTATATCTGGGGCCATTACGGCGGCGCAAATAATGCAAGGGTTTTATACACAGGCGATTTCACGCCGCGGCTAACGCTTGAAGTTTGGCAGGATTTGATATACAACAAATGGTGGACCAATGAAGCGGGGCTGACCAATGCAGACGGCGAATACGCGGTAAAAGGCTATTACGGTGATTACGATATCACAGTTTCCGCCAACGGGAAGGAAAAAACGGTTGAGGCGCATTGCCACAAAGGGCAAGACAATACCATTGTAATTACGCTGGATTAAAATACGATAAAAAATACTGCCGCCAGTACGGAGCAGTATTTTTTTGGGAAATTGCTGTAATAAAATAACAGCCACTCCCATCTCGCTTTGACAGAAAATCACAAGATGGAAAAATGAATCCTATCACGGAAAGGACCTATGCGAATTATGCTTAACACCGAAAAAAGAAATCCCAAAACAACACACATTGATAAAATGGAGACATGCGATATCTTAACCGTCATGAATGCCGAAAACAGGCTGGTCAATGATGCAATCGACCTGGTAATCCCGCAAATATGCCTTGCAGTCGACGCCATTGTACACGCATTTGAAACCGGCGGGCGGCTCTTTTACATAGGCGCGGGCACGTCAGGCAGGCTTGCAGTAACTGACGCGGCTGAATGCCCGCCAACCTTCGGCGTTGACAGAGCGCTGGTGACCGGCATCATTGCAGGCGGCGAAAAAAGCATGACCCAGGCGGCTGAGGCAGAAGAGGACAGGGCAGACATGGGAGCAGCCGACCTCTTGGCGCATCACATCCATCCAAACGACGTTGTTGTGGGGCTTTCTGCTGCGGGAAATGCGGCGTATGTTGCCGGGGCGCTTCGCTGTGCGAAACAGAATGGCTGCACAACCATTGGCATTTTTTGTAACGCCGGCACCCTGTTAGATGAAATTTCCGATATTCCCATTTGCGTCGACACAGGGCCGGAAGTGATTACAGGCTCCACACGGCTAAAAGCGGGAACTGCACAAAAGCTGGTTTTAAACATGCTGTCAACCGCTTCTATGATAAAAACCGGCAAGGTTTACGAAAATCTCATGATCAATTTAAAACCTGTCAATCAGAAGCTGAAAAACAGATGCATTCGCATCATTTCTGAAATTACAGGCGCAAATTCCGAGGCTTGCGCACATGCTTTAGATCAAACAGGCGGAAATGTCAGACAGGCAATCCAATGGATGAAGGAGCGCGGATAAGTGGAATATATCATTGCAATTGACGGCGGCAGCACAAAAACGGATTTTGTGCTTTGCGATGTGCGCGGGATGGTTTTAAAAAGGCTGCTTTTCGAATCGAGCAATCCCAACGTGGTGGGAATGAAGCAAAGCCAAAATGTTCTTTTTGAAGGAATTTCTAGGCTGATTCGCGAATATAACATTACACAATATTCCAGCATCTGTATGTTTGCCGGAATTTCAGGCGGATCCACTGGCGGTAATCAGCTTGAGATTGCAAAATTTCTAAATACGGCGTTTGCCGGCGCCGTCGTTGAAGTGGACAGCGATGCTGTAAACGCCATGAACCTAGGCTTAAAAGACGGCAATGGGATTTCTGTGATTGCCGGGACAGGCTCAATTGTATTTGCCAGAAGCAACGGCGTCTTCCATCGAATCGGCGGATGGGGCTATCTGTTTGATATGGCCGGCAGCGGCTATGACCTTGGCCGTGACGCAATTTACGCCGCGCTTTGCGAGTATGATAAAACCGGCAGGCAAACGCTGATTACAAAGCTTCTGGAACAAGAGATGGGCGGCAGCATTGCCGATGGCTTAGATAAACTATACCGGGAAGACAAACGATACATCGCATCGTTTGCACCGGTTGTCTTTCACGCCTATGATATGGGAGATGCCGTGGCAAACGAAATCATACAAAAAACCGTGGTTCGGCTAAAAAAGATGATCGATACCGCCGCACAGTATTTTACGACGAAAAGCGTCAACGTGTCCTGCACAGGCGGGCTGTTTCAGTCTGCAATCATGAAACAGCGTATAGCTGAAAACAGTCCGCATCATTTTATCTTCCCGGCTTTACCGCCTGTTTACGGGGCCGTTTGGCAGGCATGTAAAATGGCAGGATACCAAATGCCGGATTGTTTTGAGGATAATTTTATAAAATCGCTTGCACGCCAAGGGGAGTTACAATGAACGTTTTAATGCTGATAAAAGAAAACTATGCCAATTTAACAAAGTCAGAAATCAAGGTTGCAGATTATTTTTTGTCCCATCCCACCGTTGCGTTAAATGAATCAGTGCAAAGCATTGCCAAAAGCACAGGCACGTCTACTGCAACGGTCATGCGCTTTGTAAGAAAAATGGGATTTGACGGGCTTTCACAGCTTCGGTATGCGATTGTACAAAGCGCGGATGAGAAAAAAGTATACAGCGAGGATATCATTATCCATCCGGATGACACCATCCATGCCATCATGCAAAAGGAAAAGAAAATTATAGAAAAATGTGCAAACACCACCTTCGATATCATTTCCGAGAAAGATTTTAGCGCCGCAATACAAAAGCTGAAGCATGCGCAAACCATTTATTTGTTTGGTGTTGGCGCGTCGGGGCTTGTTGCGTATGATTTGTACCAGAAGCTGATTCGGCTGAACCGGAAATGCGTATTCCACATTGAGGAAAATATGCAAATCGCAGCTTCAATGAATATTACAAAAAAGGACGCTGTGCTGGCGGTCTCTTACGGCGGTGAAACGCGGGCAGTAAACATTGCGGTCGAACAGGCCAAGAAAAACGGCGCGTATTGCATTGCCGTTACAAAAGCAGAAATGTCGACTCTCCGAAACATTGCAGATATATCCCTGTTTGTGCAAAAAACGGAAAACGAAATTCGGATTGGTGCAATTTGCTCCAGATTTTCCGAGCTGATGATATGCGACGTGATTTTCTTAAATCTGGCGCTGGACGACTTTTGCCACGTCGAACACAAGCTGGTTGCAAGCAGAGCGCTATCAAATCAATTTAACGAAAGAAAAAAATAATCCATAAAACATCACCTCCCGGTTTCAAGCCAGGAGGTGATGTTTCTTTTGCCAAAAGCGTCAGTTGTTTATTTTGACATCATATGTGTTTTTCACTTCCCAAATTTCGCCCTGTTTGACTGGCAGATTTTCATGATTGCCAAAATAGCATTTGTTGTCCCCCTGAATGCGAACTGCTAAAAATGCATATTGATTTTTTAACCCCTGGACGGTTTGTGTTGTGCAGACTGCATCAATGTCGCCTGCCGCACTCCACAAATGCGCTTTGTTTACATATTGCGAATCCGATGTTAACCGCGGCTTGTTCTCATTCTCCACACCCGGCTGGGTAAAGGGCTCGCCCGTTGACAGAAACGTCGTCAATCCATAATCTGTAAGGTCATAGCTTGCGGCCTTTGTATTGTCCTGCCAGTAAAAGTCCGCATAATCTGTTATACGCGTATTTCCCGATTGCCGCACAGCAGTAAACATCATCAAATAGGCATTTTTCACTGTCGTATCCTGAAGCCACTCGGCCTTTTGATGTAACGCAATTCCATCTTTTGTAACCGTGTAATCCTTGATATGATAGAGTAAATAATCCCCTGGTGTATTGCATCGGTTGATGATGGAATCTTGACGAAATAATATCTGTTCCCCCCGATAGCTTCCCGCCTTGTCAAGTGGAACGCTTGTTCCGTCAATGGCAAGGCTAACATCAGTTATATGCTCGTCCCCGTGATACCCGCCCACAAAGTCGCCGGCAGATTTGGCCCCTTCGCCGAAGTCGTGGCTTTTTTCACGGACTGCCATTTCAATTTCACCATGCTGCAATAGCTGTTCCTCTGTTTCTTCAAAGTCAAAAATCCCTGTCCGTTTCGCTTTAAACGCAGTTTTCACACGGTAAAGTTTGGCATTCTGGTTGGAATTTTTGCTGCTGGTATAGTCGGTATGGACAGAAGGGTTGTCAATATATTGAAACCGATACATGGTATACATGTCACTTTCTTTTTTTGTCCCTTTTACAAATACATCAAACGATGCATATTCCGCTCCTTGCGCAGGTTCTTTCACCTTTACAACAACCTCGTCTTCCCTGTAAAAGCCTTCATATTCTTCTACTTGACAAACTGGAACGATTGAATCTCCATCCCATAAAAATGCTTTTATGACATATCCAGCAGTCATATCCGCCGGTAAATCCAGTTTAGAAACAATGTCGATGACCGAATGCCGCTCCAGTCTCTGTTTTGTAAATTTTGTATGGACAAGACAATTGGAATCATCATACACGCCCAATGCCAGCATCATATTTTTGTCCTGGCCGGTGTTGTTCCGAAGCCTTTTTTGATGGCCAAACTGTTCTCCTGCAAAAAATCTGCCAGTCCAGCTTTGGGAAACAATTCCAACAGCATCACTGCGGTATTGGTTTTCATTCACGTATAGAAATTCTCCATCCATAGTATTGTATCGGTTCTCTTCGTTTTCAATATAGGCCGACTTTATCGCGTTGACGGCTGTCATCGAACCATCCGTCTGCGCTGTTTGGACAGACGGCGATAAATTGCCGCTGGCAGCGCCATAAATCTTTGTCCCCGGCGAAACGTCTTTTACAGAGAGGTTCTTAATGGAGATGTCGTTAAATTTATCGGCAAACGTGAGCATCCCCGCTTGCGTGCTAACCGTCTCGGCCGTAACGGTGTAGTAAAAAGACACATCAACCCAGCCGTCTGCATTTGCCGCAATTATATTGTGCGTATCCCCCACAAATTTTGTGGAGCTGCCCGCTGGATTGCTTGGGGTGCCGGCACCTGGGGCGGCGGACATAAATCCAACATTGAAATTACATTTGCTTGCGGTATAATTATTTAAAACACGGAAACTGACATGAAATACCCTTCCGATATCATCTTCTGTCAGCATCCCGTCTTTTTTTAACCCGTTGTAAAATTTATACCGGTATGTGGACCGGATATCGGACTTTACCAAGTGAAGAATGTTTGTACCGTTTTCATCTGTAATGATTTCTGCCGAAGTGGTGCCGGTCTCTCCGCCGAGTATATAATCGCCGTCATTGCCGCAAGGCATGTTGACCGTTGTCGTCACACGGGTAAAATTGGAAAAATCAGCAGAAAATCCGTTTCGTTGTTCACCGCAAATCGCAAGGGTAATTTTGTCACGTCCAATCTCTCTCATCCTCTTTGCAATATCGGTTATATCAAGCGTGTATTCTCCCGATCCGGTAACAATGACACTCCCTGCTTTTGCGGCGCTGACGCCCGGTCCGTTCCTATTATTTTTCGGCGCATTCTCCCACGAAAGATTGCTCCAATCCTCATCAACGACAAAAAAATTCAGCTTTTGTACGCCGGAATCGGCCACATGAAATTTGAATTCCACGTTTTTATCGCTTGGTAAAACATGATCCAGCGAAATTTCCACATATGCTTTTTGATTGACAAAGTTGTCCTCTGCGGCAAACACATGGACTGCAAAAAACTGTGCGGACAATACCAGCAAACACAGGAAGATATACAATCCTTTTTTCATAACCATTCTCCTTTTCTTTTTATGGTAACCTCTAAAAATTCAGAAAAAAAGTGTTGAAAAAATCGTCAGATTA
>JAJXRJ010000045.1 GCA_021629085.1 Oscillospiraceae bacterium | reverse complement strand
GTCATCAACATTCAGCATGAGGATATATTTAATTCCATGCACAGAATTTAGACGCGGGAGGTTTTCGGATGCTCAATCAAAATGAAATCATGGAAACCATCAACATGATTGCCAAGGAAAATCTCGATATTCGCACCATTACCATGGGAATCTCTTTGATGGACTGTGCGGGCAGCGATATTAACGTGCTGTGCGACAAGGTGTATGACAAAATAACACGGCTGGCAAACCGGCTGGTCGCAGTTGGAGAAGAAATTGAACGGGAATATGGAATTCCGATTATCAATAAGCGGATCTCGGTGACACCGGTGTCACTCATTGCGCAGGGGCACAGCCCAGAGCATTTTGTGTCCATTGCAAAAACGCTGGACCGCGCGGCGGATGTTTTAGGCGTCAATTTTATCGGTGGTTATTCCGCTCTGGTACACAAGGGATTCACAGCGGGCGATGAAAGCCTGGTGGCGTCCATCCCTGAGGCACTCTCTCAAACAGAGCGGGTTTGTTCGTCGGTCAATGTCGGTACAACAAAGGCGGGCATTAACATGGATGCGGTGAAGCAAATGGGCGAGGTAATTAAAGAAACCGCGCAGCGCACGGCGGACAGCGGCGGATTTGGCTGCGCTAAGCTTGTGGTGTTTGCAAACGCCGTGGAGGACAATCCATTTATGGCGGGCGCATTTCACGGCGTAGGCGAAGGAGAGTGCGTCATCAACGTCGGCGTCAGCGGGCCTGGTGTGGTAAAGTGTGCGCTGGAAAAGGTTGCGGGTGCGGATTTTGAAACGGTTGCAGAAACTGTGAAAAAAACAGCCTTTAAAATTACCCGGATGGGCAGCCTGGTGGCAAAAGAAGCGTCAAAGCGGCTAAATGTGCCGTATGGGATTGTGGACTTGTCGCTTGCGCCAACGCCGGCAGTGGGGGACAGTGTCGCCTACATATTGGAAGAGATGGGGCTGGAGCAGTGCGGCGCACATGGAACGACTGCCGCGCTTGCGCTTTTGAACGATGCGGTGAAAAAGGGCGGAATTTTTGCTTCTTCTTATGTGGGAGGGTTAAGCGGCGCATTTATTCCGGTCAGTGAAGACGCGGGCATGATTGCGGCCGCCAAAAGCGGCGCGCTGTCGCTGGAAAAATTGGAGGCCATGACCTGTGTGTGCTCTGTGGGGCTGGATATGATTGTGGTGCCCGGCGATACGCCGGCGTCCACAATTTCTGCCATCATTGCAGACGAAGCGGCAATTGGTATGATTAACAACAAGACAACGGCAGTCAGGCTCATTCCCGCACCTGGAAAACAGGTGGGGGATGTCGTAGAGTTTGGAGGCCTTTTGGGCACCGGGCCAGTCATGCGTGTCAGCAAGCTTGACAGTTCGGCATTTATTAACCGCGGCGGCAGGATTCCGGCACCGGTGCACAGCCTGAAAAATTAGTGTCAAAGGGGTGGTAATATGAGCGACGCAGTCATTCAAAAAATCATTGACATTGAAAAAAAAGCACAGGAAATTATAAAAATTGCAGAAGAAACTGAGGCAACCTTAGATGGGGCAATTGAGGTGGAAAAGAAAGCCATCTATGAACGCTATCAAAAACAGGCGGAAGCGGAGATTGAAACCTTTCGGGCGGCGCAAGAAAATAAGCAGGAAGAGGCGCTAAAAGCACAAGAATCCGAGATCGAACAGGCAAAAGCCAAACTTTTAAAAACCTATCAGGCGCATCATGATGCTTGGCTTGACGAATTGTACCAAGCTGTGACAGGGCAGGTGTGAGCATATGATGTCATCACTCATCAAACACGCGGCGCTGACCACGAAAATCCGCAGCCTAATTGGGAAAATGCTTACAGATGAGGATTATGCAGTACTGCTTTCTAAAACCAGTGTTCCCATGGTGGCACAACAGTTAAAAACCTATCATGAATATGGCAGGGTGCTAGAAACGGTAGATGAAAACTCTGCACATCGCTCGGATCTCGAGCTGTGCCTGCAGGCGGATATCATCGGTCAGTTTAAAAAATTGTATCACTTTGCGGATTCTGATTCCAAACCGTTTTTGGATGTTTATTTAAAACGTTTTGAGTTGGATTTACTCAAACAGATTGCACGCAGCGTGGAAACCGGGCACAAGAGCTTTTCTACGGTCGACCCGTTTATTCAGCGCCATGTTGGATTTGACATAGAAGCGCTTTTGGCGGCAAAGGACTTAAACGAGCTTTTGGAGCTTCTTTCTGCTGACCACCATTATACGATGCTGTACAATATTTTAAAAGCGCGCGGAGAAGTCAGCATTTTCAGCTTTGAAATGACACTGGATCTCTATATGTACAACAGGGTTTTATCCAATGCCAAAAAAACACTTAAGGGCAGTGACCGAACCTTTGCAGAAAAGTTTTTCGGCAGTGAGGCGGACATTATGAATTTGCGCTGGATTTATCGCTGCAAGGCCAATTTTAAGCTGGATAAGGAGCTTATTTACAGCTATATTATCCCTTATTATTACAAAGTCAGCCAAAAGACCATTCAAGCATTGGTCAACGCCAGCCCAGAGACATGCCGTGATATGATCCTTGCCACGCCTTACCGTGAAATTTTTGCCGGGGAGGACTTTGAGCGGGAACACCTGCGCTATTTAAAAAAGACCAGCAAGGCGCTCATGACACAGTTCCCATACAGTGCGGTCAACATCCTTTGTTACTTGCGCTTAAAATCCATTGAAGCAGGCAACATTGTTTCCATCATCGAGGGGATTCGGTATCATCTCAATGCAGATGAAATAAAAGAATATTTGGTTCTATGAAAAGGAGATGAGTTGCATTGAGCATAGAGAAAATGAGCATGATCAGCATTGTAGGGCCCATTGATGATTATGACGAGGCAATCTCTAAATATGTCATTGGAAAGAACATTCATCTTGAAAATGCGCTGCATGTGTTAAAAAGCAACAAAAATTTGAGCCCGTTTGACGATAAAAACCCCTATCACGACGTGTACACCAAGCTAAGCGCCCTGGTGGAAACTTACAATTTACCGCAGGATACCGGTACCCCTTGTACGTTTGACATAAAAAGTATAGAAACGCTTTTAAAATCGGTGTCAGAGGAGCAGGAGTCATACAGACAGGAGCTGGAGACGCTTCATGCGGCGTACGATGAAAACACACGTATCATCAACCAGCTAAAGCCGCTCTATGATGTGGACATTGATTTGAGCGAGATTTTCAATTTTAAATTTATTGACTTCCGGTTTGGAAAGCTTCCAAAATCAAGCTATGTGAAACTGGAGACCTTTTTAGATGAACTGGAGGCGGTTTTTGTAAAGGGGACAGAGGACCGCGACTACGTTTGGGGTGCATATTTTACGCCGTCGCCCTTTGCAAATAAGGTGGATAAAATTTTTGCCTCCCTCTATTTTGAGCGCACGCGCATTTCCGGAAAGGCCAAAGGAACGCCACGGCAGGCCACGGAGCGGCTGGAAGCGGAAAATGAGGCGTTAACTGCTAAAATCATTGAAACTGAGGCAAACATCGCAAAAATTGTGAAACAATATCAGCCACAAATTGTATTTTACCACCAAAAGCTGAAAAAGATTCAGACGGCATTTGAACATCGGAAATACGGTGCAAAGGTTGGAAAGTCATTCTACATTATTGTAGGATGGACGGATGCAAAAACATTGCGGGAGTTAAAGCGCGACCTTTCGCCCGAAACAGAAATTGCATTGGTTACAGAAGAGCCCGATGAGGTTTCGAGCATAATTACGCCTCCCACCAAACTAAAAAATAACCCGTTGGTGCGTCCGTTTGAATTTTTTGTAAAAATGTATGGGCTCCCGGCTTACAATGAAATTGACCCGACGCCGCTTGTGGCGCTGTCCTATATTTTGATGTTTGGCATCATGTTTGCCGATGTGGGACAGGGCTTGGTGCTGGCAATTGCTGGATTTCTCATTTACCGCCTAAAGAAGATAGATCTTGCGGCCATTATCAGCCTTGCGGGACTGAGTTCTACAGTGTTTGGATTTTGTTTTGGCAGCGTTTTTGGGTTAGAGGATGTCATTCCGCCGCTGATTTTCCATCCCATGGATCACATTACGACCATCCTTTTGAGCACAGTGGCGCTGGGGACGGTGATCATCACCATTGCCATCCTCTACAATATTATCAATGCGATCCGAAACAAAAACTGGGGCAAGGCACTCTTTGAGCAAAATGGGTTTGCCGGGCTGATTTTCTATTGGGCAGTTATTATTGGCGTTACGCTGCTGTTTTTAAAGGGATTGAACCCGTTTACAGTGGTTTACAATATCATTTTTATTATCATTCCGTTGCTGCTGATATTTTTGCGCGAGCCTCTCACCAGGCTGATTCAAAAGAAAAAGCATCTTATCAAAGGCAGCAAGGGAGCGTTTTTTTTAGAAAATTTCTTTGAGCTGTTTGAGATTTTATTGAGCTTTGTTACAAATACCATCTCGTTTGTCCGAATCGGTGCATTTGCCCTAAACCACGTTGGGATGATGGGGGTTGTGCTCATTTTCGCCAATATGGCGGCAGGCGGCGCAGGAACCGTCGTGCTGGTGATTGGGAATCTGGTCGTGATGGCGCTGGAAGGCTTAATCGTCGGTATTCAGGTGTTGCGCCTAGAATTTTACGAAATATTCAGCCGCTTTTATCAAGGGAACGGGAAAGCGTTTCACTGTGTGGCAGAAGCAGAAAAAGAACAATAATTTTATTTTGGAGGTAAATTATTATGACAACCATTTTGAGCATTTTATTGGCACTTAGCATTGTGGTTCCCATCGGTGTTTATTTTGCGGGGGAAAAGAATTGCCGCCGTGGAAAAACGGCACTGTTTTCCAACATCTTTTCGTTTTTTGCCATCATGATTGTTTCCACTGTGTGTCTGTTTTCCGGCGCCGGTGCGGCTGCACCGGCTGAGGCTTCCAGCACAGAAGGGCTTGCGTATCTTGCGGCTGGCCTTGTGACAGGGCTTTCTTGTATTGGTGCGGGTATCGCAGTTGCCGCGGCATCTTCTGCTGCGCTTGGGGCAATCTCTGAGGATTCCTCTATCATGGGTAAAGCGCTTATTTTTGTTGCGCTTGCAGAAGGTATTGCGCTGTATGGCCTTTTGGTATCCTTTACCATCCTTGGCCGGATATAGAAGAGGCGCGCTATGAAATTATACTTAATCAGCGACAATGTCGACACACATACTGGACTTCGGCTTGCGGGCATTGAGGGCGTGGTGGTTCACGAGGCGGACGAAGTGAAAGCGGCGCTGGATTTTGCTGTGGCAGATCCGCAGATTGCCATTTTACTCATCACGGAAAAGCTTGCAAAACAATTTCCTGATTTTATTAAGAATATCAAGCTTAACCATGAAAAGCCGCTGATTGTAGAAATTCCTGACCGGCATGGCAGCGGACGGAGCAAAGACTTCATTACATCGTATGTCAGCGAAGCAATCGGATTAAAGCTCTAGGAGGTGTTTTTATGTATAATTTTGACCGTAAATTTGAGAATTTTACTGATATTACACTCTCACAGGCCGCGCAGCGCCGGGACGAGATATTAAGCAAGTGTGGTGAAAAGAAAAAGCGGGAGCTTGCACGCTATGAAACGGTATGTGCAAATCAGATGAAGCAGTATGTTGAAGAAACGGTCGCAAAGCTGCAGCAGTCTTCTAACCAGGCAATTTCACAAAAAATTACCGAGGGGAAAAAAGCGGTGTTTTCCTATCGTGAGACGTTGATTGGCAATTTGTTTACAGAGCTTGATCAAAAAGTAGATGCCTTTGTCAAAAGCGATGCCTATCCGGACTATGTGAAAAATGTGATACAGTGCGGCGAAAACCAGCTTGGCGGCAAAGACCTTTTGGTGACGCTGGATAAGGCGGATCAAACCCGGCTGGCCGACCTTATAAAATTGCTTCCATATCCTGTTGCCTTTGAAGATGGGCTAAGAGGCGGTGCAATCGTTTTGGACACCAAAAATCACAAGGTTTACAATGGTTCGATTCAGGCGGTTTTGGCACAGCTTAAGGAGAATTTCTTGGAAAAGAGTGGGTTTGCGATTTATTGACGCCCAAAACGTCACTTCTATAATTCGAAAAAAGCGGGTGTTTAACATGCAGAATGGATATATTTATGGAATTAACGGGCCCGTCGTCACTGTCAGGGGGACGAATGACCTCTCTATGATGGAAATGGTTCGGGTGGGCAATGAAAAGCTCATTGGTGAAGTGATTGCCATTGAGGATGACCAGGCGATTGTGCAGGTGTATGAGGAAACTACTTCTGTCAAAGCCGGAGAGCCGGTAGAGGGATTAAAAACGCCAATGAGCGCACTGCTTGGCCCCGGCATTATCAGTTCTATTTTCGATGGAATTGAGCGGCCGTTAAATATTATGGAGCAAAAGAGCGGTGCCTTTATTTCACGCGGCCTTGCGGTTTCCTCTTTAGATGAAACCAAAAAGTGGCAGACCAAAGTTTTGGTAAAAGAGGGAGATTTGGTCTCTGGCGGAGATATCATTGCACACGTACAGGAGACGGATTCAATTGTGCATAAATCTATGGTGCCGCCCAATATTTCCGGTGTTGTCACGTTTGCACAAAAAGACGGCGCTTATACCATTGTGGAGCCGATTTTAAAGGTGAAGGATGACCAGGGCAAAGAACATACCATTATGCTGAGCCAAAGATGGCCCATCCGCACGGCGCGCCCCTATGTGGAGCGCAAAATGCTCACAGTGCCGCTGGTCACTGGTCAGCGCGTGATTGACACGCTCTTTCCCATTGCAAAGGGCGGCGCGGCAGCGATTCCCGGCGGCTTTGGAACGGGTAAAACGATGTCGCAGCACCAGCTTGCAAAATGGTCGGACGCAGATATTATCGTCTATATTGGATGCGGCGAGCGCGGCAATGAGATGACACAGGTTTTGGAGGATTTTACAAAGCTGGTGGATCCAAAAACCGGGCAGTCGCTTATGAACCGGACTGTTTTGATTGCCAATACCTCCAACATGCCGGTTGCGGCGCGTGAGGCGTGCATCTATACCGGTGTGACGCTTGCGGAGTATTACCGCGATATGGGCTATCATGTTGCTATTATGGCGGATTCCACCTCGCGCTGGGCTGAAGCGCTTCGTGAAATTTCCGGACGTTTGGAGGAAATGCCGGCGGAAGAAGGCTTTCCGGCCTACCTGCCCTCGCGTCTGTCATCGTTTTACGAACGGGCGGGTATGGTGGACAATATCAACGGCACCAGCGGTTCCATCACCATTATTGGCGCGGTGTCTCCGCAGGGCGGCGACTTTTCGGAGCCGGTTACGCAAAACACAAAGCGGTTTATCCGTTGTTTCTGGGCGTTGGACCGCCAGCTTGCCTATCAGCGGCACTATCCGGCGATCAACTGGCTCACCAGCTACAGCGAATATACCGATGATTTAGCCCCGTGGTATATCGAACACGTGGACAAAGATTTTCCGCAGGTGGTCACTGAAATCAAACGGATTTTAAATGAAGAGAGCTCATTGATGGAGATTGTCAAGCTTATTGGGGCAGACGTACTGCCTGACAGTCAAAAATTGGTGCTGGAAGTGTCAAAAATTATCCGGCTGGGCTTTTTACAGCAAAATGCGTTTAACGCGGTGGACACCTATGTCCCCATGAAAAAGCAGGTGCAGATGTTAAAAATTGCTTTGCAGTTTTACAATGCCACCAAAAAGCTGGTACAGACCGGTGTTCCAGTGTCGGAAATTCGAAAGACCGGCATTGTGGAAAAGCTGATTTCCATTAAATACGATGTCGGAAATGAGGATTTTGCGGGGGCATTTGAAAGGTATGCGAAGGAAATTGATGAAATTTTTGAGCGGATTTATGCGCGTTACAACAAACCCAAGGAGGTGGAACTGTAATGGCAATCGAATATTTGGGCCTCAAAGAAATTGCAGGGCCGCTTGTTATTTTAGAAGGGGTTTCTGATTGCGCGTATGAGGAAATGGTGGAGCTTTTAATTGATGATCACGAAAAACGTATGGGACAGGTGATTAAAATTGACGGCGACCGCGCAGTGATTCAGGTGTTTGAGGGCACAACCGGCATTTCAAAAGTGAACACCAAAACACGGTTGACCGGCAGCAGCTTAAAGCTGCCACTTTCAAAAGAAATTTTGGGGCGCGTATTTAACGGCGTGGGCAAGCCCATTGACGGTTTGGGCAGCATTTACCCGGATGTCAAAGAAAGCGTCAACGGCAAGCCCATCAATCCGGTATCACGCGAGTACCCGAGAAACTATATCGAAACCGGTATTTCCTCCATCGACGCGCTGACTACGTTAATCCGCGGGCAAAAGCTTCCCATCTTTTCGGGAAACGGCCTGCCACACGACCAGCTTGCTGTGCAGATTGCCAAGCAGGCGAAAATTGCAGAGGATGACGACTGCGAATTTGCCATTGTGTTTGCTGCGATCGGCGTTAAAAACGATGTTGCAAATTATTTTAAAAAGGCGTTTTATGAAAGCGGCGTTTTAGAAAAAGTGGTCATGTTTTTAAACCTTTCCAATGACCCTGTCATTGAGCGTATCATTACGCCGCGCGCTGCGCTCACGGCGGCGGAGTATTTGGCATTTCAGCATAATATGCACATTCTGGTCATTATGACGGACATCTCTGCCTATGCGGAAGCATTGCGTGAAATTTCTTCTTCTAAGGGGGAAATTCCCAGTAGAAAAGGTTTCCCAGGCTATCTATACAGTGACCTTGCCTCTCTTTATGAGCGGGCGGGTATGATTCGCGGCAAAAAGGGGTCGGTGACCCAGATTCCCATTCTCACCATGGCAAATGACGACATCACACACCCCATACCAGACCTTACCGGATACATTACGGAAGGGCAGATTGTGCTGGATCGCAATCTGTATCAAAAGGGCGTTTATCCGCCTGTCAGCGTGCTGCCGTCGCTTTCCAGGTTGATGAAGGACGGCATTGGCGAAGGCTATACCCGTGGCGATCACTGGGATGTGGCAAACCAGCTGTTTGCCGCCTATGCAAACGTGCAGGATATCAAGGCGCTATCATCAGTCATCGGGGAAGATGAACTGACGGAGATTGACAAACGGTACATGGAATTTGGCAAGCAGTTTGAGGAACGGTTTATCGCACAGGGAAAAGAGGAAGCACGTACGATTTTGCAAACGCTGGACCTTGCATGGGAGCTTTTAAAAATTTTGCCGCGCGAGGAGCTAAACCGTATTGACACCAAAACGCTGGATCAGTATTATCCACAGGAGGGATAGGGGATGGATACCACGCTGTTTGCAACCAAAGGGAACCTCATCACCGCAAAAAACACGCTCAAGCTCGCCATTCAAGGCTACGACCTGTTGGATAAAAAGCGCAACATCCTCATCAAAGAAATGATGGATCTCATTGAGGAAGCACAAAATATCCAGTCTAAAATTGATGAAAAATATAAGGACGCGTATGCTGCACTGCAAAAATCCAATATTGCGCTGGGAATTAGCAGCGTCCGCCAAATGAGTGAGTGTGTCAAGCCGGAAGACGGTGTAGATATCAAGTTCCGCAGTGTCATGGGGGTCGAAATCCCGGAGGTGGAATATCAGAGCCGGCGCGTGCAGTCAGAGTATGATATTTTTACCACTTCGTCCCGCCTAGACGACGCATTTTTAAAGTTCAATGAGGTAAAAGATTTAACCATCCGGCTGGCAGGTGTAGAAAATGCCGTGTACCGGCTGGCAAACAACATTAAAAAGACACAAAAGCGCGCAAACTCGTTAAAAAATATCATGATCCCCCGCTATGAAAGCATCACGGCGAACATTCAAAACGCTCTGGAAGAAAAGGACCGGGAGGAGTTTACGCGGCTTAAAGTGATTAAAAATCAAAAGTAACGGTGAAGCTATGAAGGTTTTGGGAATTGTTGCAGAATACAATCCATTTCACAACGGCCATAAATACCACATTGCGCAGTCGAAGCAAGAAACGGGCTGTGACACTGTGGTGTGCGTCATGAGCGGCAGCTTTGTCCAGCGGGGCGAAACTGCTGTTTATGACAAGTGGACGCGTGCGCGCGCGGCAATCCTTTGCGGCGCCGACCTTGTGCTCGAGCTTCCCGCCTATTATGTTTTGCAGTCGTCCGACCAATTTGCATCTGCCGCGATTAAAATCCTCGATTCAACTGGAATTGTGGATTTTTTAAGTTTTGGCAGTGAATCCGGCAATCTTGCGTATCTGCAAACGATTGCCCGCCAGGAAGAGGATGGGGAAGGCGAATTTTCAAGGAATCTGCGTGCGGCACTCAAACAGGGGCTGGGCTATCCTGCCGCCTATGCCGCTGCGCTTGAAAAGACGCTTGGATATGCCGCGCCGTCTGCCAACGACTGTTTGGGCAGCGCTTATATTCGTGCGCTGGAAGCGTTAAAAAGCAGAATCGTCCCACACTGCATCAAACGCCATTTGACAGACCACGCCAATTTGCAGGTCAGGCAAAATTTTGCCACTGCATCCTATATCCGGCAAGAATTGCGCCGTGGAAAGGATATTTCTGCCTTTGTGCCTGTAGCATATGACGCTGCAAATCAATACGATGACAGCCGATTGGAACCTCTGATTTTAGGGTTTTTGCGCACAACAGACCGCACACGGCTAGAATGTGTGCCGGGAATGGAACCAGGTCTTTCAGAGCGTCTGATGAAAGCGGCAAAAGGTGCATCTAACTTAGAAGAATTTTATGCGCTGTCTGTCACAAAGCGGTATACCAAAAGCCGGATTTGCCGGGTGGCAAAGGGGGCATTGCTTGGGATGGACCGAAAGATGCACGAAATCGATTATCTGCGGGTGCTTGCATTTAACGATCAGGGAAGGGTACTGCTAAAAATGGCCAAAACTACGGCCCATCTGCCTTTTGTACTAAAAACTGCGGATTTTTGTCCGGGGCGTGCAAGCACATTTTCGTTTGACTGTTTGGCGACCGACCTTGCAAGCCTGGCAAATCGAAATGCGAACAACAAAAAAAGCGGCGCAGATTATACCACGCCGCCCGTCTATGTGCAATCTATGATTTGACTGTCCGTATGGTTTTAATATTGGACATAATTTTTTCTGAAGTTTTATAT
>JAJXRJ010000012.1:34372-49728 GCA_021629085.1 Oscillospiraceae bacterium | reverse complement strand
GCGGGGACGAGAGCTCGCTCATCAATTTTACTGTGGAGGCCAGCAATATTTTTTCTGGCCTGGACATTGTCAACAATGCGGTCAGCAAAAAAACCAGTTTATCCCATGTCAAAATTATTACCTTTTCAAAGGATCTGGCAAAAAAAGGCCTCAACCGTTATATTGACGGGTTTATGCGCGATTTAAGCATTAGCCCGCTCACGCTGATGGCGGTGTCGGAATGTTCAGCGGAGGACTATTTAAAGCACATCACGCCAAAGCTCGAGGTCAATCCAGAAAAGTACCTGAGCGAACTGTTTGACAAGGATGTTGCTTCCTTAGTTGAGCAAACCACGGTGTTTGATTTTTATATCAATTCGCGCGTGGTGGATAAAAATTTGACCATTCCTCTTGTGGGGCTCATTTACAACGAAGAGAGCAAAGACTTTGCGCCGAGTGACAATCAGGATCCCTATAATGAAGATGACACGGCAAAAAGCGATATCCCCATCGTATCGGACAACAAGGTGACAATTTTGGGCTTCGCCATGTTTCACGCGGACAAGATGGTGGGCGAAGGCACCAACTTTGAAAATATGTATCATAAAATTTTGACCGATACCATAAACGGTGTCGCATATTCTATAGAAAGTGGTGGTAATAACAATTATGTGGTGGTAGATCTTTCCCAGCGCAAAAAGCCAAACATCACGGTGGATGTTTCGGGCGATGCACCGGTGATTGACATTAAAATTAAGCTGGAGTGTGAAATGGTGAGCGTGAGCGACCAGTCCATTGGCAAGGGCACGTATCAAAGGGTGGAACGCCAGTTAAAAAAAGAGCTGGAAGAGGATATGAACAAATATCTCTACCGCACCTCGCAGGAGGTTCAGGCAGACGTTGCACAACTTGGCCGGTATGCAAAAAAACAATTTTTAACTTGGCAGGCGTGGAAGGATTACCAGTGGGAAAAGCGGTACAAAGACGCGATATTTATTGTGGAAATTGATCCGGAAATTAACAAATTCGGCATGCTGGACAAAGCCATTGATATGTAAGACGTTTTTTAGGGAGGAATGCGTATGTATCGTTCTGTGCTGTGGATGGCCGCCATTGTTTTGATTGTGATATACACTGTCAGCTATGGTGTTTACGAATGGAAAAAGAAAAACAAATTCGGTGCAATTATGGTGTTTTTGGTGAGCCTTGCCTGCCTGACACTTCCGGCCTATCAGCTGTTCTTTCTTTAAATCATGCCCAACTGCGATATTTTTCTAAAACACTTGTAATTTTATTAAAAGTACGGTATAATCAGTTACAACGCAGGATGCGAAAACGCGTCCAATTGTGGTTGGGAGTGTTCTGATTGAAAGAATTTTTGCTGGGCTTGCTGCTGAGCCTGCCGGCGCTTTTGCTTGCGCTCAGCGTGCACGAGTGCGCGCATGGCTATGTTGCCTATAAAATGGGGGATTACACTGCAAAGTACAGCGGGCGGCTGAGCTTAAACCCGCTGCGGCATCTTGACCCTGTCGGTGCGTTTTGCCTATTGGTGTTTCACTTTGGCTGGGCAAAGCCAGTCCCCATCAACCCCAATAATTTTAAAAACCGCCGCAAGGGCGTCATTCTGGTGAGCCTTGCAGGGCCGGCATCCAACTTTGTTATGGCAATTTTAAGTGCGCTTGTTTTGGGTATAGTGGGCAAACTTTTGGGCATTGAGAGCGTGTTTGGCCTGTTTAACGTGTCGGGATATTTTATGACTGCCGGCCTTTCGCAGGTGACAGGCCTCTATGTGCTGCTGCCCATGCTCTATTACTGTGTGATATTAAACATTGGCCTCATGGCCTTTAACCTCATTCCTATTCCGCCGCTGGACGGATCCCGGGTGCTATTGGAGCTTTTGCCCTACCGTGCGCGGAACGTATTTTACAGTGTGGAACGCTATTCGTTTCTCATCCTGATTTTGCTGCTTGGCACAGGTGTACTGTCGCCTGTGATGTCATTTATGTCACAGTGGGTATTTACCGTGATTGAGTGGATTTTAAATCCGATTTTCTAGATTGGAACGGAGCGGTTTTTTTGTCGGAACAATTGTCGTTTAAACTGCAGATTTTTGAGGGGCCGCTGGATTTGCTGCTCCATTTGATTAAAAAGAATAAGGTGAGCATTTACGATATTCCCATTTTGGAGATCGCTGACCAGTATATGGCCTATCTTTCTGTCATGGAAGAGATGGACTTAGAGCTTTCTAGCGAATTTTCAGTGATGGCGGCGCAGCTTTTATATATGAAATCCAAGCTGCTTTTGCCAAAGCACGAGGAGGAAACGGAGGAAGACCCGCGCCGGGAATTGGTGGACAGGCTGGTGGAATATCAGCGTATCAAGCAGGCGCGTGAAGAGCTTCGGCGCATTCAATTTGCAGGTACGTTTTCCTATTACAAGCTGCCGCAAAAAATTGAGGGGTTAAAGCTTCCCCGCCGCCCGGAGCATGTAGATTTAAAAAAACTAACCGATGCATTTATGGTCATTTTAGAGCGCACCGAGCGAAAAATGCCGCCGCCGGTGGAGCGGTTTGACGGCATTATTGGCCGCGAGGTGGTTTCGGTGCAGTCCAAAATCGACAGTATTGTGGGGTTGGTAAAAAAGAGGAAACGCGTGGCATTTGAGCGTGTGTTTTTGGGCGTGAAGAGCAAAAGTGAAGCAGTGTCTGCATTTTTGGCCATATTAGAGCTTTTGCGTGCAGGGTTTTTAAATGTCATGGAAGAGGGTGACAGCCTCTATCTTTCGGGCACAGAGGCGGCGCCCGATGTAATCGATATTTCAGTCGATAAAGAATACGCATAAAAGGAAAGTGTAGGAACGTTCATGGAGGATTGTAGCCTGGAGGCAAAAATTGAAGGGATTTTATTTGCAATGGGGGAAGCTGTGCCGATTGACCGGCTGTGCGAGGCGCTGGGAGAACCGAAAGATGTGCTGGAAGCAGCGATAGGGACGCTTATGGGAGCGTATGAAAAAAACCCCGCGCGCGGCATTGAACTCATCCGGCTGGAGGACAGCTATCAGCTGCGCACCAAGCCTGCACTTTATGAATACATACGGGTGCTTTCGGAAAAACGCAGCCGCAATGCGCTCTCAAATGCCGCCTTGGAGGTGCTGTCCATTGTGGCGTACCATCAGCCGGTGACGCGCAGCAGCATTGAATTTATCCGCGGGGTAAACAGCGACGGTTCATTGGCCCGGCTGGTGGAGATGGGGCTGGTAGACGAGGTGGGCAGGCTGGACGCGCCGGGACGGCCGGTGCTGTTTGGCACCACCGAAGAGTTTTTGCGGTGCTTTGGCCTAAGCTCGGTTTCCGAATTGCCGGAGCTTCCTCAAAAGGAGAGTGCGCAAGAGCAGTTGAACACGGCGGATCAGTAAGCTTTTTGGAGGTGCGAGCGCAATGGTGATCTTGTGGTGGGTGCTGGGCGGATGTTTGGCGCTTTTGGCGCTTCTTCTCATACTTCCGTTCCATGTTTACCTAAAATATGACCAGTCGGCGTCAGGGGATGCAAAATTTACGGTGCGGCTGTTTTTATACAGCCAAAAGCTGGGGTTTGACATCCCCATCAAGCACAAAACCGAAACGCCAAAGTCGGAGAAAGAAAAAAAAACAGCGGAAGATAAGACGCCATTTGGCAAGGTGTTTGAGATGTTTGACAATATACGCCGGCTGCGTACAACCCATCTGCTCTCAAGGGAATACATCAAAAAGCACATTTTTTTGGAAATGGTTTTGTTTGATTTTGAATTTGGGCTTTCAGACGCCGCCAAGACTGGAATGGCCACAGGCGCGGTGTGGGCGGCGGTTTACAACCTGTTTGCGTTTGTCACCCGCAATTTTTCGGTGGGGCGCCACGAGTTTCACATCCAGCCAAACTATGAAAAAGAAGTGGTAAATGCAAAACTTGAGGGTATAATCAAATTCAGAATTGTGCACATTATTGGTATACTTTTGGTAGTTTTAAAAAATTATCTCAAAACCGGAAGGCAATCTACAAAGGCGCAAAGCGCTTAAATAATTAAGAAGGCGGTGTTTTTTTATGGCGAGTAACCCGATTGAAGGTTTGATGAGCGTTGCAATGGAAAATTTAAAACAAATGGTGGATGTGAACACCATTGTAGGGGACGCAGTGCAGTCAAACGACGGCATGACAATCATTCCGGTATCCAAAGTGTCCTTTGGGTTCGGCGTCGGCGGCTCAGAGTTTGAGGCGGGCAAAGAGCCGGACAAAGTGATGTTTGGCGGCGGCGCGGGGGGCGGCGTGAGCATTAACCCCATTGCATTTTTGGTGGTTGGAAAAGAGCAAATCAAGCTGATGCCTGTTTGTGGCTCCAGCACGACTGTGGACAAAATTATTGACGCGGTGCCCGATCTTTTTAACAAGTTTAACGGGCTGATATCGGACCTGTGTGAAAAAAAGAAACAGTGCAAAAAAAATGAAAAGAGCAATGACGCCGACCAGATGTGCGATGACGCAGATGGAGTTGAATCGGTCAAAATTGTTTTGGAAGATTAAGTTATAAATATGCCTCCGGCTTACTATATTTAAAATGGAGCGCAAATGACAAAACCCTTCGGAAATTACCGGAGGGTTTTGGTGAGCGCACAGACATTTTCAGAAAGACGGGGGATGTTTTGATGCACAGGCTGAAACGTTTTTTTGTGCTTGCGCTTGTGGTGATGGTTGCCGTGCAGGCCTTTCCAAAAGCCACCCTGGCGCTTACGGTGTCGGCAAAAAGCGCGGTTTTGATAGAGCAGTCGACCGGGAAGGTGCTTTATGAAAAAAACGCGCATGAACGGCTGCCCATGGCAAGTACTACAAAAATTATGACTGCAATTTGTGCAATTGAGCACGCCGACCTTGCCGGTGTGGTAACGGTGGATGCCCGTGCAGTGGGGGTGGAGGGCTCGTCGATGTATCTTGAAAAGGGCGAGCATTTAACGCTGGAAGATTTGATATACGGGCTGATGCTCTCTTCGGGAAACGATGCAGCGGTGGCGATTGCACTGCACATTAGCGGTGACATTGATTCGTTTGCACAGCTTATGAATGAGACGGCGCAAAAAATCGGCGCAAAAAACACCTCGTTTCGCAATCCAAACGGACTCGACCACAGTGAGCATTACACCACTGCGTATGATTTGGCGCTCATCACCCGGTATGGCATGGAATTTGAGAAATTCCGGGAGATTGTGGCCACCCCGTCAAAAAAAGTGCCGTGGGAGAGCCGCGGCTATGACCGTAGTCTCACGAACCACAACAAAATGTTAAAAATTTATGAGGGCGCCGACGGTGTAAAGACTGGATTTACCAAAAAATCGGGCCGCTGCCTGGTGTCCAGCGCCACGCGGGATGGTATGCAGGCCATTGCAGTGACGTTAAACGCCCCGGACGACTGGAACGACCACACCCACATGCTAGATTACGCATTTGACACCTATCATATGGAACCGGTGTTTCAAAAAGGCGACTATGTGCGCACGGTGACGGTGAAAAACTCCGAAGTAAAGGAAATGAAAATGATTACCACAGATGGTGTGGAGGTACCGGTAAAGCACGGCGAGAAGCCGGATGTGGTGGTAGAGCTGCGCACGCCGGGATATCTGGATGCACCAGTGGGGTTTGAAGACGAGATGGGCGGCGTTGAGGTATATTTTGAGGGCAACCTTTTAAAAAAAATCAGCGTGGTTTCCGCCGCGTATGCACCGGTCATAGAAAGCATGCAGTTTGCAAAAAATCTAAAACATATTTTGCAAGAATGGATTTCATTTGAAACGGATTATATGGCATACGGCAAACGGCCGGGATAACAGCCGTATGTTTAGGAGTGTGAATAATTTGGAAGAACAAATGAGGCTGCAAAAATACTTGGCGGCAGCAAATGTCGCATCACGCCGTGCGTCTGAGACACTGATTTTGGACGGCCGGGTGACAGTGAATGGCCAAACAGTGACTGCGCTTGGGACGAAAGTGAGGCCGGATGACCAAGTTTGCGTAGATGGGAAACCGGTAAAATTAGTGACAAAACGCTACTATATTATGCTAAACAAGCCCGCCGGCTATGTGACCACGGCGCATGACGAGCAGGGCAGAAAAACAGTATTTGAGCTGGTGGGGGATATACAAGACCGGCTGTTCTCAGTGGGGCGGTTGGATGCCGACACAGAGGGGCTTTTGCTGCTCACCAACGATGGTGATTTTACATACCAGGTGACGCACCCTCGCCACGAGGTGGAAAAAACCTATCTGGCCTATGTAAAAGGGATTCCGGACCGTCGTGTGTTAGGAAGGCTCCAGCGCGGCGTGGAGCTGGACGGACGAATGACCGCGCCTGCACAGGTGGAAGTGTTAGAGTACGGCAAAAACAGTGCACTGTTAGAAATCAAAATCCACGAGGGGCGCAACCGGCAAGTCCGCCGGATGCTGGACGCAGTGGGACACCGGGTTATCACCCTTAAGCGCACCGCCATTGGCGGAATTGTACTGGGGAACCTGCCGTTGGGCCGCTGGCGGCACTTGACCCAGCCGGAGGTTGACCGGCTGCTTCGCGGGGAGAGGAGGAACGCAAAATGATAGAAATGAAACCTGTAAAGGTCATAACGCCCCAGATACAAGCGCTGTGCCCCGATATCGGCGGCAATGCGGTATTTTATTTGGCGGCAACAGATAAGGACAAGCTATTGGGCGTTGGCGCGGTACGGCTGGAAACAGACTGGGCCAGTCTTTTGGCCATCCGGTTTTTGCCGGAATATGACGCGCCGGATTTACAGTTTGGCATGGGAAAGGCGCTGCTCAATTTTATTGACCGGCGTGAAATCCGGTTTGTGGCGTGCAGCGACAAGACGCTTGCACCGCTGCTTGAGCGGCTGCGGTTTCGCGTATTTGACGGCACCGATGCGCCCTGTCTGCCGCCTGATACAGCGTATTATTTGGACTTAACCGGCTACTTTGACGCACACTGTAAAACATTGTGAAAAATTTCTCAATTTATGGCTGCAAAAAAAAGGAAAAAGAGGATTTTTGTAGAAACCAAATAGAATATAGGAATAGTTTAGGCTTGAATGGTTTTTGCAGCCTAAACAGCGTACATCTTGGCCATACTTAATATAATACGGTGGTTCGCATTTGGCAGGAAATATGCGCAATCCGCCGAGGAAGAGAGGGTTTTGATATATGGAAAAATTGACCGACCTTATAAACCGCCGGGCAATCATAGAACAAGGCGGCGGGGCACAAAAGGTTGAGAAGCAGCACAGCGCCAAAAAGCTGACGGCCCGTGAACGGGTGCAAGCGCTTTTGGACGAAGGCAGCTTTTTGGAAACGGACGCCTTTGTCAGCCAGCGCGGCGTTTCGGCCCAGCCGGCAGGTGTTTCGGCGCCGGCAGACGGCGTAGTGACTGGATACGGCACAATCGACGGCCGTCCAGTGTGCGTGTATGCGCAGGATTTCACTGTCATTGGCGGGTCGCTTGGTGAGATGCACGCAAAAAAAATCGTAAAAACCATGGATTTGGCAGCCAAAACCGGCGTGCCGCTCATTGCACTCCACGACTCGGCCGGTGTGCGGCTGCAAGAGGGGCTGGACGCACTCAACGGTTTGGGCGAAGTGCTTTCCAAGGGCGCGGTGTTATCCGGCGTGGTGCCCCAAATCTCGGTTGTGATGGGCCCGCTGGCAGGGGTTGCCGCCTGCGTCAGCTCCATTTCTGATTTTACCCTGATGGTGGAAAATACCAGCCACATGTTCTTAAACGGGCCACAGGTGGTAAAGGGGGCGGGCAATGACGACGTGACGGCTGATAATTTGGGCGGCGCAAAGGCGCATGCTGAAAAGAGCGGCCTGGCACACATTGTCTCTGCGAATGAGCTGGAGTGCTTAGGAGCGGTCAAAACGCTTTTGAGCTATCTGCCGGACAACAACCTGAGCGATACGCCCTATTACGAAACTTCCGATGATATCAACCGGATTTCTGAAACGCTCAATTCCATTGTCGCTGCCGGCGATTATGACATTCGCACGGTCATTTCGGAAATTGCGGATAACAACGAATTTTTTGAGCTTTCCAAAGATTATGCAAACCACGTCGTCACCGGCTTTGTGCGGCTAAACGGCTCCACAGCGGGCGTTGTAGCGGCAAAAGGCGCGCTGTGCATTGGCTGCATGGACAAAGCGGCGCGGTTTGTGTCTTTTTGTGACAGCTATAACATCCCCGTTGTCACCTTCACCGACGTGGACGGCTTTTTGGCCGATGTGGCGCAGGAGCATGGCGGCATTATCAGGCATGCTGCCAAGCTGATCGCGGCATATGCGGACGCAACCGTGCCCAAGGTAAATATCATTTTGGGCAAGGCTTCGGGCGGTGCCCATCTTGTCATGGGCTCCAAACACATCGGCGCAGACATGGCGCTGGCGTGGCCGGATGCGGAAATTTCGGTTATGGCATCGGACGGCGCGGCAAACATTTTGTTTGCGGATGAAATCGCATCCAGCAACAACCCGATAGAAGCACGGCAGGCAAAAATTGCGGAATACAAAGAAGCTTATGCCAATCCCTATATTGCGGCAGAGCACGGCTATGTGGACGACGTAATCACGCCCGATTCCACCCGCCCGCGCCTGATTGGCATGCTCGAAATGCTTGCTGGCAAGCGGGAAACCCGCCCGGCGAAAAAACATGGTATCTTAAATTAGAGAATGTACGGAAAAAATTTCTGTAAAGCGTGGTGAATTTTATGGTCGACTGGGGTTCTGCCCTGTTGGTGGCTGTGCTTGGACTCGGAACCGTGTTTATCGTGCTGGCCATCTTAATGTTCATATTGATGTTAATGGAAAAAATCTTCTATAAAAAAGGCGGGGAAGCAGAAGCACCCGCGCCGGCGGCGCCTGCGGCGCAGCCTGTGGAGGTGTCGAGCGGGGAAGGGACGGATGAAGGCGAACTGGTTGCGGTGCTGACCGCGGCGGTTGCGGCGTCTTTAAAAACCTCCGCTTATAACCTGCAAATCAAGTCCTACCGCAAGCTTTCCGGCGCTTCTTCTGTTTGGAATAACGCATCCAGGAAAGAAAATGTGTACGGACGGCTGAGCTAAACACCAATGCGCAAATTTTGCGCCAAAATTTTAGAAAAAACGCCGCATATGGCAGAAATGGAGTTTATAAAATGAGAAAATTTAACATAACCGTCAACGGTACGACTTATGAAGTAGATGTGGAAGAAGTAGGTGCAGGCGCACCGGTTGCTGCACCCGCAGCGCCCAAAGCAGCGCCTGTTGCTGCACCTGCAGCGCCTCAAGCAGCGCCCAAGGCTGCACCGGCCCCCGAAGCCGCTGCCCCCAAAGCTGCACCCGCTCCCAAAGCGTCCGGCACAGCTGGAAGCGTGAAGGTGGAAGCTCCCATGCCGGGTACCGTTTTACGTATAAACGTCAAAGTGGGCGACGCAGTAACAGAAAATCAGAGCGTTGTTGTTTTGGAAGCAATGAAGATGGAAAATGAAATTGTTGCGCCCAAGGCTGGTACGGTTGCGTCCATCAATGTGGATCAGGGCGCGAGCGTCAATACTGGTGATGTCTTAATCACCCTGAACTAAACTTTATTGAATTTTTTTAGAAAGGGTGATTCTCTTTGGGCGAACTTTTTTTAAACGGCATCGAAAGCTTTTTAAGCAGAACCGGTATTGCGCAAATTTTTGCGGCAACGGAAAGCAGTGTAGTTCAGTTTGCCGGCATTGACTTTGGTGTTATCATCATGATTGCCATTGCCTGCGTGCTCATCTATCTTGCCATTGGCAAAGGCTTTGAGCCGCTGCTGCTTTTGCCCATTGCATTTGGCATGCTGCTTGCCAATATGCCGGGCGCGGGCATTATGCACAATGAAATGTTTGTGGGGACGGGAAACGACCCCAATTTTGAAATTGATTTTGGTACGATTTTACATGATGGGGGCCTGTTTGACCTGCTGTACTTAGGTGTAAAGCTGGGCATCTATCCCTCCCTCATCTTCCTGGGCATCGGCGCTATGACCGATTTTAGCCCGCTCATTGCCAATCCTAAGAGCCTGCTTTTAGGTGCGGCTGCACAGCTTGGCGTATTCACCGCGTTTTTGGGCGCATTGCTTTTGGGCTTCTCGGTTTATGAAGCCATGTCCATCGGCATTATCGGCGGTGCGGACGGCCCGACTGCCATTTTGGTTACCAAAACACTGGCGCCCATGCTGCTGCCGGCCATTGCCATTGCGGCATACTCCTATATGGCGCTCATCCCCATCATTCAGCCGCCCATCATGAAAGCGCTGACCACCAAAAAAGAACGGATGGTCCGTATGGAGCAGCTCCGCCCGGTCAGCAAAACGGAACGTTTGCTATTCCCCATCGTAGTTTCAGTGGTTGTGGCGCTCATTGTGCCCGATGCCGTGCCGCTGGTGGGTATGCTCATGCTGGGCAACCTGTTTAAAGAGTCGGGCGTAACCGACCGGTTGTCCAAAACGGCGCAAAATGAGCTTATCAATATTGTCACTATCTTTTTAGGCGTTACGGTTGGCGCAACAGCGTCTGCAAACTCGTTTTTGAATTGGCAGACCATCTTTATCATTGTACTCGGCTTGCTGGCGTTCGCCTTTAGTACGGTCGGCGGTGTGCTGTTTGGTAAGCTGATGTGCTTCTTAAGCAAAGGTAAAATTAATCCGCTCATTGGTTCCGCGGGCGTTTCCGCAGTTCCCATGGCGGCGCGTGTGTCGCAAATGGTGGGACAGAAGGAAAACCCCACGAACTACCTGCTCATGCACGCAATGGGGCCAAACGTTGCCGGCGTTATCGGCTCGGCAGTTGCGGCGGGTGTCTTCTTGTCGCTTGCCAACTTTATCAAATAAGGAGGTAAACCATTATGGCGAAAAATACAAACCCGGTAAAAATTACCGAAACAGTTTTGCGTGATGCGCACCAGTCGCTCATTGCAACCCGTATGACCACCGATGAAATCCTGCCTGTCGTTGAAAAGATGGACCAGGTTGGCTTTCACGCTTTGGAAGCCTGGGGCGGCGCAACGTTTGACGCCTGCCTTCGGTTTTTGAACGAGGATCCGTGGGAGCGGCTGCGCAAAATCAAAAGCAAGGCAAAAAAAACCCCTATCCAAATGCTGTTCCGCGGCCAGAACATCTTGGGCTATCGGCACTATGCGGACGATGTGGTGGAATATTTTGTGCAGAAATCCATTGCCAACGGCGTGGACATCATCCGGATTTTCGACGCGTTAAACGATGTGCGCAACTTAAAAACCGCCATCAAAGCCACTATTAAGGAAAAAGGCCATGTGCAGGCAACGGTGTGCTACACCATCAGCCCGGTGCACAACATTGAGGCGTTTACAAAAATGGCAAAAGAATTGGAAAACATGGGTGCAAACAGCATCTGTGTCAAAGATATGGCCGGCCTTTTGCTGCCCTATGCGGCATATGATTTGGTCAAAGCGCTCAAAGAGACGGTGAAAATCCCCATTGAGCTGCACACCCACTACACCAGCGGTGTTGCTTCCATGACCTATTTAAAAGCCATTGAAGCGGGCGTGGACATTGTGGACTGTGCGATGTCGCCTATGGCGATGGGAACCAGCCAGCCGCCAACCGAACCGCTTGTGGCAACTTTGCAGGGCCATCCGCGCGACACAGGCTTGAACCTCGAGTTTTTGAGCGAAATTGCAGCGTATTTCAAACCGCTTCGTGAAAAATATCTTGCGTCTGGCCAGCTCAATCCTAAAGTGCTGGGTGTGGACATCAACACGCTGCTGTACCAGGTGCCGGGCGGCATGCTGTCCAACTTGGTTTCCCAGCTCAAGCAGCAGAATAAAGAGGACAAACTGGACGAAGTGTTAAAAGAAGTGCCGCGCGTGCGGGAAGACTTCGGCTATCCGCCGCTGGTTACGCCCACCAGCCAGATTGTCGGCACACAGGCTGTGTTAAACGTCATCATGGGCGAGCGGTATAAGATGATTACCAAAGAGTCCAAGGGCTTAGTCAAGGGCGAATACGGCAAAACGCCGGTGCCCATCAGCGACGAAGTGCGCAAAAAGATTATCGGTGATGAAAAGCCCATCACCTACCGCCCGGCGGACAAAATCCCGCCTGAGCTGGATAAAATAAGAAACGAGTGCAAAGAGTACATCGAACAGGACGAGGACGTGCTGTCCTATGCACTGTTTGGCCAGGTTGCAACCAAGTTCTTCGAGCAGCGCCGCGCCGCAAAATATAAAGTGGACGGCAGCCTTGCAGATATGGAAGCCAAAACCTATCCCGTATAATAGGAATTACAAAAGCCTGCGGTTTTATTCCGCAGGCTTTTTGTGTTGCAAAATAAGCGTTTGCTTTGAAGTTTGGTTTTGGGGTCAAGGGGCTTGCCCCTTGAATCCCATTACTGTTGCGTATCATTTTTTATTTTCTTGTTTTTCGATATCTGGAATCTTCCGCTAATTCTAATATAAAGTCAACAGAGGTTTGGTAGTATTTTGCAAGTGTAATGAGATGATGAACGGGAATTTCTTGTTCGCCGGTTTCATATTTGCTATATTGCTGTTGTGTAGTATTTAAAAGCTTTGCAATTTCAGTTTGTGTTTTGAATTTATATTCTCGTAATTCTCTTAGCCTTTTATAATAATACAACTTCATCACCTCATAAAAAGTATAGAGAATTTGTTAATTACCCGTTGACTTTTACATCTTATAAGGTGTAAAAATGAGATGGGGTGATATTATGAAAACAAATGAAGAAGCAAAGGTTCTTATGCAATTTCGGATACCGCGAATCTGGTATCTACAATTGCGTTGTTTATCTTTACAATCTGGATTTCCCATTCAAACAATTGTGCAGAATGTCATTAGACAATATCTTTTAGATTGTGAAACGGCTGGACGATTCGAATCACATGATTGAGAAAGGGCTGTGCAAACAGCCTACCGCTATCTGCACAGCCCCTGTTGCAAGCACAAATATGAGCCTTTTTTGTGGTTGCAAAAAATAGTCACAATTCCCCCGCGTTGTCAAAAATGACCGGTTATGATAAAAGTTAAGCCTGTCTGTTTAAGGAACGCTCTGCAATTTCAATTGCTTTGGTTACCATGTTGCCGCAGTTTTTCGAAGTCACATTACCCCAGCCGCCATCGCGCTTGACCGTATCATACACTCCGAGTTCGCGTGCAATTTCCGCCTTTAATGCTTCAGACATTCTAGACTTGCTCATGTTCTCACCACCGGGTTTTATTTGAAACGGATTCCGTTTCAAACTTAGTATGCCGCGTTTTTTACTATGTAAACAGGCAATCTGAGGCTCGATTGCCCGTTTTTTCATATTTTAAAGCGTCAGCGTACCTTCTTCTCCTTCAATGAGCATCAGGATTTTTTCTTCATTGCCGGTGGTGGCATTGATATACACAATGAAAGTCCTGTCGTTGAACTTGCCTTTAAATTCATAGCACAACACTTCGGTACCGCCGTCTAGCGGGATGACCGCCATGCCCTCAGACTGGATGTTCAGGCTTGGGTTTACTTTTTGGCGCGCTTCCTCCAGCGTGATATTTGCCGGGTTGGTCTTGCGGTTTGCTTCATGTGCCATCAAATACCCTTGGCTTTCAAAGCCCAGCACTTCGCCGTCGTCAAGCGCAATTTTCATCTTAATAAGGTCAGGGTACATGGTGATGCCGTTTTCCACATAGGCATAGTTGATAGTTGCGGTGTTATTTTGGATTTCCCAGTAGCTTTCTTTCATGGATTCAATTTCATTTCTGACAAGAAATTCCGAGCCAATCTGAATGGCCTTTTGGATGTCCAGGTTGCGCTCCTTCACATCGCGGTTTTTGAGCATAAACAGCACATGCCCGCCCATTTTTGACACTTCAATGTTGATATTGTTGCCATTTTTATCCACTGCAGTGTAACAATAGGTTTTGATGGTGCCGTCGCTGTCGCCGCAGTGGGAGAGCTGTGTCAGCTTGGAATCCCCTGTAAAATCGCGGATTTTTTTCTCCGCGTCAGCAGTAGAAATTTCTTTGGCGCCTTTGATATGGCGCGCCTCCATCTTGTTGATATGGTCGGAAAACGGCCCGTCATAAATGAGGGACGGATATTCCTGAAAGTCCTTTTCAATCTCCTCTACAGCCGCGCCGATATCGGTGGCCTCCTTGCCTGCTGCCAATACCTTTTGCCCGTCACGGTCATTTGTAATCTGCTCAAATGTAAGAGAGCCGGAAAACAGTTGGTCTTGCAATCCATAGAGCGTCTCTGACAGCTGGGAGGCGTATTTGGAAAGGTTTGCCATTTCTTGTTTCTCTTTGTCTGAAATTTCCCCGCCGTTTAGCACCTTTTGGCTCAAAGAGTAGGTGTAGTCGCCCACCTGGGATAAAAACCGCGCGGTATTATCCAGCTCCACGTGCGAGATGGGCAGCTCGCCCAGGTTTGCCTGCGCAAAGGTGGCCTGCCGGTAAATTTCATTGGAAATGTCCGACATGAGGGGAGTGGAATTGGTGACTGCGCCTTTTAAGAGCGCGGTGTTTAAGTCGTTAACGCTGTCCACCAGCTGTAAAAAGGAGCGGGAATAGCCGTCGTTCATTTGCCGGCGCAGTGTTTCGGCCTCGTTATTTTTCACAACCGCAACACCGCCTACCAGCAAAAACATGATGACGAGCAGTGCGGATGCGAATCCGATTCTGCTTGTTTTTTTTGTGTTGTTATCCATTGTTTCCTCCGTTTCTGCCTGTGCGGCGCTTTATTTTGCAAATGTGTGATTGCCGATGACTTTGACGATGGGACGCGAAAAAATCCACGGGCTGGTGGCAGTGCGGGGGTTATAGTAGTAAATCGCGCCGCCGGAAGGGTCCCATCCGTTCATGGCGTCCTGGCACGCTTTATACACGGTGGAATTTTCGCTGATGGGCACGTTAATTTGTCCGTCTGTCACCGCAGTAAACGCGCGGGGCTGGTAAATGACACCTGCAATGGTATTGGGAAAGGATGGGTGCTTTACGCGGTTTAAAATGACCGCTGCCACTGCCACTTGTCCTTCATATACCTCGCCGCGCGCTTCGCCATTGACGGCCCGCGCCAAAAGCTGCACGTTCTGCGACCAGGTGTTGCTCTGTGCGAGCGCGTTGGTTTCAGGGCCGCCGGTTCTTTCAAACAAAAGTACGGCAAACATTGCCAATACAACAAATGTGGTAATTTTTAAGCCTTTATTTTGTCTCATAACATCCTCCGTTTTTGATTTGGACCGCCTTTTTTGCCTTGCAGACACGGTTTGGCGGTGCGCCGTACGGCCGCCAAGTCCCGGGCAAGCATGTTGCGCTTCCATGTAATTTTGGTTTCAGGAA
>JAJXRJ010000012.1:15022-34362 GCA_021629085.1 Oscillospiraceae bacterium | reverse complement strand
TACATTTTTCAAAAGTTATCATACCGTGTCCAAATTTTGAATAAGTATAATTACAAACAAGCTATTTTTATAAAAAAGAAAGGATGGAGAAACAATGGACGAGAGAAAAGTGATGCGGCAAAGCCGGAGCGATATCATCCACAATATCATCATGGAAAGCCGCAAAAAGCTCAGCGTTTCCGGCGTGGAGGACGTGGAGAGCTTTCATGAGGAAGAGATTGTCCTGCACACCGGCATGGGGATTCTAATTGTAGAGGGGGACAATTTACATATCAACAAGCTTTCGGTTGACACCGGCGAGGTGGCCATTGACGGTGAAATCAGCGCGCTGCGTTATGTGGAAGCCACAGGAGGAAAAGGCGGATTTTTTGGCCGTCTCTTTAAATAAACCGTACAGGAGAGATTTAGCTTGGAACTTTCATACAGCCATGAGGCCTATGTATTTTTTGGCACGCTTTTGGGCGGTGTGCTCATTGGCATGGTGTTTGATTTTTACCGCGTTTTGCGCAATCATACCGTGGGCGGTGTTGTGATTATCGGTGCGCAGGACGTGCTCTTTTGGATGCTATTGTCACTCATTGCATTTGGCGCCATTTTTATCACCAACAGCGGGCAGGTGCGGTGGTATGAAATATTGGGGATTGTACTGGGCTTTGTCATTTATGGGCTGACGCTGAGCCGTTATTTTGTGAAGCTGTTAGACTTCATTGCAAAGTGGATACAAAAAACAGTTCGATTTCTCATCCGGATTTTTGCAGTTCCAATCCGGTTCTTGTTGAAATTAGTCAAAAAACCGCTGGGCATCGTTTTAAAATGGGGGAAATTTGTGTCAAACCGTATAAAATCTGTAAAAAATAAACAAAAATTGAAAGTGCGGCAAATAAAACACATTTTTAAAAAAATTTAGCTTTACAACCGTAAAAAAATGGTATATAATAAAATCCATAAAAGTATAAAAACTGTCGGCTTATTTTACGGAGTGATGGTATGCAAAAATACAAAGGGCTAAGAAGGCTGGTAAAACCCAACACGATTGTGATTCTAATTGTGCTTTTTGCCGTTGCGTTTGTGTTGATTCAGCAGCAGAGCAACATCAATTACTATAACAGACAAATTTCCCAGCTTCAAAAGGAAATTGAGGCGGAAGAGAAACTGGCGGACGAACTGACACAAAAGGAATCCGTATATTCTTCCGATTATTATGTTGAAAAAGTTGCGCGCGAAGAGCTTGGTTTGGTTATGCCGGATGAAAAGGTGTTTGTGGACGCCAACGGCAAGTAATGTGTTTTGCGTGCGCACCGTATAATAAAAGGAGGAGCTTTTTTACCATGCAGGTGGAGGTTGGCAAAATTTTTGACGGCAAGGTCACAGGAATCACCAGCTTTGGCGCATTTGTAGAATTTGGCGAGGGCAAAGAGGTAAAAACCGGCCTGGTTCATATTTCTGAAGTTGCGGCGGAGTATGTAAAAAACATCAACGACCATTTATCCATCAACGACCAAGTAAAAGTAAAGGTGGTTTCCATTGATGAAAAGGGAAAAATCGGCCTGTCCATTAAACAGGCGGTAAAAAAGCCCGAGGTTTCGCATGCGTCCAGGCGGCCGGCAAATGTGGAATGGACACCGAAGCCGGTGGACGAAGCGGCTTCTTTTGAGGACAAACTCAATAAGTTTAAACAGGCGAGCGAAGAAAAAATGCACGATTTAAAACGGAGCATGGACGTCAAGCGCGGCCGGCGCAATTCCTATTAAAAGAAAGGCTGGGAACGGGTTTTAAACCGTTCCTTTTTTTGTGCGCGCAAATATGCTGTTTCGTACGCTGTCTGTTTTTCAAAAATATCACTTGATAAAATCCGGCGATAAAGGTATAATAGATAAAAGAAACGGAGGGATTTTTTTGGCCAAAACAGCAAATGAAACAAAGACGCAAATCCTGCCTGTGCTCCCTTTGCGGGGGCTGCCGGTATTTCCATATATGATTTTGCATTTTGACGTCAAGCGCACAGTGTCCATCAATGCGCTGGAAGAAGCGGTAGTGGAAAACCAGTTTATTTTTTTGACTGCGCAAAAGGATCCAGATGTGGAGCATCCCACAAAGTCGGATTTATACCGCGTGGGTACCATTGCGCGCATCAAACAGGTGTTAAAGCTGCCGGACAACGACGTGCGGGTGCTGATAGAGGGGATCAGCCGTGCCACGATTGTGAAATTTTTATCGGCGAATCCCTATTTTGAATGCGAAGTGGTAGAACACAATGTGCAGCCGGGCGAGCCCGACCCGAAAGAGGAGCTTGCCAAAGAGGCGCTCATGCGCCAAACGAAAAATCTGCTGTCCCGCTATTACTCTGCCAACGGCAAGCTTGCCGCAGAGTCTATCGGCTCGTTTTCCAACATTACTGACCCGGAGCACTTTGCCGATGTGGTAAGCGCAAACGTCAACTTTGCCATTGAGGACAAACAGGCGCTTTTGGAAGAATTCGATGTAATAAAGCGCTTGGAAATGCTGGTGGGGCTGCTAGACAGGGAAATCCAGATTATTGCCATTGAGCGCAAAATCAGCCAGAAGGTGAAAGGCAACATTGACAAAAACCAGCGCGACTACTATTTGCGCGAGCAGCTCAAAGTGATTCAGGACGAGCTGGGCGACCGGGATAGCGTGGAAGCAGAGATAGAAGAGCTTTCCGAGCGTCTGCAGGCGGGCAATGTGCCGGATTTTGTGATGGAAAAGGCGGAAAAGGAGCTTGACCGGCTTTACAAAATGCAGCCGGGCAGCCCTGAAGCATCGGTGATCCGCGGCTATGTGGAATGGCTGGCCGATTTGCCTTGGAGCATTTCTACCAAAGACAACAACAATTTAAAACGCGCTGAACAGGTGTTAAACCATGACCACTATGGCATGAAGCAGGTAAAAGAGCGCATTTTGGAATTTTTGGCGGTGCGCTCCCTTGCGCCCGATAACATGAAATCGCCTATCATTTGCCTGGTGGGCCCGCCGGGCGTGGGCAAAACCTCCATTGCTGCATCCGTGGCGCGGGCGCTGGGACGAAACTATGTGCGTATTTCGCTGGGCGGCGTCAAGGATGAGGCGGAAATCCGCGGCCACCGCAAAACCTATATCGGCTCCATGCCAGGCCGGGTGATTGCCGCGCTCAAGCAGGCCGGCTCCAACAATCCGCTCATCTTACTAGACGAGGTGGACAAAATGAGCCGGGATTTTAAAGGCGACCCGTCGTCTGCACTTTTGGAGGTGCTCGATTCCGAGCAAAACTTCAGCTTCCGCGACCACTATATCGAGCTGCCGTTTGATCTTTCCAACGTGCTGTTTATCACCACCGCAAACACCACGGAAACCATTGACCGGCCACTGTTAGACCGCATGGAAGTCATCCATGTTTCAGGCTATACGGATGAGGAAAAGCTGCACATTGCAAAGGGGTATCTTATCCCCAAGCAGCTCAAAATCCATGGGCTCAAAAGGGCCAATATGCGCATTACAGACGCGGCGCTCATTGAAATGATTGACAACTATACCATGGAATCAGGCGTGCGTGATTTGGAGCGCAAAATTGCAAAAATTCTCCGCCGCGCCGCCAAGCTGATTGTGGGGGGCGACAAAAAAAGCGTCACCATCACACCTAAAAATTTGGGCAAATATCTGGGCAAACAGGTATATTCGAAAAATGCCATGAACGAGCACAGTGAGATTGGCGTGGCAACTGGCCTTGCATGGACGCCGTATGGCGGCGACACACTGTTTATTGAGGTCAACACCGTGCCGGGAACTGGGAAAATCGAGCTCACAGGGTCTTTGGGTGACGTGATGAAGGAATCGGCCCATGCGGCGGTGAGCTTTATCCGCGCACAGGCTGAGGACTTGGGCGTGGACAAAGAATTTTACAAAAACACGGACATTCACATTCACGTGCCCGAGGGCGCAACGCCCAAAGACGGCCCCAGCGCGGGCATCACTATGGCCACGGCGCTCATTTCGGCGCTCACCGGAAGGCGCATTGACCGGGGCATCGCCATGACGGGCGAGGTGACCATCCGGGGCCGGGTGCTGCCCATCGGCGGGCTGAAAGAAAAATCCCTGGCGGCCTACCGCGCTGGCATCCGCACCATTATCATCCCATCCGAAAATGAAAAGGATATCGAAGACATCCCGGAAAATATCCGGCAGGAAATGACCTTTGTGCCGGCAAAAGAAATGCAGACGGTGCTGGACACCGCATTGGAGGGCTGACATGAACCTGCACAACGTTTCGCTTACCATCTCCGCAGTGGCGCCCAAGCAGTATCCCAATTCCAGCGTGCCGGAAATTGCGTTTGCAGGGCGGTCCAATGTGGGGAAATCGTCGCTGATCAACAAGCTTTTAAACCGCAAGAGCCTTGCGCGGGTGAGCCAAAAGCCGGGCAAAACTGCAACCATCAATTTTTACAATATTGACAATGCGCTCTATATTGTGGACCTGCCGGGCTACGGCTATGCGCAGGTGTCCAAGGCGGAAAAGAAAAAATGGGCGGATATGATAGAAACCTACCTTGGAACAAGAACCCAGTTAAGCCAGGTGGTGCTGCTGGTGGATTCCCGCCACACCCCCACCAAGGATGACGTGACCATGATGGAGTATATCCGTTCCTATTGCCCGCGTGCGGTGGTGGTTGCCACCAAGTGCGACAAGCTCGGTAAAAATAAGTTGGAAGAAAGCCTTCGTAACATCATTCAAACGCTGGGGCTTTCGGGCGACGACGTCATCATCCCGTTTTCCACTGTAAAGGCCATGGGCGTAGAGGAGTTTTGGAGCTATGTGGACGCGGTGGTGTTTGGGGAAGAACTGGCGTGATGGCTGCGGTTTTTAATTGCAAGTTTTAAATACAGTTACGGAGTGTGCATAGAATGAATTTACTGGAAGGGCTCAACGAGCCGCAGCGGCAGGCAGTGACCACCACCGAGGGCCCGCTTTTGGTGCTGGCCGGCGCCGGCAGTGGAAAAACCAAAGTGCTCACCCACCGGGTGGCTTACATATTGGAGCAAAATCTTGCGCGGCCATGGGAGATTCTGGCCATTACGTTTACCAACAAAGCGGCGCGTGAAATGGAAGCGCGCATTGAAATGCTGGTGCCGGATAAAAGCGCCGACATCTGGATTAAAACATTCCACTCGGCCTGCCTGCGCATTTTGCGGCGCGATATTGACAAGCTTGGCTACACGTCCAATTTCAACATCTACGACACCGCGGATCAAAAGCGGATGATGAAGGACTGTTTGCGGGAGCTCAATTTAAACGAGGACAATTATCCTATCAAAAGCGTGCTGTCAAAAATCAGCTCCGCCAAGGATGAAATGGTAAGCTGCGATGAGTTTGCGCGCCAAAACAACGACTTCCGGGGCGAGAAATACGCCGCGCTTTATCGGCTTTATCAAAAAAAGCTCAAAGACAACAACGCCATGGACTTTGACGACCTCATTGCAAATACGGTGCTGTTGTTTCAGACGCATCCGGATGTGTTGGAATTTTACCAGAAGAAGTTTAAATATATTTTGGTAGACGAATACCAGGATACCAACAATTTGCAGTATCAGCTCATCGCCATGCTGGCAGGCCTGCACCGGAATTTATGCGTAGTGGGCGACGATGACCAGAGCATTTATAAATTCCGCGGCGCCAACATCCGCAACATTTTGGACTTTGAAGCGCAGTTCCAGGATGCCAAAAATATCAAGCTGGAGCAAAACTACCGCTCCACCCAAACCATTTTGGACGCGGCAAACGCGGTGATTGCCAACAACTTTGAGCGCAAGCCCAAAAAGCTTTGGACAGACGCCGGGCAGGGCGACAAAATCATTGTGCGCACCTGTGAAGACCAGGTGGACGAGGCCATGTATATTGCACAGGAGATTGAACGTCTGGTGCAAAACGAGGGATACCGCTACCGCGACATTGCTGTGCTCTACCGCACCAACGCACAGACCCGCCCATTTGAAGACAACTTTTCCTGCCCGTACCGGGTGCTGTCCGGCCTGCGGTTTTACGACACCAAGGAAATCAAAGACATTTTGGCCTACCTTCGGGTACTGTATAATCCGAGCGACGATGTCAATTTGACGCGCATCATCAACGTGCCGCGCCGCGGCATTGGCGACACTACGGTGGGAAAAATTTCGGCCTTTGCCGCAAGCGTGGGAAAGAGTATGTTTGACGTGATAAACGACCCCAAGTATCATCCGAGCTTTGGGCGCACGGCGGCAAAGCTGATGGAATTTGCGGATATGCTGGAATCCTTGCGCGAATCTATTGACCAAATCAGCCTTTCAGATTTTATCGATTTGGTGCTGGACCGCACAGGGTATCTTGCATCTCTTGTGACGGAAAATACCATGGAGGCGCGGGGGCGGATTGAAAATTTGCAGGAGTTAAAGTCCAAGGCGCTGGAATATGAAAAAAATGTGGAAGAGCCCAGCTTTGCCGGCTTTTTGGACAACATTTCGCTGGTGTCCGATGTGGATAACTACGACGAGGAGCAGGACGCTGTAGTGCTTATGACATTGCACAGCGCCAAAGGGCTGGAATTCCCGGTGGTGTTTTTGTGCGGTATGGAAAAGGGGCTGTTCCCCAGCTATCAGTCGGAGGGCGAGCTCGACAAGCTGGAAGAGGAGCGCAGGCTGTGCTATGTGGGCATTACCCGTGCGAGAAAAAAGCTGTACCTCACCTATGCTTTGCAGCGCGTGCTGTTTGGTAAAACGGAGAGCAAGGTGGTTTCGGAGTTTGTGGGCGAAATCCCAAATGCGCTTACCGAGCGCATTGACAATATTTCGCGCAGGCCATTTGTTAAAAAATCGCTCTATTCATACAGCGACGGCATTACAGAACACTATGGCAATGTGCCTTTGGCCGCCAAAGACTATCAGGCAATTATCAAAAACAACACTTTCACCGCAAGCGCACGTCCGGCTGTAAACGAACACTATAAGATGGGCGAGCGGGTGGCGCACAAAAAGTTCGGCGAAGGGATGATTACCGGTGTGACGGAGACGGGCGGCGATATCCAGCTTGAAATTTCCTTTGACAAAGTGGGGACGCGGACGCTCATGGCCTCCTTTGCCAAGCTCAAAAAATTGTAGGAAGGCGGCGGTATTATGCAGCGGGATTTTAACGACGAATTTACACAAAAGCTCTACCAGGCCATGCTGGCCTTAAAAACAGAAGAGGAGTGCGCCATGTTTTTTGAGGACATCCTCACAATCTCGGAAATCAAAGCGATGGCGCAGCGGCTGGAGGTGGCAAAATATTTGCAGCAGCACGCGGTTTACAGTGAGATTGTCAAAAAGACGGGCGCGAGTACCGCAACCATCAGCCGTGTCAGCCGGTGCTTAAACTATGGCTCCGGCGGGTACCAGATGGTATTGGACCGGCTAAAGGAGGAGTCGTAAGTGGAGCAGTACGGCGCGTTTGCCTATTTATATGACAAGCTTACGCCGGATGTGGACTATGTGGCAACGGCGGACTTGATAGAGAAGCTAATAAACACCTACTGTGAGATTCCAAATCCCACGCTCCTTTGCGATTTAGCCTGCGGCACGGGCTCGTTTTTAAACCAGATGGCGGACCGCGGCTACGATGCCACAGGCATTGACGCGTCGGAAGACATGCTTGACATGGCGCTTAAAAAGCGCGGTGAAAGAAGCATTTTGTATTTAAACCAGGACGTTACGCAATTTGAGCTGTACGGCACCATGGACGTGATTACCTGCCTGCTCGACAGTGTGAACCACATCACGGAACCTGAGGCGCTTTCCCGCATGTTTGCGCTTGCGGCCAACTACTTAAACCCCGGCGGGCTGTTTATTTTTGACGTCAACACGCGCTATAAATTTGAACAGGTTTTGGCAGACAACACCTTTGTGTCGGAGGAGGCCGGCGTTTTTTATGTTTGGGAAAACCACTATGATAAAAAAACGCAGCTATTAGATTTTGATTTGACTTTTTTTGTGGAAAAAGACGGGCTGTATACGCGGGTGGAGGAATCCCATACGGAGCGCTGTTATTCCGAAGAAGAGCTCGGCCAGATGCTTTTGGCGCTCCCGTTTGATTTGGCGGGGCGCTTTTGCGGCGCGTCCGTAGATGCGTGCGTCGAGCCGTGTCAAAGAATGTATTACGTTTTACGAAAAAAATGATTGACTTTTGTTTGCTGGTGTGTTAGACTACGTATTGAGTGGAAAATATTCACTCGTATTATTTTTAGGAGGTACATGTTTCATGCAAAAAGGCACAGTGAAATGGTTTAACGCCGAAAAAGGGTATGGTTTTATTGAGTGCGAGGATGGCGGAGATGTATTCGTGCATTTTTCGGCAATCTCTATGGACGGCTACAAATCTTTAAATGAGGGCGACGCCGTTGAATTTGAAGTTATCGAAGGGAATAAAGGTCCGCAGGCTGCAAACGTTGTGAAATGCTAACAACCGTTTGCGGCGGGTGGAGTTTAAATATAAACTATATTTAAAAGCTCGATAATTGCAAAGCAAAAAACCCCCAATTTTAAAAAATTGGGGGTTTTGAGTGTCTAAGGAGAATTTAAGATGAAACAAAAAGACCTGCTTGAGAGAATTCAGCTTACTTCCAACAGTTTAAGCAAAAGCCACAGGCGCATTGCAGACTATATTGCTAGCCACTATGACAAGGCGGCGTTTATGACCGCGGCAAAGCTTGCTGATATGGTGGGCGTCAGTGAATCGACAGTGGTGCGGTTTGCGGTAGAGCTGGGATATGAGGGCTATCCCAAACTGCAAAAGGCGCTGCAGGAGATGATTTCCAACAAGCTCACCAGCGTGCAGCGCATGGAGCTCACCACGCGGAAAATGGGAGAGAAGGACCTTTTAAAAACGGTGCTGCAGTCAGACATTGACAAGCTGCGTCAAACGCTGGATACAGTGGATGAGGACGTGTTTGCCGGCGCGGTGGAAACCATTTTACAGGCGGAGAAAATCTACATATTGGGTGCGCGCAGCTGCTATTCGCTGGCAAATTTTTTGAGCTTTTACCTAAATCTGATTTTCCCGGATGTAAAGATGATCAGCACCAGCTCGGCCAGCGAAACGTTTGAACAAATCTATCGGGTGTCGGAAAAGGACGTTGTTATCGGCATCAGCTTCCCGCGCTATTCCAAACGCACCATCAGCGCGCTGCGCTATGCATTTGACAAAAAAAGCAAGATTATTGCCATCACCGACAGCCCCGGCTCACCGGTGGCAGAGCACGCCACCTATACGCTTTCTGCGCGTATTGACATGTTCACGTTTGTAGACTCGCTGGTTGCGCCGCTCAGCATCATCAACGCGCTCATTGCCGCGCTGGTCATGCGCAAAAAAGCGGATGTGGGCAAAACCTTTGAGGAGCTGGAGCGGATTTGGGATGCATATCAGGTGTATGAAACGCACACTGGGAAAGAGGAGCAGGGATGGAACTGATTGCGGTCATTGGCGGCGGCCCCGCGGGCATGCTTGCGGCGGCAACCGCGGCTTCGCGCGCAAAAGCGGTGGTGTTGATTGAAAAAAACCATATGCTGGGCAAAAAACTGCTCATCACGGGAAAGGGACGGTGCAACATCACCAACAGTGCGGACATTTCGGATTTTATCAAACAGGTGCCCACAAATGCAAGCTTTTTATACAGCGCATTTTACACGTTTACCAATGAACAGCTGCTGCAATTGTTTAAACAGCTGGGGCTTGCAACCAAAGTAGAACGCGGCGGGCGGGTATTTCCTGTAAGCGACCGTTCGGCGGACGTGCTAAACGCGCTAAAAAAATTGCTTCAAAAAACAGGCGTAAAACAGTACCAGGGAGAGGTGCAGTCTGTCAAACTGCTGCCAGACGGCAAAAAGCGGCTGCAATTTACAGACAAGAAAGCGCTCACTGCAGACAAAGTGGTAATTGCCACCGGCGGCATGAGCTATCCCGCCACCGGTTCCACTGGCGACGGCTACCGGTTTGCAAAGATGCTGGGACACAGGGTCACTGCTTTAAAGCCTTCGCTGGTGCCCATTGAAACACAGGAGGCATTTGTGAAGGAATTGCAGGGGCTGTCATTAAAAAATGTGCAGCTCACGGTAAAAAAAGGGAATCAAACTGTATTTTCCGACATGGGCGAGATGATGTTTACCCACTTTGGCGTGTCCGGCCCTTTGGTGCTCAGCGCGAGCAGCCACATGCGGGGCGAAACGCCGGCCGGCTATACCATGTCGGTTGACTTAAAACCTGCGCTTGACGATGAGATGCTGGACAAGCGGATTTTACGCGATTTTTTAAAATATCAGAATCGTGATTTGATCAATGCGCTGGGCGATTTGCTGCCCATCAAGCTCATCGGTGTGGTCATTTCTCTTTCGGGCATCCCTGCGCGCAAAAAGGTGCATGAAATCACGCGCGCTGAGCGGATGCGGCTTGCGGGGTGCATCAAGGGCCTTTCCCTTACACCCAAAGCATACCGCCCCATCACTGAGGCGGTCATTACCTCGGGTGGGGTGGATGTAAAAGAAATCAATCCTTCCACTATGGAATCCAAGCTGGTGCCCGGCCTGTTTTTTGCGGGTGAGGTGCTGGATGTAGACGCTTATACCGGCGGGTTTAATTTGCAAATCGCATTTTCCACCGGTTATCTTGCTGGGAAAAATCTCTAAATCTGCTGAATTTAATTTCTCATCCCGACATAAAATAGTAAGGCACGGCACTGTGCAATTTTTTGGTATGGGGTGGGCAAAGGCAATGAAAAAGCGCAGATTTCAAAGGATCAAAGCGGATGCGGCACTCAAAGCCTCCCTGTTTTTGTGCATTGGGGTGGTGGTAGTCTCCCAGGTGGGCCTGCGTATATCCAGCACCCGCGCGCTGTTTACCAACGCGCAAACCTATGAGGGCCAAGCGCTGGGCGAGGAAAACGACGCGGTGAAAACCGGGAAGGTGACGCTCTCTATGCCGTTTGGCACGCCGGGCAACCAGTTTGAAATTTTGGTCAACGGCGAAAAGGTGGATGTGTTTGATTTAAAGCAAAAGGAAATTGAACTGTTGAGCACATCGGTCATTGAGGTGCGTGCGCACGATGTGAAGGAAAAAACAGTGGTGCGCATCGACACGCTTTCCGATAACATGTCGCTTGTCACACCGGGGGAGGAGTTTACCATTTCGGAGGGCGTGAACATGCTGGGCCGTATTCTGTGGAGTAAAAATTGACAAATCTATTGTATATTTCTAAAATCTGATATATAATGAGTAAGTAGTTTTGCACGAAGGATGGTGGCAAGATGGACGAGACGGAGTATGGCAGCAGGGACGTCGCCGCAGTGGCGATTGAGCTGGCGCTTACAAAGACGAGGACGCTGGAAAAAGAGCTGGTGGCAAAGCGCCGCGCGCAGGGGATGATTTGCGCTGCGGTGGATTACGGCGGCGAATTTATCACTTCCATCAATAAAATTGTGGAGCGCGCTGTGGTTTCCGCCATCCGCGAGGGTGTTATTCTGGACACGCACCGGGAAGAAGGCGCGGTAATCGGTGCAACGCGGGAGGCCATCAACCAGGTGATGGACAAGGCGATCGGGCTAAATGTCGGTGGGAAAATCGGCATTGCGCGCTATAAAGAGCACATTTGTGTGTGCATCTTTTTTGCCATTGGCATGCTGCATTTAAACGATGTTGGCATCGGGCTGGGGCACCGGGTAGTGTGAGAGATACAAAGGAGTTTGAAATATATGAGCGGTTTAAACATTGCGGTTGACGGGCCCGCGGGCGCGGGGAAGAGCACCATTTCAAAGCTTTTGGCAAAGGACTTGGGACTTGTTTACATTGATACCGGCGCCATGTACCGTGCGGTTGCGTTAAAAATGCTGCGTGCCGGCGTGGACGTGAAACAGGACGCCGTGGCGGTGGAACGCATTTTGGGTGATACGGATATTGATATCCGCCATGCGCCGGACGGACAGCGCATTTTTTTGGATGGTGAGGATGTGACTGGAAAAATCCGTACGCCGCAGGTTTCGGTGATGGCATCGGACGTAGCGGTGATTCCGGCAGTGCGGCTTAAACTGGTGGCGCTTCAGCGCGCGCTGGCGCAAAAGAGTGACTGTATCATGGATGGCCGGGACATTGGCACCTATGTGCTGCCAAACGCGTCGCTCAAGCTGTTTTTAACCGCGTCGGCTGAGGACCGGGCAAAGCGCCGGTTTGATGAGCTTCTTGCACGCGGCGAATCCGTCACTTATGAAGCGGTGCTGCGCGATTTAAAATACCGTGACAAAAACGATTCCACGCGCGAGATGGCACCGTTAAAGCCCGCGGCGGACAGTGTTTTGGTGGACACCACCGGGAACACGTTTGAACAGTCAGTCGGGCTTTTAAAAAATATCATATTAAACCACATAAAGGAAACAAAATCATGCTATATCGATTCTTAAAAGCGTTGGTAAAAGGCTTTTGCCATATCATTTTCCGCATTCAGATTGTGGGGGAAGAAAACATTCCCAATAACGGCCCGTGCTTTTTGTGTGCCAACCACAAAAGCTATTGGGATCCGGTCATTTTGATTGTCACAAACCGGCGTAAGGTGCACTTTATGGCCAAGAGCGAGCTGTTCCGGTTCCCGGTTTTGCGAAACATTTTAAATCTTGCAGGCGTGATACCGCTGCACCGCGGAAAGGCCGACTTGGCTGCCATGAAAAAGGCGATGGAAGTGCTTAAACGAGGTGACGTGCTGGGCATGTTTCCCGCAGGAACCCGTACCAAAGAGATGGATTTGTCCGATGCCAAGGCGGGTGCGGCACTCATTGCCGCGCGTACGGGAACAATGGTAGTCCCGGTGGGCATTCACACTACATACCGCCTGTTTTCTAAAATTGTCATCAACATTGGCGCGCCCATGGATTTTTCCAAATACAAGGGTCAGAAAACAGACGGCAAAACATTGGAAATGTTGAGTGACTCCATCTATGAACAGATTATGACGCTTGCGGAGCGGGGGAATGCACCATGCAAATAAAGGTTGCCAAAAATGCCGGATTTTGCTTTGGCGTCAAGCGGGCTGTGGATACGCTGCTTAAGCAGGCGGAAAGCCAATCCCTGGTCACGCTGGGTCCCATTATCCACAACGATGCAGTCATCCGCCGGTTAGAATCGCTTGGCATACGGATGGTGGATCACATTTCTGACGCGCCCAAGGGGGCGGCCATTGCCATTCGGACGCATGGCGTGCCAAAAGCCGTGCTGATGGAACTGGAAAAAAACAACATTCCCTATGTGGATCTCACCTGCCCATATGTCAAAAAAATTCATGACATTGTGGACAGGCATTACAAAGCAGGTTATCAAATTGTGATTGCCGGCGACCAGCATCACCCAGAGGTGGACGGCATTGACGGCTGGTGTGAAAATTCGGCAGTCATTGCGGCAGACCCCGCCGACTTAGAGGGGAAACTGCACCCGGACGACAAGGTGTGCCTGGTTTCACAGACCACTATGGACCGGGAAAGTTTTGAAAAAATAAAAAAATTTTTAAAAAGTTATTGCCAAAACCTACTCATTTTTGATACAATATGTAAAGCGACAAAAACGCGCCAGGAAGAGTCGATGGAGATTGCAAAGCAATCAGACGCTATGCTGGTGGTGGGTGGGCGGCTTAGCGCCAACACCAAACGGCTTTACGACTTGTGCAAATCTTGTTGTGGACAAACCTTTCAAATTGAAAGCTATGAGGAGATCCCTCATTCTTTATACATGCCAAAAATAAATATTGGCATTACGGCTGGCGCATCTACGCCGCCGTGGATTATTAAGGAGGTAATTGGTGAGATGGAAGAAATCTTAAGAGACGGCAATGAAGTGAGCTTTGCCGAGGCGCTGGAAGCGCATGAAAAGGAGCAGGCCTTGGTCACGTTAAAATCGGGTGACATTGTAAAAGGCACTGTAATGCGTGTGGAACAAAACGGTGTGAGCGTAAATCTGGGGTATAAGTCCGATGGATTTATTCCGGCATCCGAAGTGATTGACGAACCGGAAGCGAACATCGCTGATATCATACATGTGGGAGATGTAATCGACGTATTTGTCGTCCGTGTCAACGACGTGGAGGGCGAAGTGACACTTTCCAAACGGAAAATTGACGCCATTCAGAGTGAAAAGCACTTAGAAGAGGCAATGGAAAACAACGAGACGCTTACCGGCAAGGTAGTGGACGTGGTAAACGGCGGCGTTTTGGTGGCCTGCAAAGGCGGCCGGGTGTTTATTCCCGCATCGCTTGCCAGCGACCGGTATCTGTCCGATTTGAGCGTGCTTGCAAATAAAGAGGTGCAGTTCCGCATTATTGAAATCACCAAAAAACGTGGCCGCAATAAGGTGGTCGGCTCCATTAAAGCGGTGCTCAAAGAGCAGAAACAGAAGCTTGCGGAAGAATTTTGGGCCAATGTGGAAGTGGGCAAATCCTACAAGGGCATTGTCAAATCCCTCACAAAATTCGGCGCATTTGTAGATGTGGGTGGTGTAGATGGCTTGGTACATATTTCCGAGCTGTCCTGGGCAAAAATCAAACATCCGTCCGAAGTGGTTTCTGAAGGCGACTGCGTGGAAGTATATGTATTAGACGTTGACAAGGAAAAAGGCAAAGTGTCGCTGGGCTACAAAAAGCAGGAGGACAACCCCTGGGAGAAGGCAAAAGCTGAGCTTGCCGTTGGCAAAGACATTCCGTGTAAAATTGTCCGCATTGTCCCGTTTGGCGCATTTGCAGAAATTTTCCCCGGCGTTGACGGGCTCATTCACATTTCCCAGGTGGCAGACCGCCGGATTGGAAAAGTGGAAGACGAACTTACGGTGGGACAGCATGTGACTGCACGCGTGGTAGACCTTGATTTGGACAATCAGAAAATTGGCCTGAGCATCCGGGCAATTTTAGAAGAGAAAAAGGCGAAGGAAGAGGCAGAAATTTTGGCAGAAGATGCGGCTGCACAAGAAGTAGCTGCACAAGAAGTAGCTGCGCAAGAAACGGCTGTAGAAGAAACCGCTGTACAAGAAGCAGAGGCACAGGCGGACGAGCCTATAGCGGAAGCTGTAGAAGCTGCAGAGGAAACGGAAACTGCAGAAGCTGCAGAACAAACAGAAGAATAATCCCGATGGTTTTACACAAAACCTCCTGCGGCGTTGCTGCGGGAGGCTTTGTTTGTGTTATAGCAAAATGCGAAATGTGTCGTTTATCAATTTAGACAATTTTTAAATTTGTGCATATTTTAGCTGCATATCGGAATATATATTACAGACAAGCATATGAAAAAGGGGATCCGTACATGGACATACTTGTTTTTGTTTTATTTGCGATAGGGCTGTTACTCATTATCAAAGGCGGCGATTACTTTGTGGACGCGGCAAGCTGGATTGCCGAGGTGTCGGGAATCCCGAAGTTTATCATTGGCGCAACGGTAGTCAGCATTGCCACCACGCTGCCGGAGCTCATTGTCTCTGCCATTGCTGCGTTTGAAGGCAAACCCGATATGGCAATTGGCAATGCCATTGGTTCGGTGACAGCCAACACAGGGCTTATCATGGCCATTTCCATTGTGTGTATTCCTGCAGCCATTCGTCGCAGCGCCTATCTGGTAAAAAGCCTGCTGCTCATTCTTGCGGTTGCGGGCATGTGGATTTTCTCTTTAAGCGGTCAGCTTTCTCCCATCGGCTGTGTGGCACTGATTATTATTTTTGCGGTGTTTATCTATGAAAACATCCAATCTGCAAAAAAAGGGGCTTCTTCTGAACGGACAAAAGTGCAGGGGAAGCGGGAAGTTTGGATCAATCTTATTAAATTTATCGGGGGCTGTGCCGGCATTGTCATTGGCGCAAATCTTTTGGTGGACAACGGAAGCACCATCGCCGCGATGATTGGTATCCCGGAGAGCGTCATCGCCGTTACCATGATTGCCATCGGCACCTCGCTGCCTGAGCTTGTCACCACCATCACTGCCATTGTGAAAAAGCAATCTGCACTCTCAGTGGGCAATATCATTGGTGCAAATATTATTGATACCACGCTCATTTTGCCGGTTTGCGCTGTCATTTCCGGGCAAACGCTGCCCATGTCAGCCCAGACATTTTATGTTGACCTTCCCATTTGCCTACTGGTCATTATAATCATGCTGGTGCCGGCGCTCATTCAAAAGAAATTTTCGCGCTGGCAGGGCATTACATCCCTTTTGGTGTATCTTTCTTATTTAGCATATACGTTTATTGCTTGATGGATTAAGAAACTCCAACACGCAAGACAGTACTTCTCCCTGACTTGGCCCGGTGAGCACCATGTGGCCACCTGCCTTTGGCGTCACAATTTTACAGGGCCCGCTCAATCGCTTCGCAAAGCGTACGGCACTGGATGGCCAGGCAGTGTCATCATCTTGCGTTTGCACCAAGAGCGTGGGGCAGGCGACCTTGGGCAAAAGCGGTCTGGTGCGGCTTAAAAGGGTGCAAAACTGCAACAGTGCGTGAACGGGAATGTGCGAGCCAAAATATTTAGACACGCTGGGGCCAAAATTGGTAAAGAGGTTTTTTAAAATCATTTTGCCATTCCAAAAGTAATACGGCGTGTTAATCGTAACAAGAGAGTGAAATAATACTTCAGGATAAATGTGCATGGCAATTAGCCCGCCCATGGAAAATCCAATGGCAGTGACGGTATCACAATGCTTTAAGAGCTTGTTTGCGGCATTTTTGGCACAGCAAAGCCAGTCAGAATAATTTGTAGTGCGCAAGCTTTTTGGAAGTGCATCATGTCCGGGCAGCACGGGCATTTCCACCTTGTATCCTGCCTGGCAAAGTGCGCGATAGAGCGGCGAAATGTCGGAAAGAGGCCCTGCAAACCCGTGAATGAGCAGTATACCTGTCATAGAAAACACTCCTTAAATTTGGTTTTACATTTAGCGCTTATAGCCGAATCCCTCGGGAGATTCCTCTTTTAAAAAGAAAAATTCAATCCAGCGCACATTGATGCTGGATTGAATTTTCCAAATTTTTATTTATTGCATGCGTTTAAAATCCATCCGGTTTGCACACATTACATGGGCTATAACCTTGTTCTTCCAATTCCGTCATGGTAAGAAACTGGATGTTGTCCTTGTACTTGACGTGCGGGCAGGTTGCAAGATGATATTTTTCCCCAGTTGGAGTGACATAATAGCCCTCTTCAACCGGCACGCCTTCCTGCAGGCCTTGCTGTTCCAAAGACGGATCATTCGGAATGGCATTGTCCATTTGACTGGTATCGTTTGTTGTGTTATCTGCCGGTGTGGAGATTGGATATGTTTCTGGAGGTGTGTTGCTGTTTGGCGCAGAGGCAGGAACCCGCTCTACTGACAAGCCGTTTGGCATGATCGCTGCGCAAATGACCGTCAGGAAAATGATTCCCAGAAAGATAAGCTTGGCGCGGTGCTTATGGATAAAATGACGCACGGAAACTGAGCCAGAGCAATGCAGTACATAATGCGAAAACTCATTTGCTTCGTATTCGTTGACAATGTCTTTTCCAAACAAATGGTCTGACGTTGCGTGCTCCAACATAATGTGGCCTTCTTCATGTGCAAGCAAAACAAGGGCTTCAAAATCAGAGAGCCCTTCTAAAATGAATACAATCCTGCAGGAATTATCCACATATGTGAAGGCCTTCGTGGTAAGCGACAGTTCTTTTAGCCCAAGATCCAGCAAAATTTTCTCAACATCATCCGAGTTGGAAAATTGACTGTATTCAACCAGAAGATAGCCTTGCTGGACAAGCATTCCCTTGATTGCATCCGCTGTTATCTTCGTGCCTTCAAACAGTTTTATAAACGATTTTGCCGCTTGCTTTATCCTGTTCAAATCGGCTCACCTATCCATTAATTTTTATTTCTGAAATTGCGAAGGATATGATGAATATTTTTTTGTGCATCCTGCCCGCCGTTATGGACCGTTTGGCCTCCAAATGCTGCTGCGGCACCGGAAACGCTGTTTCGTTCCGACTGGCAGCGGTCACATTCCATCTGCAAAACGGTTAAAACTGTGTGTGCGCCTTTTTCGTCCAGCATGTTAAACTTTCGGATGAGCTGTTCCACATCCTGGTTGATAAGAATATGCGAATCGTAATTGACGGCTTTGATGTCGAGTGCCTGACACATTTTCAATACGGTTTCATAAGCGGTGCCGTTTACGCCTTTTTTCAGTGCACTGACCACCGTTGTCTGCGGAACACCAATCCGGATCGAAAATTGTCTCACACTTTTGTATTGCTTTTTGATTTCTGAAATGATGAGTTCGGTTAAGTTATCCATATACAAACACTCCCTTATGTTAGAAATTTATCATATTTTGACGTAATTGTCAATTTGATATGCGACAATTTTTATGAAATTTCTGTAAATTTTTGCAATTTTTTTATAAATTTGCTCTATTTAAATGATACTTTTAATTATAATCCAATCTTCGAATATGCAGTCAAAAAACACATTCAAAAACAAATTTTGTTTTATGGGAAAAAATTCTTGCAATCCAAACAAGAAGTCCGTATAATAAAACTATCTGACAGCGCGTCTATGATTTGGGCGCGGCGGCAGCAGATGACAAAATTATAAAAATGAGGTGCTTTGATGAAACTAAAAAAACTATTTGCCATGATGGTTTGTTCTTCTGCGCTCATGGGCGCGCTTGCTGGCTGCGGCGCCAAGGAGGAACCCTCTGCAAATGATAAAAGGCCGGTTGCGGAAATCACCATGGAGGACGGAAAAACCATTACCATTGCGCTCTATCCGGAAATTGCGCCCATCTCGGTGGAAAACTTTGTGAAGCTCGCTGAGAGCGGGTTTTACGACGGCTCGGAATTTCACCGTATTGTGCCGGGGTTTGTCATTCAGGGCGGCATCAATGAAACAAAGCAGGCGGATACCATCAAAGGCGAATTTTTGGCAAACGGTGTGGAAAATCCGCTGAAGCACACCCGGGGCGTTTTATCTATGGCACGCCTTTCGGGCGACAATGACTCCGCTTCTTCCCAGTTTTTCATTGTGCTGGAGGACGCGCCGCATTTGGACGGGCAGTATGCCGCGTTTGGCGAGGTGACCCAAGGCATGGACACGGTGGACGCAATTGCAGCTGTTCCAACCGGCGCCATGGATGCGCCGCTTGATCCCCCTGTTATGAAACATGTGAAGATTTCCTACGAAACGGCCGAATAAATCAGAAAATCTGCACAAAAAAGAAGAGGAATTGCGCCATAATTTGATGAAAACGTTATTTTTTTAACGTTACTCTTGCATATTTTTTGACTTTATAGTAAAATATATACAATAATTAAAAT
>JAJXRJ010000012.1:0-15012 GCA_021629085.1 Oscillospiraceae bacterium | reverse complement strand
ACTAATAATATTGGTTTATCACTTCCCGATGTAGTAAAGGTTCCCAATGTTATTGCTGTAGCTGGCGGACAAGAAAAAGCGAGCGCTATTATAGGTGTGATGCGAGCTTGCCAGAAAGGAATACTTATCATTGATGAGCAAGCAGCTGAAGGTATGCGTCAATTGTTACAAATTTCTGCCTTATAGGCGAATGAGTAGTTATAAATTTTAGTTTGAATTTAGTTAGAATTTTTGTTATTAGGAGGATCTAACAATGGCAGTAAAAGTTGGTATTAATGGTTTTGGCAGAATTGGCCGCCTGGTGTTCCGGGCCGCGATTGACAATCCCAATGTAGAAATTGTGGGTATCAACGACCCCTTCATCTCCAGCGATTACATGGAGTACATGCTCAAATACGACACCGTGCACGGCCATTTTAATGGTTCTATCGAGGTAAAAGGCGAGGACAAAATTTGCGTGAACGGCAAAGACATTGCGGTTTATGCTTGCATGAATGCAGCTGAAATCCCGTGGAAAGCCTGCGGCGCAGAGTACATTGTAGAGTCCACTGGTGTTTACACCACCACTGACAAAGCAAAAGCACACTTGGATGCTGGTGCGAAAAAGGTTGTTATTTCCGCTCCGTCCAAAGATGCTCCCATGTTTGTTATGGGCGTAAATAATGATAAATACACCAAAGATATGGATATCGTGTCCAACGCATCCTGCACCACCAACTGCTTGGCTCCGCTGGCAAAGGTTATCAACGACAAATTCGGCATTGTGGAAGGCTTAATGACCACGGTTCACGCAACCACTGCTACACAGAAAACAGTTGACGGCCCGTCCAAAAAGGACTGGAGAGGCGGACGCGGCGCTGCATTCAACATCATTCCTTCCTCCACCGGTGCTGCAAAAGCAGTCGGCAAAGTTATTCCTGAGTTAAACGGCAAACTCACCGGTATGTCGTTCCGTGTTCCCACGGCGGACGTTTCAGTGGTAGACCTCACCTGCCGTTTGGAAAAAGGCGCTACCTATGATGAAATTAAAGCAGCTGTAAAAGAAGCGAGCGAAACCAGCTTAAAAGGTATTTTGGGCTATACGGAAGATGCGGTTGTTTCCTCCGATTTCATTCACGATTCCAGAACCTCCATCTTTGATGCAGGCGCTGGTATCAGCTTAAACGACAATTTTGTAAAACTTGTTTCCTGGTACGACAATGAGTGGGGTTATTCCAACAAGGTTGTTGACCTCATTCTTTACATGAGCGGCATCGACGCAAAATAAGATGGCAAATGTTAAAACGCCTTTCCATATCGGAAAGGCGTTTTTTGTTGCAGATGTAAAAAAGATATGGTATAATGGTTTGCATATAAAACTCAATAAATTGTTTGACGGCATGAATTGCACTTCGTACATTACAAAGGAAATTTATGGATCAAAGCGAGAATTTATGGGTTTTTGTCAATTCATTTTGAGGAGATGATAAAATGAAAAGGGTTAAGCTATTTGTGATGCTGGGTGTTGCTTTTTTGTGTGTCGCTTTTGCAAAAACGGGTGTATATGCAAAAACCGGCGATGTTATCGGCAAAATTTATTCGACAGACATTATTGCGAAAATTGACGGCCTTAATGCACCATCTTATAATATCGGGGGAAAGACTGCAATTGTGATTGAAGAGCTTGCAGACAAAAATTCAAGCCTTACATATGCAATCAAAGCCAAGTATGACGATGATGCACGCCGGCTTGATGTTACAATGAGCTCGTCAAAAGGGTTTTGGGGCGAGCAATATAATGAAATAAAAAGAGGCACCGTAGGAACGGTTTTGGGTGACGTTTATGAAACTGACATAAGGGTTTATTTTAACGGATATGAAATTGAGGGGATGAATATTGGCGGAAGAACCGCGGTCGCAATTGAGGATTTGGGATCTGTGGGCGGAATTAACGAGGAATTCGGATATTCAAAATACCGTTGTACGGCAACATGGAATGCAGATGAAAGAATGATTGCGCTTGATTTTATAGATGAAAGAAATAAGTTTTCAGTGTACGATTACGGTAATTTTTTAAAATATAATTTTAATGACAATGTTATAACCGCCCAATTTGACAGGATGGCGGATTGCACTTCGGAGATTGCGGAAAGCAATGTTTCAGAAGAATTTGCAAAGGACGTAAACATTTTAAAACCGCTCTATTTCGATGACGGAAAAGAAAAAACTGAGGTTGGGTTTATGTACATCGAAAGTGACACTGTTGATGATCGTGTTTCACAAAAGCGATATATAACAAAGCCGGAGCTTTTATTAGAAATTACCAATAACATATATGATGGCGAGGTGCCGACTGCCGAGGAAGCATTTGAATTTCTTGATGACAAGGTGAATTACGCCACGCTTGACACGATTGAAACCGAGGATTTCTATGTTGCTGCTGTAAAGCTTTTGAAGGTTGAAGGCAACAATAATGATATCGTTTATGTCCTTATTAAAAAGACGGGCGGGTTTGGAAAAATTTACAGCGGTTCGACACATTACGAAGAAAGAGAAATCAGAAAAACAGGTGAGAACATAATCGAAATCGGCGAAGGCCCTACGGCAGACCCGCACGGGAACCCGTCAATGCTGTACTGCGAGTTTAACCTTAACAACTATTTTGTAAAATAGCATCTGAATTTTACAGCCATTTGTTGGGCTGTTGCTTGTATCCGATGATGGGAAAGAGATTTGTAAAATGAGTTCCGGATGTGTGCTTAGATAAAAAAGCCCGTATCTATTTCGGACACAAATTCTATATCCTACCATCTTGCTTCATAAAAGGAGCCGGCTTATGAATCCAATTTTACGCGGCAATGCGCGCACCGCATTCCGAGATCCCGCCTGCGTATACCATGCGGGAACGTATTACTTGTTTTATACGCTTTCTATCAAGGAGAACGGCTATCTTTATAACCATATCGCACTCAGCGAGAGCCGGGACTTACAGCATTTTACCCCGCCGCGCATTTTAACCCAAACGGATAGGACAAAAAACTATTGCAGCCCGGGAAATATCCTTTTTTATAAGGGAGAATTTGTGCTTTGTTTTACCTCATACCCCATGCCAAAGCCATATCTGGAACAGGATTGCGCGGATGCGTCCGCCCGCCTGTTTACCATGCGGACCAAGGATTTTCGAACCTTTTCGGAGCCCGCGCTTTTGCGGGTAAAGGGGGACGGTGTGCCGGTGGAACAGATGGGGCGGATGATTGACCCGTTTATTGCGGCGGACAAAGATGCCCCGGGAAAATATTGGATTTTTTATAAGCAAAACGGCGTGAGCATGTCGTACTCGTATGATCTTCTGCACTGGACCGACTGCGGACACGTAGAGGGCGGGGAAAATGCCTGCGTTTTGGTGGAACAAGACCGTTACATTCTCATCCACTCCCCGCAAAACGGCATTGGGATCAAAGAATCGGAAGATTTAACGCATTGGAATGATTTGGGCACGTTTTATCTAAAGCAGGATGCATGGGAGTGGGCGCAGGGGCGTATCACGGCGGGGTTTGCCATGCGCGCGCATGCGGGGCTTGGCTATCGTTACATTTTGTTTTTCCACGGCTCTGTGCGCGAGTCTGTACCCGAAACACATGGAGAGGCCAGCATTGGCATTGCGTTTAGTAACAATTTGCGTCAGTTTACATACACACTGTAGCATTCTATTGTAGTTTTTGAGGTAAAGGAAGTGTGATATGAAATTTTTAAGGTTCATTCTTTGGGCGTGCGTTTTGGCAGTGATGGCGGTTATCTTTTCGCTCTCCGCCCAGCCCGCCACCCAGTCCAACAATTTAAGCACCGGCGTGAGCAAAAAAATTGTGGATACGCTGCCAATGACACGGCACAAAAGCGAAATAGAAAAACAGGACATTGTAAAACGATGGAATCGGTTTGTACGCAAATATGCCCACTTTGCAATGTATTTTCTGCTGGGGGCGGCCACCATGCTAGCGTTGCTTTTTACATGCAGAAATTTGGCTTCGCTGTGGAAGCTTTGGCTGATTTGCCTTATCGCCTGCCTGCTCTATGCGGTGTCAGATGAAGTACACCAGCATTTTGTGCCGGGCCGCGGGCCGGGTATTTTGGATGTGCTCATTGATTTTTCCGGCGCAAGCCTGAGCTCATTTTTCATATGCGGCATAGGTACGCTTGTAAACCGGCGTAACCGGCAAACGGCAGCAAAACAATAAACAATGCCCGGCAAAAAAGCCGGGCATTATTTATATTCCAAACAGTGTTTTGGCATTTTTTTGGGTTTGGGCTGCAACGGTTTCCAAATCCAACCCTCGCAGCCCGGCTAGTTTTTGTGCCACTTGTTTTACATAGATGGAACAGTTGCGTTTCCCGCGGTATGGCTCTGGCGCCAAGTAGGGCGCGTCGGTTTCAATTAAATAGCGGTCGGCAGGCACGTAAGCCGCCACCTCCAAAAGGTTTTTGGCATTTTTAAATGTGACCGGCCCGGCAAATGAGATGTAATATCCCAATTGAAGCGCTTGCTTTGCAGTTTCCACACTGCCTGAAAAGCAGTGCAGCACGCCCGCCTTTACCGGGTGCGCGTGTAAAAGCGCCATGGTGTCCTGTGTGGCGTCGCGGCTGTGGATGATAACCGGCAAATCAAGTGCCCGCGCAAGCTCCAGCTGGTCCGCAAAGCAGGCCTTTTGCGCTTCCCGCGGGGAGTTGTCATAATAGTAGTCCAGCCCGATTTCTCCAATCGCCACCACTTTTTTGCGCTCTGTCAGCGCGGCAATTTCACTTTGCGCGTGGGGCGACCAGTCTTTTGCGCTGTGCGGGTGCACCCCCGCCGAGGCGTAAAAAAAGTCGTAGGCTTTGGCCAAGTCTGCACTTTTATAAGAGCTTTCAAGGTCGCATCCCGCATTTAGCACATAAGACACGCCGTTTGCAGGAAGGCTTTTTATAAGCGCTTCCCGGTCCTCGTCAAACCGCTCGTCGTCATAGTGTGCATGTGAGTCGAAAAGCATAGGGGTTCTTCCTTTCTAGCGCACCTGGGTGCCGTCTGGAATGTCTTTGTCCGGCGTGACGACAGAAAGCGTACCTGCATCGTCTGACGCGGCCAAAATCATGCCCTGCGACAGCACGCCGCGCAGCTTCACTGGTTTTAAATTGGTAACTACAACCACTTTTTTGCCCACCATATCGGTTGGGGCATAGTGCTTGGCAATGCCCGACACAATTTGGCGCACTTCATCGCCAATTTTAATTTGGGATACCAAAAGCTTGTCTGCACCTTCCACCGGCTTGCAGTCTATCACTTCGCCGATTTTAAGTTCAAGTTTTGCAAAATCGTCAATAGAAATTTCCTGCGGCACGGCCGGCTCTGCCTTTTTTACAGCCTTTTTTTCTGCTTTTGCCTCTTTTTTGGTCTCTTTTTCAATTTCTTCCAGCTTTTTTTTCTCATCAATGCGCGCAAACAGGGGTGCCGCTTCACCCACTTTTTTGCCGGATGCGGTTTTGCCAAATGCGTCTAAAGAAGCAAAATCTGTTTGCTCTGCCTGAATTTGGCGTAAGATGGATTCAGAAGTTTGCGGCATAAACGGCGCGGCGAGCACGCCGATAAACCGGATGGCCTCCGTGAGGTTGTAGAGCACGGTTTTTAGGCGCGGATGGGTTTGTTCGTCCTTTGCCAGCGCCCACGGCATAGTCTCGTCAATGTATTTGTTGCACCGCCTTGCCAGTGCCAAAACGGCCTCCAGCGCATCCGCGGTACGGTATTCCCTCATCTTTGCAATTACGGTGTCTTTGGTCTCGGTACACAGTGCTTTTAATTCGCTGTCCAGCGTATCTGCCGCGCCGGCGTCTTCCACCACGCCGTCAAAATATTTATTGCTCATGGCAACCGTGCGGTTGACAAGATTGCCCAGTGTGTTTGCCAAATCAGAATTGTAGCGCGCAATGATGGTTTCATAGGTGATGGTGCCGTCCTGTGCATAGGGCATTTCGCGCAGCAAATAGTAGCGCACGGCATCCACGCCGAAATGGCGTACCAAGTCGTCGGCATAAATCACGTTGCCCAGCGATTTGCTCATTTTGCTCTCGCCGTTTAACAGCCACGGATGCCCGAAAACCTGCTTGGGCAGCGGCTCGCCCAGCGCCATGAGCAAAATGGGCCAGTAAATGGTGTGGAAACGCAAAATATCCTTGCCAATGACATGCACGTTGGCGGGCCAGTAGTGCTTGTACTGCTCGCTGCTTCCCTCTGTGTCATAGCCCAGCGCAGTGATGTAATTTGACAGCGCGTCAATCCACACATACACCACATGGCCGTCGTCAAAGTCCACCGGCACGCCCCATTTGAAGGTGGAGCGGGACACGCAAAGGTCTTGCAGGCCCGGCTTTAAGAAGTTGTTCACCATTTCTTTGCGGCGCGAATCTGGCACAATAAACTCCGGATGCGCTTCAATGTGCGCCATCAGCCGGTCTTGATATTTGCTCATTTTAAAGAAATAGGCCTCTTCTTTGGTGGGCTTTACCTCACGCCCGCAGTCGGGGCACTTGCCGTCCACAAGCTGGGATGGGGTGAAGAAGGTTTCGCAGGGCACACAATACATCCCTTCGTATTCGCCCTTGTAAATATCGCCCTGGTCATAGAGCTTTTTAAAAATGTTCTGCACCTGTTTGACATGGTAATCGTCGGTGGTGCGGATAAATTTGTCGTAGCTGGCGTTCATCAAATCCCAAATGCGGCGGATTTCCCCCGCCACGCCGTCCACATATTCTTTACAGGTCACGCCGCTTTCCCGTGCGATCTCTTCTATTTTCAGGCCGTGCTCGTCTGTGCCGGTCAAAAAGAACACATCATTTCCCATCATCCGCATAAACCGCGCGATGGCATCGGTCAGCACAATTTCATAAGTGTTTCCGATGTGCGGCTTGCGCGAGGTATAGGTGATGGCTGTGGTGATATAAAACTTGTCCAATTTACACACGTTCCTTTCCGCGGGATTTTACCCGGTGGTATTTCAATATTTTACCATTTTTCACACATTTATGCAAGCCCCAATTTACCCGCCGAAGATGAGATAGCACACCCAGACGCTCACAAACATGCCAACAAGGTCGGCAAACAGCGCGCATTTCAGGGAATATTTGATATTTTTAATGCCAATTGCACCAAAATACACGGTGAGCGTGTAAAAAGTGGTTTCGGTGGAGCCCATGAGCGTGGAGGTGGCACGTCCCACAAATGAATCGGTGCCGTATGTTTTAAAAATGTCGGTTGCAAGCGCCAGAGAGCCCCCGCCTGAAATGGGCCGCAAAATGGCAAACGGCAGCATTTCAGTAGGGAAATGGATGCGCTCTGCAATGGGTGCAAAGGCGGATGTGAGGATTTCAAGCGCGCCGGACGCGCGAAACATGTTGATTGCTACCAGTATGCCCAAAATAGGCGCAAAAATGTCAAATACAATCTTGATACCGTCGGTTGCGCCCTCCATAAAGCATTCGTAAATATGCACTTTTTTGTAAATGCCGTAGGTGAGGATGAGAAACAGGATGGCAGGTACGGCAAACGCGGATACGGTGTTGACAAATGCAATCATGCCGTGATCCTCCGTTTCTTCCCGCATGCTTGAAACGCGCGTTCTGCACGGGTGCGGGATGCAAGCTTTACTGAGACACAGGCGCAGGTTGCGGTGATGATAGAGGTAATCCAGATGGGCAGGATGATTTCAGACGGGTTGGCAGACTGCATAGAGGCGCGGATGGCGATGAGCGTAGAGGGGATAAGCTGGATGGACGCGGTGTTTAACACCACAAACATACACATATCGGTTGTGGCGGTTCCTGGGTGAGGGTTTAATTTTTCCAGTTCCCCCATGGCCTTTAAACCCAGCGGTGTGGCGGCGTTTGCAAGCCCCAAAATGTTTGCCACCATGTTCATGGAAATGGCGTTTAGCGCGTCTGAGCCCTTCTTGAGCTTTGGAAACAGCACACGGGTCAAGGGGCGGATGAGCTTGGAAAAGATTTTGACAAGCCCCGATTTGTCGGCAATTTTCATGATGCCGGTCCACATGGCCATGGCACCCGCAAACCCCAAAATGGTAGTGATGGCCCCGTTTGCGCCGGAAAAGGCGGCCTGAATGGTTTCGTCCACCCGGCCGGTAAACATGGAAACCACAAGGGAGGCTAACATTAAAAATCCCCAGATATAGTTGATCATCGAAGCACCTCCTTCCATGAAAGTGTATGAGTTAAGATGGGAAAATATGAAAAAACTCCCAGATATTGACAATTTTTAGGAGATATGCTATATTCTAAAAGACACACGAGGAAGGAGTGGAAAACCATGATGAAATCGACCGGAATTGTGCGCAAAATTGACGAGCTTGGGCGGGTGACACTGCCCAGCGAGCTCCGTAAAACGCTCAACCTGGCAGAAAAAGACGGGTTGGAGATTTTTGTGGAGGGCAATATGATTTTTTTAAAAAAATATGAGCCGTCCTGCATTTTTTGCGGCAATGCACGTGGTGTAATTGCCTATAAAGAGAAAATGGTGTGTACCGAGTGTTTAGAGGAGCTCAAAAGCGGTTCGGTAAAATAAAAATAGCGTCTGAAAAAAGAACCTTCGCTGCCTATGGGAACGGGGGTTCTTTTTGTATGTGGAAATCGTAACGAAAAACAGCAAGAAAAGAATATAAATTTTTAAAAAGGGCAAAAAAAGATAATTTTTTACGTCTCCAGCGTGATATGATAGACCTAGAAAAGGAGGAGATGACCGCATGAAAAAAGTTGTTTGTTTGGTTTTGACGCTGACGCTTATGCTGGCATGTATGCCCAATTTTGCAGTCAGCGTACAAGCTGAAAGCGAGATTTACCAGGCGTTTTCAGATTATCTCGTTTTTAGCGGCACTGTGGATGACGGCTATACGGGTGTGAGCGTGGGCATCAACACGTATTTAAAAGGCACATCGGACAAAAATACGCCGGTTGCCGTGTACATCACCAATCACGCCATGCCAAGAATCGGCACGGAAGACGATGTCTCCATCGTCACCGATTTGCTGGAGAAAGGCTACATTGTTTGCGTGTTGGATTATCAAAACGATCCCCGCGCGGTTTCGCCGGATATCGACTGGGGCATTCAAACCATTGTGGCAAGCATCAATGAAAGTGGAAAGTACTTAAACGGGCAGCCACACGCGCTTGGCTATACGTATCCCATTCCGTCCGGCTGCCGGATTGAACGGGACATTTTGTACTTTGAACTTGACAAGCACGCCCCCAATGGGACCATCAACTACATCATTGACGTTTGGAACGAATACTATGCCGGGCAGAAGACGGACAATAACGGCAACCTGCTTCCAACGGCCGAGACCATCACGGACTGTATCAAAAAGGACGGTACACCCATTGACCTGGATTTGAAGCTGGATATCATATATCCTTCCAAGCCCAAAGAAGTGGTTCCGGTCTACATGCTGGCATCCTCCAGCGAAACCCGTCCTGCTTCTGCGTGCAGGGCTGATCGCCCGGTGTTTACCGGATTTGTAATGAACGGCTATGCAGGCGTCATTTATGACCACGAGTATATTCCCATGTCCAGAAACGACCACTACGGCTATTTGGACAAAGCGTTTTCGCTGTACAAATATACGGCAAACCGTTCGCATTCCGCAGCAGTGCGGCGGGTGCGGCAGCTTGCCAATGAATATGGCTACAGCGCAGATTATATGGGCACCTGGGGCTTTTCCAAATCGTCCACCGGGCCCGCGATACTTTCTGATACCACGCATTTAGAAAAAGGGGAGCCGGAGCTGTTTGGCGAGGAATACACCCAGGGGCTGGACCCAACGCAGTCGCCCCAACCCCAGCCGTGGCTCACCTATGAGGACGGGACAGAGATTTCCAGCAATGTCACTGTCACCTATTCCGGCTCTGGCCCGGGATTTCACAATTTCTTCAATTTCACCGCGCCGCAGTCGCGCGAAACCGCTGTACCCATTTTAAATTCCTGCGGCACAGAGGACACCACCGGCGGGTTTTACACCCTGTGGCCGCCGGTTTACAGAGGGCTGCAGGCGCGCGATTTGGAATCGCTGTGTATGGATGTGCCGGGCCTGGGGCACACGTATCCATGTGGCTATGATGAAAAGCGGGGCATGGATCTTTACAAGGCATATTTTGACTTTTTTGACAACCACATCCGCGCAGCATACCGCGAAGAACCGCCTGTTGTGCTGTGGCTGACGCCGCTTGACAAAACCAGCTTTGCAACGCCGTTTGTGCCCATTGAGGTGAAGTTTTCACGGGCGATGGATTTTGATTCGGTAAAGGCCGGCGTCAAAGTGATCAACGAAGCCACGGGCGCAGAAGTTGCCGGCGAATGGACGGCGTATAACGGGAATACCAAGTTCCAGTTTATCTCGTATTCTATGGACATTGGAACCAAATATAGAATTGAAGTGACCAATACCTGCAAGGGCGAAGATGGAGTGGCAGTAATAGAGACAATGACAAAACGGTTCCAAACAGAGGGGAATGAAACGGTAACGGTTTCCAAAGACGCGTATGTCGACAGCCGGCATCCGGACGAAAATTTCGGCAGTGCGGCTTTTGCAGACGTCTCTTATGAAGACGGCATGCAGAAGGCCTACCTGGGCTTCCACCGCGACGGGGGATTTTCCGATGTCAGCAAGGCCACGCTGGTGTTGAAAGGTTCGGTAGACAACTACAAAAACAAAATTTACGGCTTAACCGCTGCAGATTGGGATGAAACGGCCATTACCTGGAACAATGCGCCGGCAAATAACACCGATGCGCCCGGCTTTTTGTCCAACGCTGTGTATGGCGGCAAGGAGCTGGCGGCATTCCCAGCAGACCCGGTTGGGAACCAGATAGATGTGACCGAGTACGTAAAGAGCCTTTCGGGCGAGGATGCTACCTTTGCACTGTCGTCGGACATCCAGCAAAAAGATACGCTCCATTACGATTTTGAAGATATGGATACGTTTGAGCAGAACACACACTATCGATGGGGCGGCGGCACCGGTACGGCAAACATTGTGTCCACCGATGCCAACACTGGGCAAAAATGCCTCGAATTTGGCGGGCGGAAGTATAACTACACCCGCATGAAGCTTGTGAACTGCTTTAAGGAGACGCCCCTGACCAGCGAGGACGTGGGAAATGTTTACCGCGTTTCCATGTACGTCAAGCCGGTGCAGGATTGCATCCTCAATCTTGGCGTCTATTCGCCGACTGGGGAAAAATATGGAACGCAGGCCCGTGAGAGTGAAAACTTCAGTATTTACGCCGGCCGCTGGAACAAGGTGGAATATGAATTTACGGTGGACGAGGAAATGCTTGCGGAAAATACGCAGTTTGTCGGCATTCAAACGTCTACAGTGGTCCCCACGTTGTATGTGGATGATATTTTAGTGACACTGCTCTCCAGCCCCAACCAGATTGTGTCCAAAGAGGGCGCAACTGCACTTTACCCCGCGGCACGGCTTTTGCTGGACACTGCTGGAAATTCGGAAAGCGTTTCGGGCGATGCGGTAACAGTTGTGAGCGGCAAGGATGCAGACAAAAACTTTGCAGATGAAATAAACCTGTACGTAAAAGGTGCGGATGCCGCATATTCAGCCGGTGCGCAAAAGGGGTATGTGCTGGTACCGCTCGACAATGTGGATACCGCTGCCCAGGTGAATCTTAAATTCACCACGGCAAGCCCTGCCAAACAGGTGTTGTCGGTGTATGGCGTGGATGCGGGCGACTTAAACGCAGCGCCTTCGTCTGCAACGGACAAAAACTTCTACGGCCCGGATTTGTGGGACAATACCATCAGCTGGAATGTGGCGGTTGCAAACGATATTAACGGCAGCGGCGTTTTGACCGATTTTGTTTACGGCGGCGCGCCGCTTGCCCAGGTTGACACATCAGAGGCGGGCGAAAAGAGCATCGATGTGACGGAATATGTGAAAATGCTAAAGGATGCGGGCGCGCAAAACGCCACGTTTATCTTTGTTGCACAAAACCAGAATATTCAAAAGGCCATCGATTTTGAAAGCGACATTGCAAAATATGACTTGACGCTGTCCCATCCCAACGTATCCTCGATTGAAGTGGTGGAAGGCGGCTATGGCGATACCGGGCACGCGCTGCACTTTAAGCGTTCCGGTACGGACTCTACCGGCTTTTTTGAAGCGATTACTGTCAAAAACTTCCTCGACCCGGACAACACCTGGTCAGAGGAGGACATTGGGAAAACCATTACGGTTTCTATGTGGGCAAAGGGGTTAAACGAAATCAGCGGGACGAATAAAAATACAATTGTGGCGGCAATCGCCGCAAGCGGATCGGGCACGCGGCAAAACCTTTTGGGCGTAAATGGGATTTCCGGCACAAGCGAGATAGAACAGATGGGCGGCGCGCTCGGCACCTATAAAAAGCAGACGAAAATCGACAACAACGTGTGGACGGAAATTACCACAACCTTCACCATTACCAAAGAGCTGTTGGATCAAACGCAAAACTTGCAGAGGGCCTGCCTTGTTTTGAGCGCGTTTTACACAACAGCCGATGTGTGGTATGACGAAATCACCTGCGAGGTTTCGGGCGAGCCGGTTGAAATTTTGACCGGGCAGGACACCGTAAAGGAATATACGTTTGAGGAAGCGGACTTTGACCTTTCGCAGATGCAGCTTTCTGACGCATCACATTCGAGCGTTGAAATTTTGGAAAACGCCGGGGAAGACGGCTCCAAAGCGTTGCATTTTTACAAAGACTCGGTTACAACGGATGACTACAACCCCTATAACCCGGCTGTTTCCATCCCATTCTTAATCAACGGGGAAAACAGGCTCACCGCCGCGGATGTGGGAAAAACCTATCAGGTGACCTTCCAGTACCGCCCGGTGAGCGACTCGGGCAGCAACTGTACGGTGCTCTACAAAATGGGCGGCCTGGGCGGTGCAAACGGCACTGGCAGCTCATTGGACGATGCCACTGCCTTTGTGCAAAAGGGCGGCCTTACAAGCGGCAGCTGGAACGATGGCACGCTGACCTTCACCATCACAGAGGATATGGTTGCAAATAAGGCCACCCGCACCGCTTTGGTAATTGGGTCGTATGTACTTACCAATGAAATTTATGTTGATAATATAAAATCTGTGCTGGTTTCCGATGCAGTGCGACCGCATCTTGCCGTTTCAGGCAGTGAAACCACGCAGAACCAAGCGCTTGCCATGCACGCTGTAAGGGCGGATGCGCCAAACAGCTATTTTAACGAAAGCCCGTTTGTGGTAAAAAGTGCAGATTATATTGACAGCGCGGTGAATGCCAAAAAGGCCTATGCATCGTTTGCGGTTGAAAAAGACCCCTTCTTAATAAAATCTGCAGAGTTAAACCTCAACGTGCTGTTTGACGGTGCGGACAGCGAACAGACAATGGATGTGTGGGCGCTTACCGATGCGGAATTTGACAAGGACACCATCACCTACAACAATGCGCCGGCAAATAACACCGGCACAAATTCCATTATTGCTTCACAGGCATTTGGCGGCGATAAACTGGGCACGGTGAGCGCAGGAACGGCGGGGGCAAAAACCATTGACGTGACCGACTATGTAAAATCCCTCCCGCAAAATTCCAAGGCGGTGTTTGCATTCACCACTGAGGATGCGCCGCTCGAGGTTGTGTTTGACCGGGATTTTGAAGACGGCAGCGAAATCAGGGTTCCGCGTGATATCCGGTATGGCGGGCAGGATTCGGTGGTGGCGGAAGTGGTCACCGAGGAAGGCAACAGCTTTTTAGCGCTTTCCAATCTCAGGTACAGCTATTCGCGGACTCGGTTTGTGAATTCTCTGGGCAAGCTTTTCTTGACAGACAGTGATATAGGGACAAAATACCGTGTTTCCTTCTCAGTAAAACCAGAGAGCGACACCAAAATTTTAAGCGGCTTTATGTCAACCATCCCTGATGCGGCGTACACAAGCGGCTCCAGCGCTGCAACCAACCTGGAGAGATCCGGCGGCTATATCAATTATCAGAATGCGCCGGCAGGCGTTTGGACGGATTTTGAGTTTGAATATACGGTTAACAACGAAACAGTGGCAGGTTTGGTAAACGCGCTTTCCATTGAACAGTCGGAGATTCCCGGCGGCACTGCCAATCAGGCGGCTTCGGCTGTGCTGTGCATTGACAACATCCGCGTTGAGAAGATTCCGGGCGCAAGCGAAGTGGCGCTTGCCAAGGCGGTTTCGTTAAACCTTGCGTATAATGTGGCGGACGACACGCCAAACGCTGCCAAGATTACCTCCATCCAATCCAGCGGGAACTTCTTAAGCGGCGACAGCGTGCTGGTAAACGCCGATACATCCTGCGCATTTAACAAAAGCGTGGAAGATGTGAAGTTTTATGTGAACGGCAATCCTGTGCCCGGCCCGTATGGGAATAAAGGTTCGGCTTACAGCCTGCGGCTGATAAACCTTGCGGCCGGCCAATATGAGGTTTATGCGGAGGTCACCTTCTCAGACGGCGAAACGGTGACGACAGATGCGCAATCTTTTACCATTTCAAGCGGAACCTCTTACGATGTTTCTAAGGCCGTCAAACGCGGCACATTTGCAAGCGAAAGCGGGTTTTCAGTGACCAAGACGGTCAAGAGCAATTTGCAGGAGGATGTGAGCGGCATTTTGATTTTGGCCATTTATGATGGGAGCGGGGAGCTGACAGCTGTTTTAAAGACTGAGCCGCAAACCATTGGTGCGGGCAGTATAAAAGAGTTTGTCATTTCTACTGAGGCGCTTCCCGCTATAACGGACGCGTCTTATGCCAAGCTCATGCTGTGGTCAGATTTGGAAAGCATGTTACCGCTTAGCGCTACCGAGACCATTCAATAGCTGAAGGATTAAGCATCCCCCCGGTTTTTGATAAAACCGGGGGGATTTGTATTGTATATGGAAGATATTGGAAAACCAATATTGGCATTCAAGGTTTAAAGCCCCAAAATAGACAAAAAAAGAATAT